>NZ_CAXAOQ010000034.1:0-84028 GCF_963970575.1 Pseudomonas sp. EA_65y_Pfl2_P74
GTCTGGCCAGACAAGAAACTGGGAGCCGATGGGCACTGTGATGTTGAACCCGGATCGGCAGCAGCAGACCGAGAAAAGAGCGGCATAGTTAGACGGCGACGCGACAACAACCTTGAAAAACGCCGTTAACTGCGACTCCTTCCAAGTTTCCATTAGAAACTCTCCGTTGGTGTTGCATAGGGGGCGCCGAATGGATCCAAAAACCCGGCACGGGTCGAAGTGTAGGATATTTCCTGCGTGTGGTTTTAAATTATTTCGCTCTTGAAGATGTCGGTGTGTTCAGTAAATGTTCTTAGCGACGAAAGATTTTTAACTCATGTGGTCATTCTGGATTTTAACTAAAGGGTGGGTTTTTCGAATGCCATTACCAATCATCGGTGTTTAGACGGGGGGAATTGCGGGACACTGGTGTCAATCGTTTATCGGAGCGCTCCATGACCGCCAGTGCAGAGAAGTACACGGTTCAGACATTGATCGACGTGCAGCCGTTGACCCCCAGTCTATTCACCTTGCGCACCTGTCGTGATGCAGGCTTTCGCTTCCGTGCGGGGCAGTTTGCCAGGCTTGGCGTAACCAGGGCCGATGGCAGCACCGTGTGGCGCGCTTATTCGATGGTGTCGTCACCCTTCGACGAGTTTCTTGAGTTTTTTTCGATCGTGGTACCGGGCGGTGAATTCACCAGTGAATTAAGTCGGCTGCAGATCGGCGATAGCTTGCTGGTGGATCGGCAGGCATTCGGCTATCTGACCCTTGATCGCTTCGTCGACGGTCGGGACCTGTGGTTGTTATCCACAGGCACGGGGGTGGCGCCTTTTCTGTCGATTCTGCAGGACTTCGAGGTCTGGGAAAAATTCGAACGGATCATTCTGGTGTACAGCGTGCGCGAAGTGCGGGAGTTAGCGTATCAGCCGCTTATTGCCGGGCTGGCGCAACGTGAATACCTGAGCGAGCACGCACACAAGTTGCAATTCATCCCGACAGTCACGCGACAAGCGCATCCCGGCGCGCTGAGCGGTCGCATCACTGCGCTGATCGAGAACGGAGAGCTTGAGCGTGTCGCGGGTGTCGAGCTATCTGCAGAACACTCGCGGGTCATGTTGTGTGGCAATCCGCAGATGATCGACGACACTCGTGCACTGTTGAAAAAACGGGGGATGAGCTTAAGCCTCACTCGCCGCCCTGGCCAGGTGGCCGTGGAAAACTACTGGTAAACAAACGGCGCCCGAAGGCGCCGTTGTTTATCGCGTGCAACGTTCAGGGCTGATTGTTCTGGGCCTTGAGCAGATCGCGGATCTCGCCCAGCAATTCTTCTTCTTTGGTTGGCACCGGAGGCAGGGTCGGGGCCACGGCTTCTTCGCGTTTGAGGCGGTTGATGGCTTTGACGCCCATGAAGATCGCGAAGGCGACGATTATGAAGTCGAGCACGGTCTGAATGAATTTGCCGTAAGCCATCACTACCGCAGGGGCGCTGCCCTCGGCGGCTTTCAGCGTAATGGTCAGGTCACTGAAGTCGACACCACCGATCAGCAGGCCGATCGGCGGCATGATCACGTCACCGACAAACGACGAAACGATTTTGCCGAAGGCGGCACCGATGATGATACCGACGGCCATGTCGACCACATTGCCTTTGACCGCGAAGGCCTTGAACTCGCTTAGCACGCCCATAGGTTATTTCCTTGTTACAGATGAGTTTGGTGTACGCAGTGTAAATCAGCAAAACGCGTCCTGCGCGAAACACCTTCTTACAATGCCCGTTTTTATCGACACACTAATCGACGATTAGTTTGCAAAGTGCCACTAATCGCGCGCGAAATACGCCGTAACACCATGAAAAGGAAGAAAAATCTATCAATCATCGAGTTACGAACTTTCTATTTATGTTCGCCGGTTTTGCCCTCTAGCCTCTGTTTGGCGCACCTGGATGCGCCCAAAAAACCAGAGGAACCTGATATGACTTCCACGCTTGGCTTAGGGGCTTTTCCCCATCGCCGCACCCTTGGCGTACTCACCGCCAGCCTTCTGACCTTCTCCGTGCATGCCGCGCCCCTGACCCGGGATAACGGCGCAGCGGTGGGTGACAATCAGAATTCGCAGACTGCCGGTGCCAATGGCCCGGTGCTGCTGCAGGATGTGCAACTGATCCAGAAGCTGCAGCGTTTCGACCGCGAGCGCATTCCCGAGCGTGTGGTACATGCACGCGGCGCTGGCGCCCACGGCACTTTCACGGTCACCAATGACCTCAGTGACCTGAGCAAGGCCAAGGTCTTTGCCGCCGGCCAGAGCACGCCGGTTTTCGTGCGTTTTTCCGCCGTGGTGCACGGTAATCACTCCCCGGAAACCCTGCGCGACCCGCGCGGTTTCGCCACCAAGTTCTACACCGCCGATGGCAACTGGGATCTGGTGGGCAACAACTTCCCGACGTTCTTCATTCGCGATGCGATCAAGTTCCCGGACATGGTGCACGCCTTCAAACCTGATCCGCGTACCAACCTTGATGACGACTCTCGCCGGTTCGACTTCTTCTCCCATGTACCGGAAGCCACGCGCACGCTGACCGAGTTGTATTCCAACTCAGGCACGCCAGCCAGTTATCGGGAAATGGACGGCAACGGCGTACATGCTTATAAGTTGATCAATTCAAAAGGTGAAGTGCATTACGTAAAGTTTCACTGGAAGAGTTTGCAAGGCATAAAGAATCTGGCGCCTAAAGAAGTGACGAAAGTTCAAGGTCAGGACTACAGTCATATGACCAATGACTTGGTGACAAACATCAATAAAGGCAATTTTCCGAAGTGGGACTTGTACATTCAGGTTCTGAAACCGCAAGACTTGTCCAAGTTTGATTTCGATCCGCTGGATGCAACCAAGATCTGGCCGGGTATTCCAGAGCGAAAAGTTGGACAAATGGTACTGAACCGTAATCCGGCAAACGTGTTTCAGGAAACCGAACAAGTTGCCATGGCGCCGGCCAATGTTGTGCCGGGTATCGAGCCGTCGGAAGACCGTTTATTGCAAGGCCGAGTATTCTCTTATGCCGACACGCAAATGTATCGCCTGGGTGCCAACGCCCTGCAACTACCGATCAACGCGCCAAAAGTTGCGGTGAATAATGGCAATCAGGACGGTGCGATGAATGGGGGTGCCAGCCACTCCGGCGTGAACTATCAGCCGAGCCGTTTGCAACCGCGCGAAGAGACGCAAAGCGCGCGTTACAGCCCATCGGCGCTATCGGGCAGCACCCAGCAGGCGAAAATTCAGCGTGAGCAGAACTTCAGGCAGGCCGGCGATCTGTATCGCTCGTTCAGCAAAAAGGAACGTCGTGATCTGATCGACAGCTTTGGCGGCTCGCTGGCCACCACTGATGACGAGAGCAAGCACATCATCCTGTCCTTCCTTTATAAGGCTGATCCCGAATACGGCACCGGCGTGACTAAAGTGGCCATGGGCGACCTGAGCCGAGTCAAGGCGCTGGCGGCCAAACTGGTCGACTGATTCAGCGTTGATGCGACGCGGGGTCTGAATCCGGGCCTCGTTTCGCTCAAGGAGAGTGCTTATGCGTATCTGTCTTTTGTGGCTATCGGGTTGTCTGTCGTTCGCCGCGTGGGCGGCCTCCCCTGAACAGGGGCCCGACGCGATCAAGGCTCAACTTCAGGATTACTATTTCGACGCGGCCCGACGCGGCGACGTACCGATGCTGGACACCTTCATCGAGTCCGGTTACTCCCTCGATACCCGCGACAGCAAGGGTTACACCGCGCTGATTCTGGCGGCGTATCACGGTCAGGCGCCGGCGGTTGAAAGGTTGCTCGCCGCCGGGGCCGATGCCTGTGCTCAGGATCAACGCGGTAACACGGCGTTGATGGGGGCGATTTTCAAGGGCGAGTTGCAGATTGCTCGCCGCCTGATGGCGACCGACTGCAGCCCCGACCAGCGTAACGGCGCCGGGCAGACGGCAGCCATGTACGCCGGATTGTTCAAACGCCTTGAGTTGCTCGACGCACTCAAGGCCAAAGGTGCCGACCTGAATGCCGAAGATCCGCTGGGCAACAGCCCCACGCGTCTGGCCGGCGGAGAAATCCGCACCGCCGCGCCGCGCTGATCGGTGATGGCTGCGTTATCATCGCGGTTTTGCCCCGGGGGTTCAGATGGCCAAGGCCAAGCGCATGTACGGCTGCACCGAGTGCGGCGCCACTTTTCCCAAATGGGCCGGCCAGTGCGGTGAGTGTGGTGCCTGGAACACCCTGACTGAAACCATGATCGAAAGCGGCGGGGCCACCGCGCCCACCGGTCGTACCGGTTGGGCCGGGCAGCAGGCGCAGATCAAGACGCTGGCCGAAGTCAGCATTGAAGAGATTCCGCGGTTTTCCACCGCGTCGGGCGAACTCGATCGCGTGCTCGGCGGCGGTCTGGTAGATGGTTCGGTGGTGCTGATTGGCGGCGATCCGGGGATCGGCAAATCGACAATTCTGTTGCAGACCCTGTGTAACCTTGCCAAGAGCATGCCGGCGCTGTACGTCACCGGCGAAGAGTCCCAGCAACAAGTGGCCATGCGCGCGCGCCGTCTCGGCTTGCCCCAGGATCAACTGCGGGTGATGACTGAAACCTGTATCGAAACCATCATCGCCACCGCCCGTCAGGAAAAACCCAAGGTGATGGTGATCGACTCGATCCAGACGATCTTCACCGAACAATTGCAGTCGGCGCCTGGTGGTGTCTCCCAGGTGCGGGAGAGTGCGGCGCTGCTGGTGCGTTATGCCAAGCAAAGCGGCACGGCGATTTTCCTTGTCGGTCATGTCACCAAGGAGGGCGCGCTTGCCGGGCCTCGCGTGCTGGAGCACATGGTCGATACGGTGCTGTATTTCGAAGGCGAGTCCGACGGACGCTTGCGGTTGTTGCGCGCGGTGAAGAACCGTTTTGGCGCGGTCAATGAGTTGGGCGTGTTCGGCATGACCGACAAGGGGTTGAAAGAAGTCTCTAATCCTTCGGCGATTTTTCTGACGCGTGCTCAGGAAGAAGTCCCGGGCAGCGTGGTGATGGCAACGTGGGAAGGCACTCGGCCGATGTTGGTGGAAGTGCAGGCGTTGGTCGATGACAGCCACTTGGCCAACCCGCGCCGGGTAACGTTGGGGCTGGATCAGAACCGGTTGGCGATGTTACTGGCGGTTTTGCATCGGCACGGCGGTATTCCGACTCACGATCAGGACGTGTTTCTCAATGTGGTCGGCGGGGTGAAGGTGCTGGAGACGGCCTCTGACCTGGCATTGATGGCGGCGGTGATGTCGAGCTTGCGTAATCGGCCATTGCCCCATGATCTGCTGGTGTTTGGTGAAGTAGGCTTGTCTGGCGAAGTGCGTCCGGTGCCGAGTGGGCAGGAACGTTTGAAGGAAGCGGCCAAGCATGGCTTCAAACGGGCGATCGTGCCCAAGGGTAATGCGCCGAAGGAGTCACCGCCGGGGCTGCAGATCATCGCCGTGACCCGCCTGGAACAGGCCCTCGACGCGCTCTTCGAATAAACACTCAGCACCTTGGTGGGAGCGGTAGTGGCTTCTAGATTTCGATCAGAGCGCCCAACTCGCGCTCCAGCTCCTGCGGATCGCCCAGGTTGAACTCAATCAAGCGCCGCAGGCGTTCGATGGACTCCAGGTTGATGTGCTTGCAGACGAAGCCGAGCTGGCCATGGTCGTCATGGGTCAGTTGCGCATCCATCTTGATGACGACCTCATCGTTGAGATGGATATCGACCAGGAAATGCCGCTCCCGATCACCTGGCCACGGCTCAGGCTTTTCGATCAACAGACCCTTTAACGACAGGTCGATCAACTTCACTGGCCAGATGTACTCACCCTGTCTCAGCTCGGTTTTGGCATCGAACGCGATGCGTTTGAAACGGCGACGCTCGTCAGGTTGTTCGCTCATGGCGCAATCCTCCGGATGTTCGCTGACTATAGACCCGCATTCTTCAACCGTGCCAGTGCAGACAAGCGTCTAGACCAACGTCGGGGTATGGCCTTTGTCGCCAGTAGCGCTAAACTCGGGGTGGCTGTCTTTCTTGTCCACCCTGGCTGGAATAAAAAAATGAAAAATAATAATAGCCTGCTACGCCACTTACCCTGGCTAGTGCTGGCAATCGTAGGAGCGTGCGCCCTGGGCGTAGTGGCATTGCGCCGAGGCGAGGCGATCAACGCCTTGTGGATTGTGGTCGCTGCCGTGGCCATTTATCTGGTTGCGTATCGTTACTACAGCCTGTTCATCGCGAACAATGTGATGCAACTCGATGCGCGTCGGGCCACCCCCGCCGTGCTCAACAACGACGGTCTGGACTACGTTCCAACCAACAAACACATTCTCTTCGGTCACCACTTCGCGGCCATTGCTGGCGCGGGGCCGTTGGTCGGCCCGGTATTGGCAGCGCAGATGGGGTATTTGCCTGGCACGCTTTGGCTGATTGCCGGTGTGGTGCTGGCGGGCGCGGTGCAGGACTTCATGGTTCTGTTCATGTCGACCCGTCGCAACGGCCGATCCCTGGGCGACATGGTGCGTGAAGAAATGGGCCGCATTCCCGGCACCATCGCACTGTTCGGCTGCTTCCTGATCATGATCATCATCCTTGCGGTGCTGGCGCTGATCGTGGTGAAAGCGCTGGCGGAGAGCCCGTGGGGCATCTTCACCGTGATGGCGACCATCCCGATCGCGATGTTCATGGGCATCTACATGCGCTACATCCGTCCGGGTCGCATCGGCGAGATTTCGGTGATTGGCGTGGTGCTGCTGCTCGGTTCGATCTGGCTGGGCGGGCAGATTGCCGCTGATCCGGTGTGGGCCAAGGCCTTCAGTTTCACCGGCATTCAAATCACCTGGATGCTGATCGGTTACGGCTTCGTGGCGGCGGTTCTGCCGGTATGGCTGATCCTTGCGCCGCGTGACTACCTGTCGACCTTCCTCAAGATCGGTACGATCATCGCGTTGGCGATTGGCATTCTGGTGACCATGCCTGAGCTGAAAATGCCGGCATTGACCCAGTTCGTCGACGGCACCGGCCCTGTGTGGAAGGGCGGTCTGTTCCCGTTCCTGTTCATCACCATTGCCTGTGGTGCGGTGTCGGGTTTCCACGCGCTGATCTCCTCCGGCACCACGCCGAAGCTGCTGGATAACGAAACCAACGCCCGTTACATCGGTTACGGCGGCATGCTGATGGAATCGTTCGTCGCCATCATGGCCATGGTGGCGGCTTCGGTGATCGAACCGGGCGTCTACTTCGCCATGAACAGCCCGGCCGCCGTGGTGGGTGGGGATGTTGCGTCAGTGGCGCAGATGGTCAGCAGTTGGGGCTTTGCGATCACGCCTGAGGCGCTGCAAGCCGTCGCCCATGACATCGGTGAAACCACCATTCTGGCCCGTGCCGGTGGTGCGCCGACCCTGGCGGTGGGGATCGCGCAAATCCTGCACAGTGTCCTGCCGGGTGAAAACACCATGGCGTTCTGGTACCACTTTGCGATCCTGTTCGAAGCGCTGTTCATCCTTACCGCTGTGGACGCTGGCACCCGTGCCGGACGTTTCATGCTCCAGGATCTGCTCGGCTCTTTCGTTCCGGCGCTCAAGCGTACCGAGTCGTGGACGGCCAACCTGATTGCCACCGCCGGTTGTGTGGCAATGTGGGGCTGGTTGCTGTACCAAGGCGTGATCGATCCACTGGGCGGCATCAACACCTTGTGGCCGCTGTTCGGTATCTCCAACCAGATGCTGGCCGGTATCGCGCTGATGCTCGGCACTGTGGTTCTGATCAAAATGAAGCGTCAGCGCTACATTTGGGTCACGCTGCTGCCAGCCACCTGGCTGCTGATCTGCACCACGACGGCGGGTTTCATCAAACTGTTCGACGCCAACCCGGCAATCGGTTTCCTGTCGCTGGCCAAGAAGTACAGCGATGCCTTGGCCAACGGTCAGATTATTGCCCCGGCCAAGAGCATCGATCAGATGCAGCACGTCATTTTCAATGCTTACACCAATGCCACGCTGACCGCGCTGTTCCTGTTCGTGGTATTCAGCATCCTGTTCTATGCGCTCAAAGTCGGCATCGCCGCCTGGGGCAAAAAAGAGCGTACGGATAAAGAATCGCCATTCCAGGCTCTGCCGGATGCGTAACCAGAGGATTGCACCATGTTCAATGACCTGAGTCGCCTCGGTAAATACCTCGGTCAGGCTGCGCGCTTGATGGTCGGCATGCCCGACTACGACACCTACGTCGAGCATATGCAAACCAAGCACCCGGACAAACCGATGATGAGCTACGAGATGTTCTTCCGCGAACGTCAGGAGGCCCGTTACGGTGGCAAGGGTGGGCCCAAGTGCTGTTGAGCTGACAGCCTGAGGTTGCTGCAATCCCCCTGTGGGAGCGGGCTTGCTCGCGAAAGCGCAGTGTCAGTTGATGATTGTTCTGACTGATGCACCGTCTTCGCGAGCAAGTCCGCTCCCACATTTGTTTTGTGTTTCTTTTAAGGAGATCGAGTTTTGTCCTCTCCCATTCCGGTCACGGTACTCAGTGGTTTCCTCGGTGCCGGCAAAACCACCTTGCTGCGCCATCTATTGAAAGCCGAGCACGGCCTGAAAATCGCCGTGATCGAAAACGAATTCAGCGACGCCGGCATCGACACGCAGTTGCTGGGCGACGAGCCGGTGCAAGTCATGACCCTGGCCAATGGCTGCGTCTGCTGCACCATCCACACCGATCTGACCAAAGCGCTGTACCTGCTGCTCGAACGGTTGGATAGCGGCGAAATCGCTTTCGACCGCCTGGTGATCGAATGCACCGGTCTGGCCGATCCGGCGCCAGTCGCGCAAACCTTCTTCATTGATGAAGAATTGCGTGAGCGCTACATTCTCGACGGCATCATCACACTGGTCGACGCGGCCCACGCCGAGCAGCACCTGACCCAGACCATCGCCCAGGCGCAGATTGGTTTCGCCGACCGCTTGCTGGTGAGCAAGACCGATCTGGTCGACGAAGCGGCATTCACGGCGCTGAGCGAACGGCTGACGCGGATCAACCGTCGTGCACCGATTCGTGTGGTCGAACACGGCAATATCGATCTGGCCGAGTTGCTCGATGTGCGCGGCTTCAACCTCAATGCCGACCTGGGTGGCGGGCTGAGTCTGCGGCCGGTGAGCCAGGCGCCGTCCATCGACCGCATCTGCAGTCTGGTGCTGCGCACTGAGCAACCGCTGGATATCGATCAGCTCAGTGAATTCATGAATGAATTGCTGGAGGCGCACGGCAAGCAATTGCTGCGCTACAAAGGCGTGCTGCACATTGCCGGTGAAGATCGACGGTTGGTGTTTCAGGGCGTTTTGAAACTCTACGGTTTCGACTGGGATACGGAGTGGGCCGAGGGTGAGGCGCGGGACAGTGTGATCGTGTTTATTGCCGATGATTTGCCGGAAGAGAAAATTCGGGCGGGGTTTGCCAGGGTGGCGGCGCAAGGCTAAATGTTTGCGCAGGCATTAAGGGCCTCTTCGCGAACAAGCCCGCTCCCACAGGTTATGGGGTTGGTCACAAAATCTGTGGTCACCCTCAATCACTGTGGGGGCGGGCCCGCGATGGCGATCATCCGGTGGCGCACTGTTCATTGACGCAATACAACAGAGTGTCTTCCAGATGATCCAGATGTTGGTTCATCAGCATCCCGGCTTTGCAAGCATCCCCACATTCCACTGCCTCAACAATCGCCAAATGCTCCTGCCACGCGCAACAACCTCGCGTGAGCCCTGCGCTGCGCGCAATCGCCAATGACGTCAGCGGCACCAGACTGCCGAGAAAATGCGCCAGCGGTGCATTCCCCGCCATGTGTGCCAGTTGCAGGTGGAACTCCCCGGACAACCGAATCGCCATCGCCCGCCGATCCTGCTCGACAGCCTGGCGTTCACGCTCGATCAACGCTCGCAGGCGCTTCAATTCTTCGGCCTGTGGCCGCTGACAAGCCAGGCGCACCAGCGTGCTTTCGGTCAGGCGCCGTGCATGCAGGGTTTGCCGCGTTTGTTCGGCATTCAGCGCGGTGACACGCGGGCGATGATTGGCGCGCAACACAATGATGTGTTCATGGGACAGCTGCGTCAGCACCCGCCGCACGTCCGCACGGCTGACACCGAACATCTGCCTGAGGCTGTCTTCGGTGAAACGGCTGGCAGCATCGAGACGCTGTTCGAGGATCGCGTCGAACAGTCGCGGATACAGATCGCCCACCGGCACTTGCAGGCGGGAGAAGGGCAGGGCCGCCGAGGTCTGGCGAGGGTGCGACGGCGTGGCAAGACTGTTCATGGCCGGTCTCCAGTGTGAAGAAATTCAGGTGTTCAAGTGGTCTTCCGGAATGTTCAGCTCGATGCCCATCCGCTGGCCTTCGCGCAGGATGTGTCGACGCATTTCGGCACTGGCCTGAGCGCTGTTTTTGCTGCGGATCGCGCGCACCACCGCTTCGTTTTCTTCGAGGCGTTCGGCCAGATGTTCCGGGGAATTGCGCAGCACGTCGGCACTTTGCTTGAGGGCGTTGCTGGTCTGTTGCACCACGCTTTGGAAAATCGGGTTTGAGGTCAGGGTGAACAATTCTTCGTGGAAGGCGATGTAGGCGCTGACCCCGGCTTCGCTGTCGCCGGCCTCCAGGGCTTCGCGCATGTCCATCAGGGTCAGGCGCAACTGGCCGACTTCCTTGCTGCTGATCGATTGGGCCACGAGGCCGACAATGAACGGCTCCAGGGTGTAGCGCAGTTGCAGCACGTCTTCGAGGCTGGCGCCGGCCACTGCGCTGTCGTGGCTTTGGCTGTCACTCCGTTGCGCGTCGAGCACCACCACGCCTTTGCCCGGCATCGAGCGCACCAGGCCGAGGGTTTCCAGGACGATCACCGCTTCGCGCAGGCTCGGGCGGCTGATGCCCAGTTGTTCGGCCAGTTCGCGCTGGCCGGGCAGCATGTCGCCGGAGCGCCACTGACCACGGGCCAGCGCGGCCCGGAGTTTTTCTACGACTGAGTTGACGACGGTTGAGGTGGTAATCACTTGTCTTGCTCCATGAGCCGTGCCTGCGGGTCAGCAGGCACGGCGGTCATTCAAAATTCTTTGGCGGCTGCTTGAGCGACCGGTTTTCTCGCTTGAAAGGTATAGCCCTGCTGACCGCTGAGCACCTTGTTCGCGCGTTGCACATCGATGTCCTTTTCCCAGCGCGCGATGGCGACGGTGGCGACGCAGTTGCCGATCAGGTTGGTCAGCGCTCGGCCGATGCCCATGAACCAGTCCACCGCCAACACCAACACCAGACCGACCACGGGGATGGCGGGAATCGCCGTCAGCGTTGCGGCGAGAATCACCAGCGCCGAACCGGGAATGCCGTGGGCACCTTTGGAGGTGATCAGCGATACCAGCAGAATGGTCAGCAGATCGGTCATGG
This sequence comes from Pseudomonas sp. EA_65y_Pfl2_P74, assembly GCF_963970575.1. NCBI lineage: Bacteria > Pseudomonadati > Pseudomonadota > Gammaproteobacteria > Pseudomonadales > Pseudomonadaceae > Pseudomonas > Pseudomonas sp. EA_65y_Pfl2_P74. Next base: position 11,433 of record NZ_CAXAOQ010000034.1, read on the forward strand.
CCAGCGGTGTGCCGGTGGCGTTGGCGATGAACACGATGGCCAGGGTCAGGTAGATCGAGAAACCGTCGAGGTTGAACGAGTAACCGGTCGGAATCACCAGCCCGACGGTCGAGCTGCCGATGCCCAGATGTTCCAGTTTGCGCATGATCTGTGGCAATACGGCGTCGGAGGACGCGGTGCCCATGACGATCAGCATTTCTTCACGCAGGTACTTGAGCAGCGGCCACAGGCGCAGTCCGGACAAGCGCATTACCAAGCCAAGAATCAAAGCGACAAAGGCCATGCACGTCAGATAGAACAAACCGACCAGACTGCCCAGATGCTGCAGCGAATCCAGGCCATATTTGCTGGTGGTAAACGCGATGGCGCCGAACACGCCAATCGGCGCCAGACGCACGATCATGCCCATGATCCGGAAGATCACATGGCTCAGCTCGTTGATCAGCCGCGAGATCCCGGAGGCGGCTTCGCCGACCAGATTCAATGCGCTGCCGAACAGCACCGAGAACAACAGCACTTGCAAAATGTTGTTGTTGGCAAAGGCACCGATGACGGAGGTCGGGATCAGATCCATCAGGAACTGCGTAGTGGTGTGTATGTGCTGGCCGCGTTCGGCGATATCGCCGATGTCGGCGGCGGACAGTTGCTCCAGATGGATATTGGCGCCGCTGCCGATCCCGGTGCTGAACGCAAACACCAGGCCGATCACCAAGGCGATGGTGGTGAGCACTTCAAAATAGATGACTGACTTGAGGCCGATGCGCCCGACCTTCTTCAGGTCGCCCGCGCCACTGATGCCGCTGACCACTACGCAGAAGACGATCAGGCCGATGAGCATCTTGATCAGTTTGATGAAACCGTCGCCTAGGGGTTTGAGCTGGGCGGAATATTCGGGAAGGGTCAGCCCGCAGACGATGCCGAGCACCAGTCCGAGAACCACTTGGAGGAAGATTGAACGCGAGCACCATCTGAGCATGGGAGGAATCCTGGTCGGTGTCCTGGCTGCCGTGTGCGGGGCACATCAGATTCAGGACTTAATTATTGTGGTCTTACCGGTATGTCCAGTGCAGGCGCAGTCTAGGCGCTGTTTTTTACGGATCGCAAGTTAAAAATGACGAATTGGCATGACCGGTCTTACCAGTTGTGCGCAATCCCCCGATCTTGAGCGGTTGTTGACCCGAAACTTTTTTGCAGGCGAAAAAAAACCGGCCATCACTGGCCGGTTCTTCATGCTGCGGGTTTAACGTCGCACTTAAGCGCCGTAGACCGGCAGTTTCTTGCAGATGGCTTTGACTTTCTCACGAACGGCGTCGATCACCGCTTCGTTGTTCAGGTCAGCCAGGATGTCGCAGATCCAGCCGGCCAGTTCTTTGCACTCTGCTTCCTTGAAGCCACGCGTGGTCACAGCCGGCGTACCGAAGCGCAGGCCGGAGGTGACGAATGGCGAGCGTGGATCGTTAGGCACGGAGTTCTTGTTCACGGTGATGAACGCTTTGCCCAGCGCGGCGTCGGCGTCTTTACCGGAGATGTCCTGCTTGATCAGCGACAGCAGGAACAGGTGGTTTTCAGTACCGCCGGAGACCACGTCGAAACCGCGCTCGATGAACACGCCGGCCATGGCTTTGGCGTTTTTCACCACTTGTTGCTGGTAAGTCTTGAACTCAGGCTGCAGCGCTTCCTTGAAGCAGATCGCTTTGGCGGCAATCACGTGCTCCAGCGGGCCACCCTGGGCGCCCGGGAATACGGCGGAGTTCAGCTTCTTCTCGATGTCGGCGTTGGCGCGAGCCAGGATCAGGCCGCCACGCGGACCGCGCAGGGTCTTGTGGGTGGTGGTGGTCACCACGTCAGCGAAAGGCACCGGGTTCGGGTAGACGCCCGCGGCGACCAGACCGGCCACGTGAGCCATGTCGACGAACAGGTAAGCGCCAACCTTGTCAGCGATCGCGCGAAAGCGTGGGAAATCCAGAATCTGCGAGTAGGCAGAGAAACCGGCCACGATCATTTTCGGCTTGTGCTCAACAGCCAGACGCTCGACTTCGTCGTAGTCGATCAGGCCGTTGGCGTCGATGCCGTACTGCACCGCGTTGTACAGCTTGCCGGAGGAGGAAACGCTGGCGCCGTGGGTCAGGTGACCACCGTGGGCCAGGCTCATGCCCAGAATGGTGTCGCCACCTTGCAGCAGCGCCAGGTAGACAGCGGCGTTGGCTTGGGAACCGGCGTGCGGCTGAACGTTGGCGTAATCGGCGCCGAACAGTTCTTTGGCGCGGTCGATGGCCAGTTGCTCAACCACGTCGACGAACTCGCAACCACCGTAGTAGCGCTTGCCCGGATAACCTTCGGCGTACTTGTTGGTCAGTACCGAGCCTTGAGCCTCCATCACCGCAGGGCTGGTGTAGTTTTCCGAAGCGATCAGCTCGATGTGTTCTTCCTGGCGCTGAGCTTCTTGCTCCATGGCGGCAAAAAGATCGGCGTCGTACTTGGCAATAGTCAAATCACGGCTGAACATGGCGGTCCTCAAGGATCGGGGGCAGAAAAGGGGGGCATTCTAACCCAATGGGTTTTGGATGGCATATGAAACGACATCATGTCGCAGACAAGTGGCATTCATGACAGATGTGCGGTGTTTTTACTGGCCGCTTCGCGAGCCGGCTCGCTCACGCTAACCGAGGCCAGCCTGCGATTTTGTGATCGACATCAATCCTTGTGGAAGCGAGCCTGCTCGCGAAGGCCGCGCCACAGATTTTCAGTCGAACATGAAGAGCGCATCGTTACTGAATTGCGCCTCGAACCGGCTCGCCGGCATTGGCCTTCCAAACAGATACCCCTGCACCTCATCGCAGCCATGCTCACGCAGGAAGTCCAATTGCTCATGGGTTTCCACACCTTCGGCGATCACCGCCAGGTTCAGGCTGTGGGCCATGGCGATGATCGCCCGGGCAATCTGTGCGTCCTGCTCGCCGGACGGCAGGCCGTCAACGAAGGTGCGGTCGATCTTCAGCACGTCGATCGGGAATTGCTTGAGGTAGTTGAGCGATGAATAACCGGTGCCGAAGTCGTCGACCGCAATGCTCAGGCCGAGGTTTTTCAGCCCGTCGAGAATCTGCATCGCCTCGCAGACTTCGCGCATCAGGATGCTTTCGGTCAGTTCCAGCTCCAGGCACGCCGGCGGCAGGCCGGTTTCCTTGAGGATATTGGCGATTCGCGTGCCAAGTTGGCCGTCGGAGAACTGCCGCGCCGAGATGTTCACCGACACTTTGGGCACACGCACGCGGTTCTGGTGCCAGGTCTTGAGTTGGCGACATGCTTCGCCGATCACCCAATCACCGACGTCTACCACCAGCCCGAGTTCTTCCAGTACCGGAATGAAATCTCCCGGCGGCACCAGTCCGCGACGCGGATGACGCCAGCGCAGCAGCGCTTCGGCGCCGGTCAGGCGTTTGCCGTCGCCACTGAATTGCGGCTGGTAATACAGGACGAATTCGTTCTGCTCCAAGGCATGGCGCAGGTCGCTTTCCAGCTCCAGGCGCTCAAGCGCACTGGCGTTCATGTCGGCCTGATAGAACTGGAAGTTGTTCTTGCCGCGTTCCTTGGCGTGGTACATCGCGGTGTCGGCGTTCTTCATCAACTGGCTGAGCTCGTTGCCATCCTGCGGGCTCAGGGCGATGCCGATACTGGCCGTGACGAAGAACTCGCGGCCTTCAAGCACGAACGGGCGCACCAGACTCGCAAGAATTTGCTCGGCCACATGGATCGCGCGGTTCAGCGCCATCTCGCGGCTGGAGCGATGTTGCAGCAGCAGGGTGAATTCGTCGCCGCCCATCCGCGCCACGGTGTCGTCATCGTCGACGCAGGCCAGCAGGCGCGTGGCCATGTCCTTGAGCATGCGGTCGCCGGCGGCGTGGCCGAGGGAGTCGTTGATTGGCTTGAAGCGGTCGAGGTCGAGGAACATCAACACCACCCAGGACTTCTGCCGCTCGGCCGATTGCAGTGCGGTGTGCAGACGATCCTGGAACAGTGTGCGGTTCGGCAGGTGGGTCAGGGCGTCGTAATAGGCGAGACGATGAATCCGTTGCTCGCTGGCCTTGCGCTCACTGATGTCGCTGAAGAAGCACACGTAACTGGCCAGGTCGCCTTCGTCATCGAGCACGGCAGTGATGCCGACCCATGCCGGGTAATGTTCGCCGTTACGGCGCTTGAGCCAGACCTCGCCTTCCCAGGTGTTGTGCTGATGCAGTTGCTTGAGCACGTAACGCAGGTGCGCATCCTGTTGCTCGTCGACGGTGAGCATGTTCGGCAACTGGTCGAGCACTTCGCTGACCGCATAACCACTGACGCGGCTGAAGGCTTCGTTGGCCTGGACGATGTACCCGGCCGGGTCGGTGATCAGGATCGCCGACGTAGAATGCTCGAATACGGTGGCCGCCATGCGCAGGTCTTTCTCGGCGCGGCGCTGTTGGCTGATGTCGCGTCCGACGCCGAGCACGCCTTCAAACGCGCCGTGCTCGTCCCACACCAGCACCAGTCGCAACTCGATCGGGATCTTGCGGCCATCGGCGCGCAGGCAGTCGAACAGGAATAACTGCGTCTGCACTTGATTGCGCAAGATTGCCAGTTGCTCGGGTTTGTCCAGCGCCTTGCTGACCCGATCCATCAGGGTGTAAATACCGCTCAGTTGCTGCGGATTGGCGATGGTCGATTGCCAGCCGTTCTGGAAAATCCACTCGGCGTCGTAACCCAGCACCGCTTGCACCGACGGGCTGACGTAGTTCAGCGAGAGCTTGCTGTCGGTGGAAAAAATCACGTCGCTGATGCTTTCGGCGAGCATGCGGTAGCGCTGTTCGCTGTCGCGCAGCGATTCGCTGGCCTCGATTTGCTCGGTGATGTCTTTGGCCACACCGATGATCCGCGTGACCTGATCATGTTTGTCGCGGGCCAGCGCTTGTTCACGAATATCGAAGCGCCGCCATTCGCCGTCGCGGTGCCGGAAGCGCAACTGGCACTGAAGCAGTTGACTGTAACCGGCGTGACGCTGCATCTGACGCGAGCGATGGTAATAGTCGGCGTCTTCCGGATGCAGGAGTATTTCCCAGAAGTACTCCCCCATTTGATGCAGTTCGGTGCGGTTGTAGCCCAGCGTTTGGCCGAGGTGGTGGTTGCTGAAAATCATCCGTTGGCTGACCACGTCTTGCACATACAGATGATCCGGCACGGTACGCACCACGTCCGACCAGAAACCTTCGCGCTCCAGCAGCGACAGTTCGATGAGTTTACGGCTGGTGATGTCGTTGATGCTCAGGATCACCGCTTTATAGTCGTGCTGCTCCTGCGGCAGGCGTAAAACCATCCACAGGTGTTGATCGCGACCGTTGGTGTCCGGCAGTTTGATTTCCAGTTCCAGCTGACTTTGCTGTTGAAGTACGGCGTCGAGTACCTGATTGCCGATCGCGCAGTGAGGGTGCGGATGACCGTCGATCAACAGTTGCCAGGCGTCGTCGCAGGAGTTGACGTTGAGCAATTGCAGCGCTACCTGATTGACTTCGGTAACGCGCAATTCCTGCAACACCTGCTGACGCTGTTGCGGCTGGTCGAGCCAGGCCTTGAGTTGATCGCTGCTCTGGATCTGCGCCTTGTCGAAAAACTGTTTCAGGCCGGAGAGGTCCAGCACGCACAAGGCGACGCCGGTGCCGTCGAAGATGTCCTGATAACGCCGGCGCCCCTCATGAACCTGGCGCTGACGGCGACGCATGTTCAATAGTGCGATCACCGGCAGCAGCGAGAAGGCCAGGCCCAGTAGGCATTTGCCGATGAACGCGGGCAGCAATTCTTCGAGCACGCGCTGGCGGTCGAACAAACCACGCAGTTGCCAATCGCTGCTGCTCAGCGCAACGGTGAGCACGGTGTTGGCCAGATCGTCGGGACTCAGCACGCCTGGCTTGGCGGATGACAGTATTTCGTCGCGACTGATGATCTGGTGGTTGAGGCGGTTTTCCACCAGCCACAGCGGACGCAGGCCGGTTTCACTCTGCTTGGTCAGCGAGTCGAAGAATGTCGGGGTCAGGCGCAGTGCCCAATAACCACGAACGTTGCCGCTGGCCTGATGCAATAACAGGTGTACCACCGAGCCATCGTCGGCATTGCTGAAGTAGTGCGCTTGGGCGCGGCTGCGGCGTACCAGTTCGCTAAGGTAGTCGGCGTCGGAGCTTTCGGCACTGCTGTCGCTGAGGATTCTCCCGGAGGGGCTGAGCAACGCCAGGCTGCGCAGGTCCGGCAGTGATTTTTGAAGCTTGCGTAACAGCGCCTGCTGTTCGTCGGCTGATTGCGGTTGTTCGACGATCGGTAGCAGATTGAGGGCAATTTGCGCATTCAGCGCCATGTTCAGGCTGACCTGAGAGGCGAGGTCGGCGGTGTAATCGATGGTGTATTGGCGCTGGTTTTTCTGGGTTTCGTGCAATTGATCAAGCAATTGCCAGAACAGCAACGCCAGCAACAAGAGCACCAATGTGGCCAGCGCACCCTTTAATGTTCCGCGCAGGGGGGAGCCTGGCGCCGGTTGGGAGCTGCTCACGGAGGCTGGCGGAGTGACTTTGGACAAGCTGTAATCCTGCGGTTTGGCTGGACTGGCGCGACGTGCACTATAAGCCGGACGCCCGAAGGGCGGCTAGCATGCCTTGAGTCGTGGCGAAGTGCCAGCCCCGCGCGGCTGGACTGCCACCGGTCATTCAGGTAGCTTTGCCGGTTACGCGGGAGCGTTCCAGCTCCTAGACTCAGACTTTTTTCAGCGCGCACGCATTGATCAACATCAAGTGAACGACGCGCACGGTCTGGCCGGGCATCGCCTGCGCTCCAATCATTCATCTGTCACTGACCCAAGGTTCTCCATGGCTCAATACGTCTTCACCATGCATCGGCTGGGCAAAGTTGTTCCGCCGAAGCGGGAAATCCTGAAAAACATTTCTCTGTCGTTCTTCCCCGGCGCCAAGATCGGCGTACTCGGCCTCAACGGTTCGGGTAAGTCCACGCTGCTGAAAATCATGGCCGGCGTCGACACTGAGTTCGAGGGCGAAGCCCGTCCGATGCCGGACCTGAACATCGGTTATCTGCCGCAAGAGCCACAACTTGACCCCACCAAGACCGTGCGTGAAGTGGTCGAGGAAGCGGTCAGCGTGATCAAGAACGCCCAGGCGCGCCTGGACGAGGTCTACGCGGCTTACGCTGAAGAAGATGCCGACTTCGACAAACTGGCGGCAGAACAGGCCAAGCTCGAAGCCATCCTGCAAGCCAGCGACGGTCACAACCTGGATCGCCAACTGGAAGTCGCCGCCGATGCGCTGCGTCTGCCGGCGTGGGATGCCAAGGTCGAACATTTGTCCGGCGGTGAAAAACGCCGTGTGGCCCTGTGCCGTCTGCTGCTGTCCGCCCCGGACATGCTGCTGCTCGACGAACCGACCAACCACTTGGACGCTGACTCCGTGGCGTGGCTGGAGCACTTCCTGCACGACTTCCCGGGCACCGTGGTTGCGATCACGCACGACCGTTACTTCCTCGACAACGTCGCGGGCTGGATTCTGGAACTCGACCGCGGCGCGGGCATTCCTTACGAGGGCAACTACTCGGGTTGGCTCGAAGCCAAGTCCGATCGTCTGGCGGCCGAATCCAAGCAGCAGTCGGCTCACGAAAAAGCCATGAAAGAAGAACTGGAGTGGGTGCGCAAAGGCGCCAAGGCCCGCCAGTCGAAATCCAAGGCTCGTCTGCAACGCTTCGAAGAAATGCAGTCGCAGGAATTCCAGAAGCGCAGCGAAACCAACGAGATCTACATCCCGGCCGGTCCGCGCCTGGGCGACAAAGTCATCGAGTTCAAGAACGTCACCAAGGGCTACGGCGATCGCGTGTTGATCGACAACCTGTCGTTCTCCATGCCTAAAGGCGCCATTGTCGGCGTGATTGGCGGTAACGGTGCCGGTAAGTCGACCCTGTTCCGCATGCTGATGGGCAAGGAAACGCCAGACTCGGGCAGCATCGAAGTCGGCGAAACCGTGCAACTGGCTTGTGTGGATCAGAGCCGCGAAGATCTCGACGGCAGCAAGACGGTGTTCCAGCAGATCTCCGACGGTTCGGACCAGATCCGCATCGGCAACTACGAGATTCCGTCGCGTACCTACGTCGGTCGTTTCAACTTCAAGGGCGGCGATCAGCAAAAGTTCGTCAAGGACCTGTCCGGTGGTGAGCGCGGTCGTCTGCACCTGGCGCTGACCCTGAAAGAGGGCGGCAACGTCCTGCTGCTCGACGAACCGTCCAACGACCTCGACGTTGAAACCCTGCGTTCGCTGGAAGAAGCCCTGCTGGACTTCCCGGGCGCCGCCATTGTGATCTCTCACGATCGGTGGTTCCTTGACCGCGTCGCGACGCACATTCTGGCGTACGAAGACGACTCCCAGGCGGTGTTCTTCGAAGGCAACTACACCGAGTACGAAGCTGATCGCAAAAAGCGCCTCGGCGAAGCAGCGGCCCAGCCACACCGGGTACGCCACAAGAAACTGGCCTGATACTGGGCGGGTTGCATAAAAAGCGGAGCCTTCGGGCTCCGCTTTTTTGTGCCTGGTTTTTTAGCAGGGCTTTGATGGGCGGCAGGTGAGGTGGGCAACATTGGTCGCCGATGCGATGTGGGCCCAAGGCGTGGTTTACGAAGGTTCGACACGGATCACTTCAATCAGTTGGTCACCGGCGGGGCGCTGCCACAGCACCTCGTCGTTAAGCTGGGCGCCGAGCAATGCCCGGCCCAGTGGTGAGCCCCAGTTGATCAAGCCTTTGGCGGCGTCGGCCTGGTCTTCACCCACCAGTTGCACGCGGCGCTCGGTGTTGTGTTCGTCGGCATAGGTCACCCAACTGCCGATCTGCACCTTGTCGGTAGAGGTCGCGGCGACGGCGACTTGGGCACTGCCCAGACGTTGATTGAAGTAACGCAGATCACGTTCAAGATCGGCCAGACGTTGTTTGTCAGCCTGTTCACCCTTGGCCGATTGCTCGGCGTGCAGGGCTTGCAGCTCGGCGACTTTCCCCTGCAACTGGGCGAGCCCCAGCGGTGTGACGTAATTGGGTTGCGTGCTGACCTGCCGTTCGACGGGCTGATCGGCTTGCGCGGCGGCATTGTCTTCGTTAACGAAAGCGCGGCTCATGGTGTCCTCCTCTTCATAGAGTTTGGGCCATGGTCGCCGGCATTTGGTTTCACTGGATGTCTGGAAGCGACCTACTGCGAGCGGTAAGCCCGCCCGGCGCCCTGATCTTTCTGGCGCTGCCAGGCGCGTTCGCGTTCGTCCCAGTGTTCGTTGCGATACTCTTCGCGACCCTTGTTTTCCAGCATCGCCTGACACTGGCGAAAGCCGTCGGTCCAGCCTTCGGCGTATTGGTTGTCCTTGAGATAGCGCGGCACGTTCTTGCGGAATTCGCCGCTGATCGAGCCGGCCGCTTGCCGGCCGCTGACACAACCGTCATCAAAACCGTCGGCGAAGGCCGGTGGGTAACCTTTGGCGATGAAATCTTCGTGAGTGGTCTGGCAACCGCCCAGCATCAGCAAAACACCCAGCAAACCCGCACACCGCCACATCGCACTCTCCCGCGCCGGTTCTCGGCTGATAGGGAAAGTCTAGAAGGGGATTCGTCGGGCGTTGGTGAAAGGCGTGTGAGTAATTCGTTGAACACTGGAGATTCCTGTAGGCGGGCTTGCTCGCGAAACCGGTGTGTCAGCCGACATTTGAATCGCCTGACACGACGCCTTCGCGAGCAGGCCCGCTCCCACAGGGGTTATTTGCTGGGCTTCAGATCAGTAGTGATACCACTTCACCTCGAGCATGACTTCGGTTTCAGGCGTGGCCAGATGACTGAACTCGCGTTGCGCACTCAGGCGCAAACCAAGGTTGCGCGACAATTCCCACTGCTGATTCAGGCTCAGGCTACGGCGCACTTCGCCGTTGGTGAAGTAATCACCCTTGGCCTCCAGGCTCAGGTTGCCCAGCGGGTTTTTCCACAGTACGCCGCTGTTGAAGCCTGCGGCTGGCGCAATGAAACCGGCGAAGTCATTGTTGTGTTCGACACGTACCGTGCCCAGGGCAAACCCGAGCACATCTTCGCCCAACTGCCACGTACCACCGCCGCCACCGTTGACGTGGCTGACCAGGGTTTCGTCATCATGCTTGCCCGGCACACGCTCAAGGCCGCCGGTGACTTGCCACGACAATGGCTGCAACAACTCATTGCGCGGCGTCAGCGAGCGAATGGTCGCCAGATCCAGTTGCTGGAATTGCCAGTGGTTGCCTTCGTACTGGCGCAGCTTCATTTGCAGGATTTCGATCTGCGCGCCGAGCGGGAAACTTTCGGCGTTGTCGTTGAGGTCGTGATAGGCCATGCGCAAGCCGTATTCGCCGAACGCACGATCACCACGGGTGCCGAGACCGGCCTGCCAGGTGCGCGATTCGTGGCCGTCTTCAGGCAGGCCCGGTTGCGCAATGTCCAGTTCGGGGGCGGGGTTCTTGTTGATTGCCCGCAGCAGTTCGAAACTGCGTTGCGCTCGTTGCGGATCGCGCTCCTGGCCGTTGGCGCGGTAGCGTTCCAGGCGATAAGCCGCATCGATGATCAGCGCTTGGCGCTCGCGAGGCAGCGCTTTGAATGTCGGCTCTTGCAGTTGCTGTTGATCGGCGCTGACGTTCAGTACCCACGCCTGTTCGTCATCGGTCAAAGGCTCGGCGCGACTGAGCAGTTCACGTTCACGAGAGGGGCGGTATTGAATGCTTTCCACCAACCCGGCTTCTTTCACCGCTTTGACCGTGTCGGTGGGAATTGCCGTCAGCGGGAATTGTTCGGTCAGGCGCAAACTCGGTCGCGCGACCTGCAGCAATTCGAGCAAGCGGTAGGAGCAGTTTTCGTCGAAGAAGAAATAGTCGAACTGGATCTGTTTCAGTTCCCACACATGCTCGACCATGCGCGCGGTTTCTTCTTGCGTCAGATTGAGCCGGTACTCCCACAGATCGCGGTTTTCCAGGCTGCGGTATTCGGAGAGTTTTTCCTGATACGGCACCAGCGCAAACAGCCCCGGGTAGCCCCCCATCAAGCCTTTCCAGGCGTACAGAATGCTGTTGTCCGAACCTTCGATGTAGGCGCCGAAGTTGATGGCGTAACTGAGCAGCGAGGTCTTGTCGGTCTGCACGTCAGCCTGATCGATGCGCAGCAACGTGTGGCCGAACATCGATGACGGGCTGTTGAGATAAGCCGCGGGGAAGATCATCACCGCGCTGTGCGGCGAAACGTCCTTGAACCACTTTTTGTACTCGGCACACGCAGGCGTTGGCAGGTCGCTCAGGTTGAGTTGCGTTTTGAGCCAGCGCGTGCGGGCGGGGTAGACGCATTGCGCGTGCTGCTCGCCGAGGCTGGCCGGGGCGTACAGCGCTTGTACCGTGGCGGCCAGTTCATGGTCGGGATGTTCATTGCCATCGGGCGCGAGGAAGAATTTCTTGTCGCTGACATAGCTGCGCCAGCCGCCGAGCTTGGCGGTTTCGTAGTGGCCGAGGGAAATCCAGAAGCGGTCATTGGCCAGTTGCTGCAAACGTTGAGGATCGATGGTTGGCGCGGCGGACAGCGGGGCGCAGACACAGAGCGCCAGCCAGGCAAGGCGTTTGAGCATAGTCGGCAACTTAAACAGGAAAGAAAAAAAGACCCAAGGAGGGACGGGCCGAAAAAACAAAACCCGCTTCCCGAAAGAAGCGGGTGGGGTCGAGCTTAAGCCTGAGTGGCGTACTTGGCCAGACGTGGGTCTGACTTCAGAACGGCCAGGGTGTTGGTGTGCACGTCTTCAGCGGTCACGTCAGCCTTGCTGAAGATCTGCTGGAAGTGCTCGTGAGTGACGGCCGCGAAGTGCGCACGGTCTTGCGGCGCCACGCCCAGCACCACGGCATAAGTCGTCAGCGCTTCGCCGTTGCCTTTGGCCATGTCTTCGGACAGCTCGTTCATCATGCCATTCATGGCAATCCAGGATTTGCCGCCGTAGGTCAGCGATGCGTTGGTCGAGCAACCGTTGGTGCCGGACGTCATGCCGAAGGTAGCGTTACCGGACGTGCCGTTGGTGGTGGAAGCGAGGAAGTGAGCCGGGGTGCCACGCTGACCTTCGAACAGCATGTTGCCCCAACCGCAATCCGGGCCGCCCGGGGCTTGCGCCATTGCGTTGATGGATACAGCGGTGAAGAGAGTACCGAGAAGAATCCGTTTCATAGCTTTGTTCTCTTTGTGTGCATACCAATGGACAGGGTTCTGGCCCCCCAAGCTCTGTAGAAACAGATCCAAACGAAGCCAGTGGGCCGGTATTAGTTCCAGCCGCGCAGTTTGGAGTTTAGGCACGTTCCTGGGGTTCCGTGATTTTTTACAAAAGATTTGGCGATAACCCCGATTTCACAGGGGAGGGGGCGGGGGCGACCGGTTGTCTATGCTTTGTCATAGGGCGCGCCTTGCCAGTGGGGTACGGGCAGCGCCAGAATGCCGCTATCTGCCCCGCCTGATTGTTAAGGAAGCCCGATGCCTGATCCTGTTGCTGCCAGCCTGCGTATAGCGCCCGAAGCGCTGACCCGTCCGTTTTCCGCTGAACAGTTCAGCTTCACTACCACCAATGATCTGGAGCCCTTTCGCGGTGTGCTCGGCCAGGAACGTGCGGTCGAAGCCTTGCAGTTCGGTGTGGCCATGCCACGCCCCGGTTACAACGTATTCGTGATGGGCGAGCCCGGCACCGGTCGTTTCTCGTTCGTCAAACGCTACCTGAAAGCCGAAGGCAAACGCCTGCAGACCCCGGCGGACTGGGTCTATGTCAATAATTTCGACGAGCCTCGCGAGCCTCGCGTTCTGGAACTGCCATCGGGTACGGCCGGCTCGTTTATCGGTGACATCAACGGCTTGATCGACAACCTGCTGGCGACCTTCCCGGCCGTGTTCGAGCATCCGTCCTACCAGCAAAAGAAAAGCGCCATCGACCGGGCTTTCAACCAGCGCTACGACAAGGCCCTCGACATCATCGAGCGACTGGCTCTGGAAAAAGACGTCGCCCTGTACCGCGACAGCAGCAACATCGCCTTCACGCCGATGCTCGACGGCAAGGCGCTGGATGAGGCTGAGTTTTCGCAATTGCCGGAAGCCGATCGCGAACGTTTTCACGATGACATCTCCGGTCTCGAAGAACGCCTGAACGAAGAACTCGCCAGCCTGCCGCAGTGGAAGCGTGAGTCGAACAACCAGCTGCGTCAGCTCAACGAAGAAACCATCACCCTGGCCTTGCAGCCGCTGTTGTCGCCGCTGTCGGAAAAATACGCGGAGAACGCCGCCGTCTGCGGTTACCTGCAAGCGATGCAGGTGTACCTGCTCAAAACCGTGGTCGAGCAACTGGTCGATGACAGCAAGACTGACGCCGTTGCGCGCAAACTGCTGGAGGAGCAATACGCACCGAGTCTGGTGGTCGGGCATCCGGCCAGCGGCGGCGCGCCAGTGGTATTCGAACCGCACCCGACTTACGAAAACCTGTTCGGTCGTATCGAATACACCACCGATCAGGGCGCGCTCTACACCACTTATCGCCAGTTGCGTCCAGGCGCGCTGCACCGTGCCAATGGCGGCTTCCTGATTCTTGAAGCGGAAAAAATGCTCAGCGAGCCATTCGTGTGGGATGCGCTCAAGCGCGCTCTGCAATCGCGCAAGCTGAAAATGGAATCGCCTTTGGGCGAGATGGGCCGCTTCGCCACCGTGACCCTCAACCCGCAGCACATTCCGTTGCAGGTCAAAGTCATCATCATCGGCGCACGTTCGCTGTATTACACGCTGCAAGACCTCGATCCGGACTTTCAGGAGATGTTCCGCGTCCTGGTCGACTTCGACGAAGACATTCCGATGGTCGACGAGAGCCTGGAGCAATTCGCCCAGTTGCTCAAAACCCGCACTTCTGAAGAAGGCATGGCGCCTTTGACCGCCGATGCGGTCGCGCGTCTGGCGACGTACAGCGCCCGTCTGGCCGAGCATCAGGGGCGTTTGTCGGCGCGAATCGGTGATTTGTTCCAGTTGGTCAGCGAGGCGGATTTCATCCGTCATCTGGCCGGCGATGAAATGACCGATGCCGGGCATATCGAGCGTGCGCTGAAAGCCAAGGCCACTCGCACCGGGCGTGTGTCGGCGCGAATTCTCGACGACATGCTCGCCGGGATCATCCTGATCGACACCGACGGGGCGGCGGTCGGCAAGTGTAACGGTTTGACCGTGCTGGAAGTCGGCGACTCGGCGTTCGGTGTGCCGGCGCGGATTTCCGCCACGGTGTATCCGGGCGGCAGCGGGATCGTCGACATCGAGCGCGAGGTCAACCTCGGCCAGCCGATTCACTCCAAGGGCGTGATGATCCTCACCGGCTATCTGGGCAGCCGTTATGCGCAGGAATTCCCGTTGGCGATTTCCGCGAGCATCGCGCTGGAGCAGTCCTACGGTTACGTCGATGGCGACAGTGCTTCGTTGGGCGAGGCCTGTACGTTGATTTCGGCGCTGTCGAAAACACCGCTCAAGCAATGCTTTGCGATCACCGGCTCCATCAACCAGTTCGGCGAAGTGCAAGCGGTCGGTGGGGTCAACGAGAAGATCGAAGGCTTCTTCCGCCTCTGCGAGGCACGCGGGCTGACCGGCGAGCAGGGCGCGATCATTCCCCAGGCCAACGTCGCCACCTTGATGCTCGACGAAAAAGTACTGGCGGCGGTGCGCGCCGGGCAGTTCCACGTTTACGCGGTGCGTCAGGCCGACGAGGCGCTGAGCCTGCTGGTCGGCGAGCCGGCCGGTGAACCGGATGCAGACGGTCAGTTCCCTGAAGGCAGCGTCAATGCGCGGGTGGTTGAGCGTCTGCGGGTGATTGCCGAGATGATCAGCGAAGAGGATTTGAAGGAGGCTGAGAAGGAACTGGCGCAAGAGGCGTTGGTAGAAGCCAAACCGGCGTAAACCTTAACCAGGTCAAAAACTGCAACGGCATCAAAACAATGGGAGGGGGCTTGCTCCCGGAGGCGCAGTATCAGCCAACGAATCTGTTGCCTGACACACTGCCTTCGGGAGCAAGCCCCTTCCCATATTTTTCAGGGTGCAGCCAATAGAAAGCGCCACTACTCTGGCGCCAATATTCACACAATGACCATTCGGCGCATTTTGGTTTCGTGCGGCTTGCGCGGCGAACTTTTCTTCTATTCTCAGCTCAAGGATATCGACAGTATCACTGGATCGAGCCAGTCCTCCCGTGAGGGCTGAATACCGGCTTCACCGAGGGTCGCCGCCATGTCGCGCAACCTCTGCCTCACCCGTCAATGCCTGGGTCTCGTGACCCGTATCGAATGTGTCATCAAACCGTTGGCCGGCGATACCGGCATGTGGACGCTGCTCTTCGCTGCCGGCATGGCCGGTGAACAACCTTCCGCTATCAAAGCCCAAGGCCCGTTCCACGGGCCAGTCGCCGCCGAGTCGATCCTCGACACCATCGTCGAAAGTCTGACGCTGCACGGCTATGAGCTGGCCGACGATCCGCAGATCTGGAGCCTGCACCTGCAAGCCCAGCTTCGGCAGATCAACGGGGGGCGCGGACGAAGTCTCAACAGTTAGAGCGCAGGGTCGGTCAACTGTGCTGGGTCGAGTTTGACCTCGAAGCCGTATTGCAGGGTGGTGAGGTCAGTTCGCTGATAGGTTTCCACGTGGGTTGGGCGGCCATAGAAGTAATGCACGCCGAACAACGCCGGGCCCTCTGCGCTCGCATCGTGGCTGACCGAGAGAATCTGCTTGAGATAGTTGCCGCTGTCGTCCTTGACGAAGAAGCGCCATTCGTTGGCCGGAAACTGTTTCAGGTCTACCACCAGCATGTTGTTCTTGATCTCCAGCCCCTTGGGCAAGGACTTGGCGTCGTACGCTTGCTTGGCCACCGTTGCCAGGAACAACGGCATCGAGCCTACGGCGATCGCTGGGGTTTGCGGGAACAGATTCAGATCGTAAGTGATCGTCGCTCGCAGCGGATCGACCTGATAGGCCTCGGGCGGCAGTTCGATCGGCTCATCGAGTTTGCCGTTGTGTTTCTCGGTGAAGAACGTCACCGGGCTGTCGCCGGGGTTGAAGTCGTCGCCGAGCAACTCGTCGTTGAAGGTGCGGCGATGGGAAAACTCGATGCGCGCGGCGCTCGGGTCTTCCACGGATTGGTGGACACGGATGCCGGCTTTCAACTGTTCTTCAGTCAGGCTCGCGCCCTTGAGCCAGTTCTCGGCCAGATCGTCATACACCACCACTGGCAGATCCAGCGGCTTGATGGCTTTGTCCGTGGTGTGCTGATGAAAGGCGCGAATGGGGAGATCGAGCGACTGGCGGGTGACGGTGGCGGATGAGAAGTCCAGCGCGCTGACCTCCAGCGTCTCGATCGGGCCATTGAAATAGACCTTGTTATAGCGCTGCGGGTGTTGTTGCTCGAAGGCTTGCTGATGGGCGCTGAGTTGCTTTTCCAGCGCGTCGCTCCAGGTTTTCTGTTGTTGCAGGTGCGCCAGTTGTTTTTCGTAGAAGGCTACTTGTTCCGGACTTTCATTGATTGAACCGGCGCGCACCAGGTATTGCCCGGTGGCGTCGCGGGCCTGAACGATCAAAGGATTGAGTTGCGAATCGGCGACTTGCGCTGGCAAGGGCAGGTTGTTGCTGAATTCGACTTCGGCGTAGTTCTTTCCAAGCTTCAGCAGTTTGACGCTCAGGTTGTCGTTGGTGCGAGTCTGGCCGACGTCCTTTTGCGTCAGGTCGAAGCTGTACAAGCGTCGCGGCGCGATGACTTCAACCTTGCCCTGCAGGCTCACCGGTTGCGGCTGACTTTTCTTGTCCACATCCAGACCTTCGATGAACGGGTAGGTTACGGTCAGGTCATCGGGGTTGGTGACGTTGGAACTGGACGGGCTGAGCTGAATACCGGGATCGGTTTCCGACCACTCGGGCTGGTAGGGGATGACGCGTTTGTTGCTCAACGTCACCGATTGCCATTCCACACGATGGGGAAACAGGAAGCCGCCGGGAATGTTGAGGTTGAACGGGAATACTGGCTGCAGGTCGGTGAGGTAATCGGAGCTCGCGTCCTTGTGCAGCACGAACAGGCCACTGATGAAGGTATCGACCAGCGCCTGCGGGGTCGGGTAGTGCTTGAGCACGCCGAGGGCGTCCTCGCCATATTCGGTGCGCAGTGGATTGCCTTCGAGTTTGAGCTGTGCCCGTTCAAGCAACAGCAGCGAGCCGCCGAGCTCGGTGACGGCGTCCTTGAGCTTCGGATCAGTGATGGCGTCGAGTGCCTGTTCGAACGTTGCCGTCTTTTCCTCAAGGCTGACTGCGTGCTTCTTGTCGCCGGGCGAGCAACCGCTCATCAATAGCACAAGGCACATTCCGGCAATCGTTATCGGCAATCGCACATCCATTTCCACGCGTCCTGTCCACTGTCACGGGGCTGTCATTGGCTTGGACACTAGCAGAAAAACTTTGGCACACACACGCAGGTGCCGGACTTGCGGGCAGTTTCTGGCTGTCCTCGGTGGCTGGTATACTCGCCGCCATTTTCCAGCCCCTTGTGTGAGATTCAATGGAACGCTTTATCGAAAACGCAATGTACGCCTCGCGCTGGCTGCTGGCGCCGATCTATATCGGGTTGTCCCTCGGGCTGCTGGCCTTGGCGTTGAAATTTTTCCAGGAAGTCATCCATATCCTGCCCAACGTGTTCTCGATGGCCGAGTCGGAGCTGATACTGGTGCTGCTGTCGCTGATCGACATGGCGCTGGTGGGCGGCCTCTTGGTGATGGTGATGATTTCCGGCTACGAGAACTTCGTCTCTGAACTGGACATCGACGAAGGCAAGGAAAAGCTCAGTTGGCTGGGAACCATGGACTCTTCCTCGTTGAAGATGAAAGTGGCAGCCTCGATCGTGGCGATTTCCTCGATCCACTTGCTACGGATCTTCATGGACGCCAAGAACGTCGATCCCGAACATCTGATGTGGTACGTGATCATCCACATGACGTTTGTCGTCTCGGCGTTCGCCATGGGCTACCTCGACAAGGTCACCAAACACTGATCAAGGTTTGAGCGCTGCAAAACACCGCCCGTCTGTTGCGAAACAGACGGGCGGTGTCGTTTGTGGCTTGTGCTTTGATGCGCGTGGGCCTATCCCTGTATAGATCCCGGCTCGCCATTGCGTGAGGTGTGTTCATGAACCTGCAAGAGTTGAATGCGTTTGCTATCGCCAGGAAGGTCGATGAACTGAACCTGATTTCCATGGAGGGCGGAATCTATCTGCTCGAAGCACGGATGCATGGGGCGGCGTATCCGTTAAGTGATCTCAAGGGCAACCTGTTGACGCTGCGATCGGTGGAGCATGCGCGGGATATGTTGCATAACTTCCCGGTGTTGCCGTTCAACCTCGTCCACACCTCGGTACACGATGAAATGTGTGGCCTTGGCGCCAGTGGCGAGGAAAGCCTCAAGGTGCCGATCGCCTGGCGCTCGGTCCTGTAGGCACTGCGTCCCATCGCCTGAGCATCTGTGCTAGTCTGCTCGCCCTTTTGGTTCCGGGCGCGCCGGGACGCGCTGTGCACGCACGGCAAGTCTTGTGGCCGTCCGCACAGCGGAGCAGTGTCATGTCCGAAGTAAATCTGTCCACCGACGAAACCCGCGTCAGCTACGGCATCGGCCGTCAGTTGGGTGACCAGTTGCGTGACAACCCGCCACCGGGCGTTAGCCTGGATGCCATCCTGGCCGGTCTGACCGACGCTTTCGCCGGTAAGCCAAGCCGTGTGGGTCAGGAAGAAATGTCCGCCAGCTTCAAGGTGATCCGCGAAATCATGCAAGCCGAAGCGGCTGCAAAAGCTGAAGCGGCTGCTGGCGAAGGCCTGGCGTTCCTGGCTGAAAACGCCAAGCGCGACGGCATCACCACTCTGGCTTCCGGCCTGCAATTCGAAGTACTGACTCAGGGTGAAGGCGCCAAGCCATCCCGTGAAGATCAAGTGCGTACGCACTACCACGGCACGCTGATCGACGGCACTGTGTTCGACAGCTCCTACGAGCGTGGTCAGCCAGCCGAATTCCCGGTCGGCGGCGTGATCGCTGGTTGGACCGAGGCCCTGCAACTGATGAATGCCGGCAGCAAATGGCGTCTGTACGTGCCGAGCGAACTGGCTTACGGCGCTCAAGGCGTTGGCAGCATCCCGCCGCACAGCGTTCTGGTATTCGACGTCGAGCTGCTGGACGTTCTGTAAGACCTGGCCTGTCCTTATGACAAGCTAATGTGGGAGCGGGCCTGCTCGCGAAGGCGTTCTTTGAGTCACACCTGGTGTTGCCTGAGACTCCATTTTCGCGGGCAAGCTCGCTCCCACGGTTTTATCGCGTTTCATACTTCAATCTTGTTGTGCATCTCACCGGTCGGGCGCAAGGCCCGGGCGTAGCAGAACAGGAACAGATTACGCACCAGCTCCTTTAATACCAGCGGCTCGCTGGAGTTCAGGCTGCTGACATCCAAATCCCCCTGATCCTGCAACTCATGCAGGGCTTCCTCCTCAAGCACTGCACAGACTTCACCGGTTTCCCGATGCAGGATTCTGAGGTACGGATGTGGGCGATCCAGCCAAGCGTCGATCAAATAAGTCATGGTTCTAATCTCCTTGAAGGGTTTCAATGAGAATAATTCTTATTCGTCAAATAGCAAGGGGCTATTGGCTGTTTCTGGTTTTTTCCGGGTAAAGGTTGTGTAAGGTCAAAACGGCTGGCGTATGGCTATTGCTTGGATTGATTGGGGCAGGGCGGGGAGGGAGAGACTCCATCCCACGGCTGGCGCGGGATGGATGACAGCGGATTCAGACTTTTCTGACGAACTCGGATTTGAGCTTCATCGGGCCAATGCCGTCGATCTTGCAGTCGATGTCATGGTCGCCATCGCACAGGCGGATGTTCTTGACCTTGGTGCCGACCTTGACCACCAGCGAGGTGCCCTTGACCTTCAAGTCCTTGATCACGGTGATGGTGTCGCCGTCCTGCAGGACGTTGCCGACCGAATCTTTCTTCACGGCATCATCAGAGGCCACTTCGGTATCGCCGCTGGCCGACCATTCATGGGCGCACTCGGGGCAAACCAGTTGAGTGCCGTCTTCGTAGGTGTATTCGGAATTGCATTTCGGGCAGGGTGGCAACGTGCTCACTAAGGCTCCTTGAGGGATGTGGTTCGCTAAAAGTCGCACATTGTATAGGGTTTTAACCGAGATAGGGCAGACAACAAAAAGCCGCAGGCTTCGAAGGAAGGCTGCGGCTCTTTGATTACGTGGCGATCAGTGTGTGCGGGCGACCGCAAACTCGCTCAGTTCAACCAGTGCGTCGCGGTATTCGCTGGCGGGCAGTGCATCGAGGCACTTGATCGCGCGGGCCACGTAATCGCGGGCCAGTTGCGCGGTGTACTCCAGCGAGCCGGAAGCTTGCACGGCCGCGCGGATGCTTTCCAGATCTTCGATTCCGCCTTTCTGGATCGCCTGACGCACCAGTGCAGCCTGCTCGGGCGTGCCTTCACGCATGGTGTAGATCAGCGGCAGGGTCGGCTTGCCTTCGGCCAGATCGTCACCGACGTTCTTGCCCAGGGTTTCAGCATCACCCTTGTAATCGAGCAAGTCGTCGACCAGTTGGAATGCCACGCCCAGATGATCACCGAAGGTGCGCAGGGCTTCGCTCTGCCCGGCGCTGGCACCGGCCAGCGCGGCGGCGCTGTGGGTCGAGGCTTCGAAGAGCATTGCGGTTTTGCCGCGAATGACTTCCATGTAGGTTTCTTCGGTGGTGCTGGCGTCGCGCACCTTGGACAGCTGCAACACTTCGCCTTCGGCGATGATGCGGGTGGCCTGGGACAGGATCTTCATCACTGGCATCGAGCCCAGTTCAACCATCATTTCGAACGAGCGCGAGTACAGGAAGTCGCCGACCAGCACGCTCGGAGCATTGCCCCACATGGCGTTGGCGGTTGAGCGGCCGCGGCGCATGCCGGACATGTCGACGACGTCGTCATGCAGCAGGGTGGCGGTGTGCAGGAATTCGATGGTGGCGGCCAGTAGACGCATATCGTCGCCTTCGCGACCCAGTGCCTTGCCACACAGCAACACCAATAAAGGACGCAGACGTTTGCCGCCGGCCGACGTGATGTAGTCGCCGATTTTCGATACCAGCGGTACTCGGGAAGTCAGCTGCTTCTTGATGATGCCGTCGACGGCGCTAAAATCGTCCGCCACCGCGCGGTAGAAAGCTTGGGGTTGCATCAGCGAGAGTCGCTCCAGAAGGGTTGCGCGGCATGCTAGGACCCCCATCCAGACCTGTCAAGGCACGATGGACGGCTACTTGCATGACCGCGGTAGCTTGCGTACAATCGCGCACCCTGAACTTCCTGGGCAGCACCTGCCTTACGCAATTGCACTTGGGCCGTTCCAGCCCCATGCAGCCATGCCAGCCAATACCTCTTCTTATAAAGAGCTGGGTGAGCAGGATTATCGGAGAAATACCATGTACGCAGTAATCGTTACCGGCGGTAAGCAATACAAGGTCGCTGAGGGTGAATACCTGAAGATCGAAAAACTGGAAATCGCTACTGGCGAGTCCGTGACTTTTGACCGCGTTCTGCTGGTCGCCAATGGCGACGACGTGAACATCGGCGCACCTGTTGTTGCTGGCGCAACCGTCAAGGCTGAAGTGATCTCCCAAGGTCGTCACGATAAAGTCCGCATCATCAAGTTCCGTCGCCGTAAGCACCACATGAAGCGTATGGGCCACCGCCAGTGGTTCACCGAGATCAAAATCACCGGTATTCAGGCTTAATTACAGCCTAATTCCTCACTAGGAGAATTGAACTCATGGCACACAAAAAAGCTGGTGGTAGTACCCGTAACGGTCGCGACTCAGAAGCCAAACGCCTTGGCGTGAAGATGTATGGCGGCCAGGTCATCAAGGCCGGCAACATCATCGTGCGTCAGCGCGGCACCCAATTCCACGCCGGTTACGGCGTTGGCATGGGTAAAGATCACACCCTCTTCGCCAAAATCGAAGGCGTGATCAAGTTTGAAGTAAAAGGCGCCTTCGGTCGTCGTTACGTGAGCGTAATCGCGGCCTAATCGCGAGATCGCTGGAAGAGCCCTGTCTTGCGACGGGGCTTTTTCGTTTGTGGGGTGAGTCTCTTGCAAAGCTGTTTGTATGGGC
Organism: Pseudomonas sp. EA_65y_Pfl2_P74; assembly: GCF_963970575.1. Classification (NCBI taxonomy): domain Bacteria; kingdom Pseudomonadati; phylum Pseudomonadota; class Gammaproteobacteria; order Pseudomonadales; family Pseudomonadaceae; genus Pseudomonas; species Pseudomonas sp. EA_65y_Pfl2_P74. The sequence goes on from NZ_CAXAOQ010000034.1 coordinate 33,693, forward strand.
TGTCGGCGTGCGAAGCAGGTCGTGTTTTGGGGTCGCTGCGCTCATTTTTGCAAGAGTCTTATGTCTTGATTGTTTTTCGGCTCGTCCGTACGGCGAGAGGCGTTGGTTATGAAGTTTGTTGATGAAGTATCGATTCGCGTAAAGGCTGGTGATGGCGGTAATGGCGCCATGAGTTTCCGTCGGGAAAAGTTCATCGAGAACGGTGGTCCGAACGGTGGTGATGGTGGTGATGGTGGTTCCATCTACATGATGGCCGACGAAAACCTCAACACCCTGGTGGACTACCGTTACACCCGGCATTTCGATGCTGAGCGTGGCTCCAATGGTGGCAGCACCGACTGCACCGGCAAAAAGGGTGAAGACCTGATCCTGCGTGTTCCGGTCGGTACGACCGTGATCGACTCCGGGACTCAGGAGGTCATTGGTGACCTGACCAAGGCTGGCCAGAAGTTGATGGTCGTGCAGGGCGGTTGGCACGGTCTGGGCAATACCCGTTTCAAATCCAGTACCAACCGTGCGCCGCGCCAGACCACGCCGGGCAAGCCGGGCGAGCAGCGCGACCTGAAGCTGGAAATGAAAGTGTTGGCCGACGTAGGTCTGCTGGGCTTGCCGAATGCCGGTAAAAGTACCTTTATCCGTTCGGTTTCGGCCGCCAAGCCGAAGGTCGCCGATTACCCGTTCACCACGTTGGTCCCGAACCTGGGTGTGGTCAGCGTCGATCGCTGGAAGAGCTTCGTCATTGCCGACATCCCGGGCTTGATCGAAGGCGCTTCCGACGGTGCCGGCCTGGGGATTCGCTTCCTCAAGCACTTGGCGCGTACGCGTCTGTTGCTGCACCTCGTGGACATGGCGCCGCTGGATGACACCAGTGCGCCGGATGCGGCTGAGGTCATCGTCAATGAGCTGATCAAGTTCAGTCCGTCCCTGGCTGAGCGTGACCGTTGGTTGGTGCTGAACAAGTGCGACCAGATCCTTGAGGAGGAGCACGATGCTCGCGTCAAGGAGATCGTTGATCGTCTGGAGTGGACAGGTCCGGTCTACGTGATCTCGGCAATTGCCAAGATCGGTACGGAGCGTCTGTGCCACGACATCATGCGTTACATGGAAGATCGTGCCGATCGCCTTGCTGCCGACCCGTCTTACAAGGAAGAACTGGCCGATCTCGATCAGCGCATTGAAGACGAAGCCCGCGCGCAGTTGCAGGCGCTGGATGACAAGCGTGCCCTGCGTCGCAGTGGCGTGAAGTCGGTCCACGACATCGGCGACGATGATTGGGATGAAGAAGACGTGGATGACGAAGACGGTCCGGAAATCATTTACGTGCGTGACTGATTCGTTGCAGTAAACTTAAGCGCCGCTCAATCGAGCGGCGTTTTAGTATCTGGAAATCGATCGTTGGTCACCAATAGCCACGATTAACGTCACGGGCAGTGCCAGGTCGCGCTGTCCTCAAGCTAAGGTTGAAGATGATGCGGAGCAAGGTGACAGGTGCGCAGCGTTGGGTCGTGAAGATCGGCAGCGCTTTGCTGACAGCTGATGGCAAAGGGCTGGATCGCGCGGCAATGAGTGTCTGGGTCGAGCAGATGGTGGCCCTGCATGAGGCGGGTGTCGAGTTGGTGCTGGTGTCTTCCGGGGCGGTGGCGGCCGGCATGAGCCGTCTGGGCTGGACCGCACGACCCAGTGCGATGCACGAGCTTCAGGCTGCGGCGGCAATCGGTCAGATGGGCTTGGTGCAGGCTTGGGAATCAAGCTTTGCCGAGCATGGTCGGCACACCGCGCAGATTCTCCTGACTCACGACGACCTCTCTGACCGCAAGCGCTATCTGAATGCCCGCAGCACCTTGCGTGCGCTGGTCGAGCTGAAAGTCATTCCGGTGATCAACGAGAACGACACCGTGGTCACTGATGAAATCCGTTTTGGCGACAACGACACGCTGGCGGCGTTGGTGGCCAACCTGGTCGAGGCTGATCTGCTGGTGATCCTGACGGATCGCGATGGCATGTTCGATGCTGATCCGCGCAACAATCCCGATGCTCAGTTGATTTACGAGGCGCGTGCCGATGATCCGGGCCTGGATGCGGTGGCGGGCGGTACAGGTGGCGCGCTTGGGCGTGGTGGTATGCAAACCAAGCTGCGTGCGGCGCGTCTGGCGGCTCGTTCCGGCGCACACACCATCATCGTGGGTGGGCGTCTTGAGCGTGTGCTTGATCGCTTGAAGGCGGGTGAGCGTATCGGCACGTTGTTGTCGCCTGAGCGCGGCATGCTGGCGGCGCGTAAGCAGTGGTTGGCAGGGCACCTGCAAACCCGTGGTACGTTGGTGTTGGATGATGGTGCGGTGTCGGCGCTGTCCCGGGGTAACAAGAGTCTGTTGCCGGTGGGTGTGAAACTGGTGCAGGGGAGTTTCCGGCGCGGTGAAATGGTGGTTTGCGTGGCGCCGGATGGTCGTGAGATCGCTCGTGGCCTGGCCAACTACAGTGCGCTGGAGGCGCAAAAAATCATCGGTCAATCGTCGGATGCGATTGTCGGTTTGCTCGGTTACATGGCTGAACCTGAACTGGTTCACCGTGACAATCTGATTTTGGTGTAAGGAAAACTCATGCGCGTAGCAAAAGGATTGTTGGGTCTGTTGATGGTGTTGCCATTGCTGGCTTCGGCTGAAGAAATTGGTCAGGTGTCGACAGTGTTCAAGTTTGTCGGTCCGAACGACCGGATCGTGGTCGAGGCTTTCGATGATCCGAAAGTCGAGGGTGTGACCTGTTACCTCTCGCGCGCCAAGACGGGTGGCGTGAAGGGTGGCTTGGGGCTGGCTGAAGATCGTGCCGAGGCATCGATTGCTTGTCGTCAGGTCGGTTCGATCAAGTTCAAGGGCGAGCTTAAGGATGGCGAAGAGGTGTTCAAGGAGCGCACTTCGCTGGTATTCAAAACCATGCAAGTGGTGCGTTTCCTCGATAAGAAGCGCAATACGCTGGTGTACCTGGTCTATAGCGATCGCTTGATCGAGGGCAGTCCGCAGAATGCGGTGACGGCGATCCCGATTTTGCCGTGGATGCCGGCCGGGCAGTAAAAGCGTCAATCTAAATGTGGGGGCGGGCTTGCTCACGAAGATGTCGTGTCAGTTGCTGGGTATGTCAGCTGACAGATTGCATTCGCGAACAAGCCTGCTCCCACATTTTTTCTGCCTTTATCAAATTACAGGCAATAAAAAACCGACCCTAAGGTCGGCTTTTTAATGACTACGTCGATTAAGCAGCAGTTTTCAGTGCTTTGACGTGGCCATTCAGACGGCTCTTATGACGAGCAGCCTTGTTCTTGTGGATGATGCCTTTATCGGCCATACGGTCGATAACTGGCACAGCCAGAACGTATGCAGCTTGAGCTTTTTCAGCGTCTTTTGCGTCGATGGCTTTAACTACATTCTTGATGTAGGTACGAACCATGGAACGCAGGCTGGCGTTGTGGCTGCGACGCTTCTCAGCCTGTTTTGCACGTTTTTTGGCGGAAGGTGAGTTGGCCACCGTCGAGCTCCTCGAAAGACTTTTTAGGAAATAGCAAACAAAATAGGCCGCGAATCATGCCGATGAAGAGATGTCTTGTCAAGGGCGCTTGAAACGTTCCGCTAAGTGGTAGGTATAAAGAGGCGGGATATTTATTTCCGGCGCTTGACCTGTAAACTCGCGAGCTTTGGCTCTGTGCTGTTGCGGCGCAGAGTATCGCACAAGTAGGCGCATTGTTCGCCTGCTGTTTATCGACAGGCACAAATTCCCTCAATGAATCTGCTCAAATCGTTGGCCGCCGTCAGCTCTATCACGATGCTTTCGCGGGTTCTCGGGTTCGTCCGTGACACGCTCATCGCCCGTATATTCGGGGCCGGGATGGCGACGGACGCCTTCTTTATTGCCTTCAAGCTGCCTAATCTGCTTCGGCGAATCTTCGCGGAGGGTGCGTTCTCTCAGGCTTTTGTGCCGATTCTGGCCGAATACAAAAGCCAGAAAGGCGAGGAGGCGACGCGCACCTTTATTGCTTACGTGTCGGGGTTGCTGACCTTGGTGCTGGCGCTGGTAACGGCGCTGGGCATGATCGCCGCGCCGTGGGTGATCTGGGCGACAGCTCCCGGTTTTACCGACACGCCGGAAAAATTCCAGCTGACCTCCGACCTTTTGCGGGTGACCTTTCCTTACATATTGCTGATCTCCCTGTCCTCGCTGGCTGGTGCGATCCTCAATACCTGGAACCGTTTCTCGGTGCCGGCATTCGTACCGACCCTGCTCAACGTCAGCATGATCGTGTTTGCGCTGTTCCTGACGCCATACTTCGATCCGCCAGTCATGGCCTTGGGCTGGGCGGTGCTGGTGGGCGGTCTGGCGCAGTTGCTTTATCAACTGCCGCACCTGAAGAAGATCGGCATGTTGGTCCTGCCGCGCCTGAATCTGCGCGATACCGGCGTCTGGCGAGTGATGAAGCAGATGCTGCCGGCGATCCTGGGGGTGTCGGTCAGTCAGATTTCGCTGATCATCAACACGATCTTCGCCTCGTTTCTGGTCGCAGGTTCGGTGTCGTGGATGTATTACGCTGACCGTTTGATGGAGTTGCCGTCCGGCGTGCTGGGTGTGGCGCTGGGTACCATCCTGCTGCCGACCTTGGCCAAAACCTACGCCAGCAAGGATCGCCACGAATATTCGCGGATTCTCGACTGGGGGCTTCGTCTGTGCTTTGTGCTGGTGCTGCCGTGCTCGCTGGCGCTGGGGATTCTCGCCGAGCCGTTGACCGTTTCGTTGTTCCAGTACGGCCAGTTCAGTGGCTTTGATGCTGAAATGACCCAGCGCGCGTTGATTGCCTATTCGGTGGGCCTGCTCGGGATCATCGTGATCAAAGTGCTGGCCCCGGGTTTTTATGCGCAACAGAACATTCGCACTCCGGTGAAAATCGCAATTTTCACGCTGATCGTCACGCAACTGTTCAACCTTGTTTTGATTGGTCCGTTGGCTCACGCCGGCCTGGCGTTGGCGATCAGTGCCGGCGCCTGCCTGAATGCCGGGTTGCTGTTCTATCAACTGCGCAAACAGCAGATGTACCAGCCGCAGCCAGGCTGGGCCAGGTTCGGCTTCAAACTGGTGGTGGCGGTGGCGGTGATGTCGGCGGTGTTGTTGATTGGCATGCATTTCATGCCAGCCTGGGATCAGGGGCACATGCTTGAACGCTTCCTGCGTCTGGGGGCCTTGGTGGCAGCCGGCGTAGTTGCGTATTTTGGTATGTTGCTGCTGCTCGGTTTTCGTCTGCGCGACTTCAATCGCAAAGCCTTGAGCTGAGGTTTTACCCTTTATGAGTGGGCACGGGCCGGCAGTTTTGTCGGCTCGATCACTTTGCGTTACGGTGTTGCCTGTCGTCGGCCGTCGGGTGTGGTTATAATCGACCACTTTATGAGCAAGAAGCGCGTTATGCAGCTGGTTCGAGGCCTCCACAACTTGCGCCCCCAGCATCGGGGCTGCGTCGCCACTATTGGCAACTTTGACGGTGTTCACCGTGGTCACCAGGCTATCCTGGCCCGACTGCGTGAGCGTGCGCTCGAGTTGGGCGTACCCAGCTGCGTGGTGATTTTCGAGCCGCAGCCACGGGAATTTTTTGCGCCCGAGACCGCGCCGGCGCGTCTGGCCCGGCTACGCGACAAGCTGCAACTGCTGGCGGCCGAAGGTGTTGACCGGGTGTTATGCCTGGCCTTCAACCAGCGTCTGAGCAAGCTCAGCGCCAGTGAGTTCGTCGACACCATTCTGGTAGACGGCCTCGGCGTACAGCATCTGGAGGTCGGTGATGACTTCCGCTTCGGCTGCGACCGCCTCGGTGATTTCGATTTCCTGTTGCAGGCCGGGCAGGTCCACGGTTTTAGCGTCGAAGCTGCACAAACCGTCGAGCTGGACGGCATTCGCGTCAGCAGCACTCAGGTGCGCAACGCATTGGCCGCCGCCGATTTTGCCCTGGCCGAACGCTTGCTCGGCCGCCCTTACCGCATCGTCGGTCGCGTGCTGCATGGCCAGAAACTGGCCCGGCAACTGGGGACGCCCACTGCCAATATTCAACTCAAGCGTCGTCGCGTGCCGTTTACCGGGGTGTATCTGGTGGATGTGGATATCGACGGCAAGACCTGGCCCGGCGTCGCCAATATCGGCGTGCGGCCCACGGTGCAAGGTGATGGCAAGGCCCACCTTGAAGTCCATCTTTTAGATTTTGCCGGCGATCTGTATGACCGGCGTTTGACGGTGGTTTTCCACCAAAAGCTGCGTGAAGAGCAGCGATTTGCCTCCCTGGAGGCGCTGAAAACGGCGATCAATGCGGATGTCGCCACCGCCCGTGCACTAGCCGCACCTAGCGCCCATCGCTAATGAAGAGCCTTAAATGACCGACTATAAAGCCACGCTAAACCTTCCGGACACCGCCTTCCCAATGAAGGCCGGCCTGCCACAGCGCGAACCGCAGATCCTGCAGCGCTGGGACAGTATTGGCCTGTACGGAAAGTTGCGCGAGATTGGCAAGGATCGTCCGAAGTTCGTTCTGCACGACGGCCCTCCGTATGCCAACGGCACGATCCACATCGGTCACGCACTGAACAAGATTCTCAAGGACATGATCATCCGCTCGAAAACCCTGTCGGGTTTCGACGCGCCGTACGTTCCGGGCTGGGACTGCCACGGCCTGCCGATCGAGCACAAGGTTGAAGTGACCCACGGCAAGAACCTGGGCGCGGACAAGACCCGCGAGCTGTGCCGTGCCTACGCCACCGAGCAGATCGAAGGGCAGAAGTCCGAGTTCATCCGCCTCGGCGTGCTGGGCGACTTCGCCAACCCGTACAAAACCATGGATTTCAAGAACGAGGCCGGTGAAATACGTGCCCTCGCCGAAATCGTCAAGGGCGGCTTCGTGTTCAAGGGCCTCAAGCCTGTGAACTGGTGCTTCGATTGCGGCTCGGCCCTGGCTGAAGCCGAAGTCGAGTACGAAAACAAGAAGTCCTCGACCATCGACGTTGCCTTCCCGATCGCTGACGAAGCCAAACTGGCTGCCGCGTTTGGTTTGCCGTCGCTGAGCAAACCAGCCTCGATCGTGATCTGGACCACCACCCCGTGGACCATCCCGGCCAACCAGGCGCTGAACGTTCACCCGGAATTCAACTACGCCCTGGTCGATGTCGGCGACAAGCTGCTGGTGCTGGCTGAAGAGCTGGTTGAAGCCTGCCTGGCTCGCTACGGCGTTGAAGGTTCGGTCATCGCCACCACTACCGGCAAAGAGCTGGAGCTGATCAACTTCCGTCACCCGTTCTACGACCGTCTGTCGCCGGTATATCTGGCCGACTACGTCGAACTGGGCGCTGGCACCGGCGTGGTTCACTCCGCTCCGGCCTACGGCGTGGACGACTTCGTGACCTGCAAGAAGTACGGCATGGTCAACGACGACATCCTCAATCCCGTGCAGAGCAACGGTGTGTACGTGCCGTCGCTGGAACTCTTCGGCGGCCAGTTCATCTGGAAGGCCAACCCGGCCATCGTCGAGAAGCTGACCGAAGTCGGTGCGCTGATGCACACCACCGTCATCGAGCACAGCTACATGCACTGCTGGCGCCACAAGACTCCATTGATCTACCGCGCCACCGCGCAGTGGTTCATCGGCATGGACAAAGAGCCGGTCAGCGGCGACACCCTGCGTGTACGCTCGCTCAAAGCCATCGAAGACACCCAGTTCGTCCCGGCCTGGGGCCAGGCGCGTCTGCACTCGATGATCGCCAACCGTCCGGACTGGTGCATCTCCCGTCAGCGCAACTGGGGCGTGCCGATCCCGTTCTTCCTCAACAAGGAAAGCGGCGAGCTGCACCCACGCACCGTTGAACTGATGGAAGAAGTCGCCAAGCGCGTTGAAGTCGAAGGCATCGAAGCCTGGTTCAAGATGGACGCTGCCGAACTGCTTGGCGACGATGCGCCGCTGTACGACAAGATCAGCGACACCCTCGACGTCTGGTTCGATTCGGGTACCACTCACTGGCACGTTCTGCGCGGTTCGCACCCGATGGGGCACGAGACCGGCCCGCGTGCCGACCTGTACCTGGAAGGTTCCGATCAGCACCGTGGCTGGTTCCACTCGTCGCTGCTGACCGGTTGTGCCATCGATAACCACGCGCCGTACCGCGAGTTGCTGACCCACGGCTTCACCGTCGACGAGTCCGGCCGCAAAATGTCCAAGTCTTTGGGCAACGTGATCGCACCGCAGAAAGTCAACGACACCCTGGGCGCCGACATCATGCGTCTGTGGGTCGCTTCGACCGACTACTCCGGCGAGATGGCCGTGTCCGAGCAGATCCTGCAGCGCAGCGCGGACGCCTACCGGCGTATCCGTAACACCGCGCGCTTCCTGCTCTCGAACCTGACCGGTTTCAACCCGGCCACCGACCTGCTGCCGGCCGAAGAGATGCTGGCACTGGATCGCTGGGCGGTGGATCGCACGCTGCTGCTGCAACGCGAGTTGCAAGAGCACTACGGTGAGTACCGTTTCTGGAACGTCTACTCCAAGATCCACAACTTCTGCGTGCAGGAGTTGGGTGGTTTCTACCTCGACATCATCAAGGATCGTCAGTACACCACTGGCGCCAACAGCAAGGCCCGCCGTTCGGCGCAAACCGCGTTGTTCCACATCTCCGAAGCGCTGGTGCGCTGGATCGCACCGATCCTGGCGTTCACCGCCGACGAGCTGTGGCAATACCTGCCGGGCGAGCGTAACGAATCGGTCATGCTCAACACCTGGTACGAAGGTCTGACCGAGCTGCCGGAAGGCTTCGAGCTGGGTCGCGAGTACTGGGATCGCATCATGCAAGTGAAGGTCGCGGTCAACAAAGAAATGGAAATCCAGCGCGCGGCGAAAGCCGTCGGTGGCAACCTGCAAGCCGAAGTGACGCTGTTCGCCGAAGACGCCTTGAGCGCCGATCTGGCCAAGCTGAGCAACGAACTGCGCTTTGTCCTGATCACTTCGACCGCCAGCGTTGCACCGTTTGTCCAGGCTCCGGCCGACGCGGTAGCGACCGAAGTCAGCGGCCTGAAGCTGAAGATCGTCAAATCGGCCTTCGCCAAGTGCGCCCGTTGCTGGCACTGCCGCGAAGACGTTGGCGTAAACCCGGAGCATCCGGAAATCTGCGGTCGCTGCGTTGATAACATCAGCGGCGCCGGCGAGGTTCGTCACTATGCCTAATGCCGTTGGCCGTTTCGGACGGTTGAGCTGGCTCTGGTTGAGTTTGCTGGTTCTGGTCATTGACCAGGCCAGCAAGTTCTACTTCGAAAACAAGCTCGAAATGTTCCAGCAGATCGTGATCATTCCCGATTACTTCAGCTGGACCCTGGCTTACAACACCGGTGCTGCGTTCAGCTTTCTCGCTGACGGTTCCGGCTGGCAGCGCTGGCTGTTCGCCCTGATCGCGATCGTGGTCAGCGCGGTGCTGGTGGTCTGGCTCAAGCGACTGGGGCGCAACGAAACCTGGTTGGCCATCGCTTTGGCGCTGGTGCTGGGTGGTGCGTTGGGCAATCTGTATGACCGCATTGCCCTGGGCCATGTGATCGACTTCATTCTGGTGCACTGGCAGAACCGCTGGTACTTCCCGGCGTTCAACTTCGCCGACAGCGCCATCTCCGTTGGCGCGGTGATGCTGGCACTGGACATGTTCAAAACCAAGAAAACCGGAGAAACCGTTCATGACTGAACAGGTATTGGCTGAGCAACGCATCGGCCAGAACACGGAAGTCACCTTGCACTTTGCATTGCGCCTGGAGAACGGCGACACGGTCGATAGCACCTTCGATAAGGCCCCAGCGACTTTCAAGGTCGGCGACGGCAACCTGCTGCCGGGTTTCGAGGCTGCTTTGTTTGGCTTCAAGGCCGGGGACAAGCGTACGCTGAGCGTCGAGCCGGAGAACGCTTTCGGTCAACCGAATCCGCAGAATGTGCAGATCATCCCACGTTCGCAGTTTGCTGATATGGAGCTGTCGCCGGGTTTGCTGGTGATCTTCAACGATGCGGCCAATACTGAGCTGCCGGGTGTGGTGAAAGAGTTCGACGACGCGCAAGTGACCATCGACTTCAATCACCCGCTGGCGGGCAAGACGCTGGCCTTTGACGTGGAAATCATCAGCGTCAAGGCGTTGTAAAAATGTGGGCGCGGGCTTGCTCGCCAAAGCGGTGTGTCAGGCAACTTATAGGTTGAATGTCAGTCAGCATTCGCGAGCAAGCCCGCTCCCACAGTCGTTATTCACTGTTTTTTCGCGCGCAAGACACGAGGCACAGCATGCAAATCAAACTCGCCAACCCCCGTGGCTTCTGCGCCGGCGTGGACCGGGCGATAGAAATCGTCAACCGCGCCCTGGAGGTCTTCGGGCCGCCGATCTACGTGCGTCATGAAGTAGTGCACAACAAATTCGTCGTTGAGGATTTGCGCAGCCGTGGCGCCATTTTCGTCGAAGAACTGGATCAGGTTCCGGATGATGTCATCGTGATCTTCAGTGCCCACGGTGTTTCGCAAGCCGTGCGTACCGAAGCCGCTGGCCGTGGCCTGAAAGTCTTCGACGCCACCTGCCCGTTGGTCACCAAGGTGCATATCGAAGTCGCCAAATACAGCCGCGACGGTCGCGAATGCATCCTCATCGGCCACGCCGGTCACCCGGAAGTTGAAGGCACCATGGGCCAGTACGATGCCAGCAATGGCGGTGCAATCTACCTCGTCGAAGACGAGAAAGACGTGGCCGAGTTGCAGGTACATGACCCGGAAAAACTGGCGTTCGTCACACAGACCACGCTGTCGATGGACGATACCAGCCGCGTTATCGATGCTTTGCGCACGCGTTTCCCTGCCATCGGTGGCCCGCGCAAGGACGACATCTGCTATGCCACGCAAAACCGACAAGACGCGGTCAAGCAACTGGCCGACGAATGCGACGTGGTCCTGGTGGTCGGCAGCCCGAACAGCTCCAACTCCAACCGCCTGCGTGAACTGGCCGAACGCATGTCCACTCCGGCCTACCTGATCGACGGTGCCGAAGACCTGCAAAAGAGCTGGTTCGATGGCGTCGAGCGCATTGGCATCACCGCCGGTGCTTCCGCACCTGAAGTGCTGGTGCGTGGCGTGATCCAACAGTTGCAGGCCTGGGGCGCTACCGGTGCCGATGAGCTGGCGGGCCGCGAAGAGAACATCACGTTCTCGATGCCTAAAGAGCTGCGCGTACGTTCGATTTAAGCGTATTTGTTTTCTGACACAACGCCTGTTCAGCGTTTTTGCTGCTCAGGCGCACTCGACCGGTCGCCGCCAGCACCACCTGGCGCTGGCTGACCGGCTCACGAGTCGAACAGATGTGTAATGTCCCAGCCTGAAAGGCTCGACCGGGCATCAGCGGTTGCCCCAGGCTGCTGAAGCGCACATAACGGCTCACCAACCAGTTGCCGACAATCGGCACCTTCGCGTCACTCGCACGCTCCACCAGCAGCGGATTGCTGCTGTCCTCCGGCCCCTTGCCGCTGATATCCAGAATGATCCGCCAGCCCTGACTCCAGTCGCCATTGATGCCATGGATTACCACGCTTTGATTGCGTGTGATCGCCATTGTGCGGGCATTGCGGATGCCGTCGAGCAACGACTGTGCGGCCTGATCCCGATGGTTTGACTCCCTGAGCGTGGCAAACGCCGGACTGACCAGCAGCAGAACAATTGCGCCAATCGCCAGTCCCATAAGCAGTTCAATCAGGCTGAAGCCTCGTTGCGGCATGAAAATTCCCTCCATGGCGTGTGATGTGCGGGGCGATCCGTGCGCCGCACAGGGCAAATCAACCGACACAGGTCGGTTGAATGTTCTAGCGTGTAGAAGCAGGTATAGCTGACGGCAACGGAGGGCAACGATGGATCTTCGTACAAAAGGTTTCACGCTGATCGAGTTGCTGGTTGCGGTCGCGATATTCGTAACCCTGATCACTTTGGCGGTGCCTGCGTTTACCCGTTCGATACAGGGCAGCAGGGCCGATACCGAAATGGGCGACCTGCAACGAGCGATCAATTTCGCACGACTGGAAGCGATTGATCGGGGCGTGACGACGCGGCTGCGGCCGACGGCCGGGGGCAATGCCTGGACCGGCGAACTGTCGGTCTACGACAGTACTGGCACTTCGGCCAATGTGTTGCGGGTTGTTCCAGCCATGAGCAGCGGCGCAACTCTGGCGCTAACCTCTGGGGTGACCGCACTGGACTTCAACAATCTCGGCGGTCTGGCCGCGCCATCGACGGCGGTGGTCTTCAGTTACACCTTGGGAACGCAAAGCAGGACGCTGAATGTGTGTTTGAACGGACGAATTCAATTGGGTGGAAGTTGCGGATGAGGGCAGGGAGTAAAAACGCACAGGAAGGCATGACGCTGATCGAAGTGCTGGTCGCGTTGTTGATTCTTACGGTCGGGCTGTTGGGGGCGGCGGCCGTGCAACTCAATGCCCTGAAGTACACCGACAGCTCGCGCATGACCAGTCAGGCCAGTTTCATTGCCTACGACATGATGGACCGTATCCGCGCCAATTCCGGCGCCGACTACACCGTCACGCCACCGACGTCGGGCAACCTCAGCGTCGCCCGCGATCAGGATCTCTACGATTTCACCACCAACATCGTCGGTTTCGGCGGGCCGACGGCGACCGGCAGCATCACGCTCAACCAGCGGGTTTACACCATCACCATCACCTGGAGTGACGCGCGGGCAGCCAACACGGCCAGCGCTCAACGCAGTTTCGTGCTGACCAGTCGCGCTGCGGTCGATCCGGTGGCCACGCCATGAAGCGTCACAACCGCGGTTTTGGCCTGATCGAGATGCTGGTCGCCCTGGCACTGGGGCTGATTGTGGTGTTGGGCGTGGTTCAGACTTTCATTGCCGCGAAGAATACCTACGTCAGCCAGAACAGTGCCGCTGCCATGCAGGAAGATGCGCGTTTCGTGTTGAGCAAAATGATTCAGGAAATCCGTATGGTCGGGATGTTTGGCTGCCTTGGCACGATCACCGACGCCAGCACGTCAGGGGATTTCAGTGCGGCGCAGATCACGCCGATCAGTTGGGACAACGCGAACCTGAAACTGACGCTGGTCACGGCCGACATCGGCGGCAGCGGCGGCACACCGACCTGGACAGTGCTCTCCGATTGCCGCAACAGCGCAACGGCTTACACCGGTTTGCGAAGCCCGGCGACCGGGCAGATCGCTTTCCCGATTCGCCGTCTGCTCTACAGTTTCAGCAACAATCAGATTCTGATGGGCACCGGCAGCGGCACACCTGCTCAGCAAGTGTTGGTGAATAACGTCAGCGCTTTCAACGTGACTTTCGGTCTGGCCAGTTCAGCCACCGATGTGGCGGCTTCGACTTACAGTACCAACCCCGGTGATCCAGCACGGATCCGCAGCGTGCGCTTGAGCCTGACCCTCAACGACCCGAGCAAACGGGTGGCCGATCAAACCTTCAACGTGGTTGCGGCTGTCCGCAACCGCTTGCAGTGAGGGCTGCTCCTGTGAGGATTTCTTTCCATCAACGTCAGGCGCAACGCGGCATGGTGCTGCTGGTCAGCCTGGTGTTTCTGTTGTTGCTGACGATGATCGGCCTTTCGTCGATGCAAAGCGCCACCCTTCAGGAAAAAATGGCGGGCAGTGTGAGCCTGCGCAATCAATCGTTCCAGACCGCTGAAGCCGCGTTGCGGGTGGGTGAGAGTGCGGTGCAACTCGATACCTATACGCTGGCAGTGTGCAGCGGCACGACACAATGTGCGCCGCCGGCAGAGTCATCGGTGGTCAGTGCGGCCGGGTTCAATTCGACATCGGGCGTGACCTGGATCACCGCCGGTAACGGCTTCTATGGCGTGCAGAACATCGGCACGACGCTGACCGCCGTCAACGTGCCGAGCAACACCTCGGCAACGCTTTATCGGGTGACCGCGGTCGGCATTGCCGGCACTTCGCGCAGTGTGGTGGAGAGTGTCTATGCGAAGTATTAAGCGCTGCGCATCGCTGCTGTTCGGCATGCTGCTGGGTTTCTATTTGGCAACACCGGTCTATGCGTTCACACCATCCGACTCGCCGCTGTTGAGCGCTGCAGCAGTAGCGCCGAATGTGATGCTGCTTATCGACGACTCGGGAAGCATGAACAGCATCATTTATGCGCCGGGATTCGATCCTGCCGTTGACCGCACACCGGCACGACAGTGCAACGGTTTTTTCGGGTTGTGCTTCAGTTCGACGGAGATCAGCGGTAACACAGTATTTTTGTCGAGCCTGTCGACATCCGGGTGCTCCGGCGGAGCGTATGCGTTTTACAACAACAGTCTGACGCCGCTTTGCCTGAAATTGCCGGATCCGGTGGGTGGTGGCAACACGCGATACTCAGCAGACTACATTTCCTACGTGGTCGGCCTGGCCAGCGGCAGTAACCGTGACTTCACCACCGGAGCGATTCCCAACGACTACCGGATCAACGTCGCGCGCAACGTATCGACAGCTCTGGTGACCAGCAATCGTACACTGCGCATTGGCCTGTCGACGTTCAACCCGGTCACCAGCAACAACTCAGGCAATGGCGGTTACATCGCCCGCACCATCAGCGATCTGTCACCGGTGACCGGCAGCGTTACCCAGGCCCAGGCCGACAGCAACTACAACGCTCTGATCTCCTCGATCAACGGACTGAGCGCTGTGGCGAACACGCCGCTGGCGGAAACCTATTACGAAGTCACCCGCTACATGCGCGGTATGACGCCGTACTACAACAATTCGCCGAGCACCTACACCAGCCCGATCCACTATCGCTGCCAGAAAAATTACGGTGTGGTGATCACTGACGGGTTGCCGACATTCGACCGTACCTTCCCGACCAACGATCCGTTAGGCGGCAGCCGTTTACCGAACTGGGATGGCGTCAACAATGACGGCAATAACCTCAATGGCGACGATGAGGGCGACACACTCTATCTGGATGACATCGCCAAATTCGCTTTTGACATCGACATGCGTTCAACCGGTACGGACGCGGCGGGCAAGAGCTGGAATGCAGTGGATTTTCCCAAACAGAACATGAACACCTACACCGTGGGGTTCACCGCTGACAACGAGATGCTCTCCGATGCGGCCAGTTACGGACAGGGCAAGTACTATCAAGCGACCGACAGCACTGGGCTGAACGCGGCATTGTCGTCGGCGCTCAGCGATATTACGTCCAAGGCCGGCTCCGGCGGCAGCGGTGTCACCAGCGGCACTACACTCGCCAGCGGCACCAGCTATTTCCAGACCAGCTACGACCCCAAGGACTGGCGCGGCACGATCAAGTCCTTTGGCTTCACAGCGGCCGGGGCGGTGAACACGTCGGCGACACTCTGGACCACTGACACGACCATCGTGCCGGGGGCTACGGCGCCGATCTACCAATCCTGGAACACATCCAGCAATGCCGCTGTAACGCTGTCCTACGGTAACTTTTCCGCCACACAACAGACGACACTCAGTCAGGGCCTGCCCACCGGCATGACGGGTAACGATCTGGTGGAATGGAGCAAAGGGACCAACAAGGCCGGGTTCAAGGTTCGCAGTGTGTTGTTGGGCGACATCATCAACTCGCCACTGGTGCTGGCGTCGCCAACAGATAAAACCGCCTCAGACCTGTCCGGCGACACCACTTACAGCGCCTACCTGACCACCAAAGCGGCGAACATGAACGCCAGCCTTGTGGTGAATGCCAACGACGGTTTCGTCAACGTCATCAACTCGGCCAACGGCACTCGGCGCTACGCCTACATGCCGTCCAGTGTGTTGCCGTCGCTGCGCTTTATTGCCGATCCGACGTACATCAACGGTGTCAGCCACAAGTTTCTGGTCGACGGTCAGGTCGGCGTGTATGACGCCCAACTCAACAGCGCCTGGAAAACCCTGGCCATCGGTGGCACCGGTGCCGGTGGCAAGACGTTCTATGCGCTGCAACTGTTTGACGCGTCTGCGGGCAACGTTTTACGCGCTCTGTGGGAAGTCAGCGCACCGGCCACCGCCAGCACCGCCAACGCTTTTAATGATCTGGGTTACGCCTATGCCCGACCGGAAGTGGCACGCTTGGCCGATGGGCGCTGGGCGGCGTTCATTGCCAACGGTTATGGCAGCAACTCCGGGGTGGCCGCCTTGTATGTACTGGATGTACGTGATGGATCGTTGATCAGGAAAATCGTGATCGACAGTACAGAAACCACTAACGGTCTGTCCTCGGTGAAACTCAAGGTCAACTCGTCCAATGTGGTACAGGCTGCCTATGGCGGCGACTTGAAAGGGCGATTGTGGAAGTTCGATTTGAGCGCGACGTCGACCAGCAGTTGGGGTGTAGCATTTTCCGGCAAACCGTTGTTCACCACGGCAGGTGGATCGACTCAGCCGATTACCGCGCAACCGTTGCTGGCAGACAACGCGCTGGGCGGCAAACAGATTTTCGTCGGTACCGGTAAATTCAACGAAACGGCAGATAAGACCAACAAGGATTTGCAGGCGTTCTACTCGGTGTGGGATGCCGATGGTGGCTCGGGGCAACTCACTGTCAGCAGTTTGCGGGCGCAGGCCGTCACGGGCGTATTCTCCGGCAGTTCCGGGCAATTCATTACCACCACCCAGAACGACACGACTTATCCGGGGGAGAAGGGCTGGTATCTGCCATTGGTGTATAACAACGCGCTGACCGGTGAGCGGGTGATCAATCAGGCCAGCCTGGTGCTCGGTCGGATCATCTTCACCACGGCGAGCGTCGATACCTCCGATCCCTGTGCCAGTTTCGGCACTGGCAAACTGGTCGAACTCGATGCGTTCAGCGGTAAGATGCTTAACTACGCGGTACTCGATACCAACGCCGATGGTGTGGTCGACAGCAACGACACGATTTCCAGTGGCGTTGTGTTTACCGGCGGTATCCCGACCCTGAATGCCATCGTCAACGGTGCAACGCGCAAGATCGTGAGTGACTCCAGTGGTGGCGTGACTACCCTGGTGGAAAAATCCGGCGGCGGCAGCCGTCGTATCATGTGGCGACAAATACAGTAAGTGAGAGTTTGAGGCATGCGCAGATTCAACCGAGGTTTTACCCTGATCGAAATCATGATCGTGATTGCGATCATCGGGATCGTCATCACCATCGGCTATCCAAGCCTCACCGAGTACGTTAAAAAGGGCCGCCGTGCCGAGGTGGTATCGCTGTTGTCGGAGCAGGCGCAGACCCTCGAGCGTTTCTACACCAAGAACAATGTCTACACCGGCATTACCGGGCTCAGCACAGGCAACGATTTCTACACCGTCACGCCGACCATTGCTGACCAGACCTTCCTGCTGACCGCCACCCGTAAAACGGGCACGGCCATGGCCACCGACAAGTGCGGGGACTTCACCCTCACCAACACCGGTGTCAGAAGCATGAACAACGCGACTACCGGGCTGACCACCAAGGATTGCTGGGGCCGCTGAAGCGCTTTTCTCAGGGTGCCTTTTGCGCCCACTGTCTTTTTTACGGTTGGATCAAACATGACCAGGCAACAGCAAGTGGTGATTGTTGGTGGCGGGGTAATTGGCCTGCTAACCGCCTACAATCTCGCCTCCGAAGTGCGCAGCGTGGTGCTGCTGGATCGCTCGAACGTCGGCCAGGAATCGTCCTGGGCTGGCGGCGGCATTGTTTCTCCGCTGTATCCGTGGCGCTACAGCCCGGCCGTTACCGCGCTGGCGCATTGGTCGCAGGATTTTTATCCACAGCTGGGCGAGCGCTTGTTTGCCGATACCGGGGTTGATCCCCAGGTGCATACCACGGGCTTGTACTGGCTGGATCTCGATGACGAGGCCGAAGCGCTGGCGTGGGCCAAACGGGAAAACCGTCCGCTGCAGGCTGTGGATATCTCGGCTGCCCACGAAGCGGTGCCGGTGCTCGGTGAAGGTTTCTCACGGGCGATCTACATGGCTGATGTAGCCAATGTCAGGAACCCACGGCTGGTCAAGTCGCTGAAAGCGGCGCTGCTGGCGCTGCCAAACGTGACCATTCACGAACAATGTGAAGTCAGCGGATTTGTTCGCGAGGGTGAGCGCGTCGTGGGTGTCGAGACATCCAATGGGCTGATCGCGGGCGATCAAGTGGTTCTGACGGCGGGCGCATGGAGCGGTGATTTGCTCAAGACGCTGGACCTGACGCTGCCGGTCGAGCCGGTCAAAGGCCAGATGATTCTGTACAAGTGCGCAGCGGATTTTCTGCCAAGCATGGTGCTGGCCAAAGGGCGCTATGCGATTCCGCGCCGCGACGGGCATATCCTGATCGGCAGTACGCTGGAGCACGAGGGCTACGACAAGACACCGACCGACGTGGCGCTCGAAAGCCTCAAGGCTTCGGCGGTTGAGTTGTTGCCGGCGCTGGCGGATGCCGAAGTGGTCGGGCATTGGGCAGGGTTGCGTCCGGGATCGCCGGAAGGTATTCCCTATATTGGCCGGGTGCCGGGGTTTGATCGGTTGTGGCTCAACTGCGGTCATTACCGCAACGGACTGGTGCTGGCACCGGCGTCGTGCCAGTTGTTTGCCGATGTAATGCTGGGACGGACGCCGATTATTGATCCGGCGCCGTATGCACCTGAAGGCCGTATCTAGTCAGGTATTCGTTGGCGTTTGCGTTACCGCTTTCGCGAGCAAGCCCGCTCCCACAGGGGGCTTGCTGTCCACACTATTCATGTACACCCTCTAAACCTGTGGAAGCGAGCCTGCTCGCGAAGGGGCCTCAATCCAGACCGAGCTTCTTCAGGCGATAGCGCATCGAACGAAACGACAGACTCAAGCGCTGCGCCGCCGCCGTGCGGTTCCAGCGGGTTTCCTCCAGCGCCTGCAAAATCAGTTTGCGCTCGACGTTCTCCAGATAATCCTCAAGATTGTCGATCTGCGTGAGGTCGGCAAGGCCGCTCTCGGCCGCGCAATTCCCTTCGCTCAGTCGCAAGTCCCCCACCTCGATCACTCGGTTTTCGCACAATGTGTGCGCGCGTTCGAGGACGTTTTCCAGTTCCCTGACATTCCCCGGAAACCGGTAACTTTTTAGTGCTTCCAAGGCCTGTGGGTGCAAGCGTGCCGCCGGTTGGCCGCTGCCGCTGGCCAGGCGCTTGAGCATATGACTGGCCAGCACTTCAATGTCATCGCGTCGTTCGCGCAGGGACGGTACGCGCAGTTCAATCACGTTTAGCCGGTAATAGAGATCCTGACGAAAACGCTCGGCCGTAACCTGCGCCTCCAGATCTTTGTGTGTGGCGCAAAGAACCCGCACGTCGACCACGCTTTCCTGCTGGCCGCCAACACTGCGCACGGCTTTTTCCTGAATCGCCCGCAGCAGTTTTACCTGCATCGACAGAGGCAAGTCCGCCACTTCATCAAGGAACAACGTGCCGCGATTCGCAGCTTGAAACAACCCGGGTTTGTCCTCGACGGCGCCGGTAAAGCTGCCTCTGCGATGACCGAAGAATTCGCTTTCCATCAGCTCCGAAGGAATCGCCCCACAGTTCACCGGCACGAATGGCTGACTGGCGCGTGGTCCTTGTTCGTGAATCAGTCTTGCGACCAATTCCTTGCCGCTACCGGACTCGCCACTGATGTACACCGGCGCCTGGCTGCGGGCGAGTTTGTCGATCTGTTTGCGCAAGTTGCGCATCGGTGGCGATTCGCCCAGCAAGCGTCGATCAATCGATGTGCCGAGTCCGCCAGAGGCAGGCATGCGCAGGGCCGTGCCGACCAGTTCGCGCAGGCGAGTGAGATCGACAGGTTTGGTGAGAAAGTCGAACGCCCCGGCTTTGAGCGCGTTGATCGCCGTTTCCAGGCTGCCGTAGGCGGTAATCATCGCCACCGGCAGTTGCGGGTAACGTTGCTGGATGTGCTGCACCAGTTCCAGCCCCGTACCGTCGGGCAAGCGCATGTCGGTCAGGCACAGGTCGAACGACTCGCTGTGTAACAGCGTCCGGGCTTCGCTGAAGTTGCGTGCGCTGAGGGTGTCGAGTTTCATCCGTCCCAAGGTGATTTCCAGGAGTTCGCGGATATCCGGTTCGTCGTCGACGATCAGGATTTTTTGCCGTGGGCTCGTGTTCAACTTTGTTTCCGTCCGTGAGCAAAGGTAATGCGAAA
The DNA here is from genome assembly GCF_963970575.1 of Pseudomonas sp. EA_65y_Pfl2_P74. Taxonomy (NCBI): domain Bacteria; kingdom Pseudomonadati; phylum Pseudomonadota; class Gammaproteobacteria; order Pseudomonadales; family Pseudomonadaceae; genus Pseudomonas; species Pseudomonas sp. EA_65y_Pfl2_P74. Next base: position 53,873 of record NZ_CAXAOQ010000034.1, read on the forward strand.
GCAGCCGCCGCCTTGGCGTGGTTTGAAGTCTAGGCGCGCTTGGTTGCTTTCGCACAGCTCACGGGACAGATAAAGCCCAAGGCCGGTGCCTTGGCTGCTGGTGGTGAAGAAGGGTTCGAACAGGTGCGCCTGTTCATCGGGCGGCACGCCGGGGCCGTTGTCCTGCACTTCGAGTGTCGCCAACTGGCTATCGGCGTCGATGAACAGTGCCAGCCAGACCTCGGCCTGATCATGCAGCAAGGCGCTATGACGCCAACCGTTGCGTAACAGATTGTCGAGAATTTGCGTGAGTTGGTTGGGGTCCATCAGGGTGGTGAAGTCACCCGAGTTGATTCGCAGATGAATCTGCTGGCGCTCGGTGGCCTGTTCGCGGCTTTCGGCGACGAAGTTTTCCAGCCACGGCTTGAGTTCCAGCCGTTGGGGGGCGCTTTGCTGGCGGCGGGACAGTTGCAGGACGTTTTCGATGACTCGGTTCATGCGCTGGGAGTGATCTTGAATAATCTGCGTCAGACGCCGATCCGCGCTGTCGAGTTCCTCGGATTCACCCAATAGCTGCGCGGCATGACTGATGGCGCCCAGCGGATTGCGAATCTCGTGGGAGATGCCGGCAGTCAAGCGCCCGAGGGCGGCGAGTTTGAGTTGCTGGGCCTGTTGGGCGATCTGCGCCAGATCCTCGAGGAACACCAGGGTTTGCTGGTTCGGACTTTGCTCGAGTGCAATGAAGTTCGGTTGCAACTCCAGACCGTTGCCGGGAATTTTCAGACTCTGCGGGCGCAGGGTCGGGTTATTCATCCACAGTTGCAGGCGATCGACCAGCGCCGGCGAGTAGTCGTCGATCAAATGGCCTTGAAGACGGGCTTGCGCGAGCAACGTCTGGGCGCTGTGGTTGGCCAGTTGTACCCGCCGTTGCTCGTCGAGCACCAGAATCCCGGTGCGCATGCGTTGCAGGATCAACGCGTTGAGGGCTTCCAGCCCTACCACTTCGCTGGCGCGCTGTTCGGCCAGTGTTTCGCTGACTTCCAAGCGCCGGGCCAGTCCTTGCACCAACAGAGACGCGGCAAAACACAGGGCGCCGAGAGTGCCGGCCTGCAGGTATTCGTTGGCGCTCAGGGGATGGCTGAAATTCAGCACAAAACTCAGGCCGACAATACCGAGAGCCCCAATGGCGGCGATCAGCAGACCGATGCGTCGTCGTAGCAAGGTATTGCTGATGGCCACCGAGACAATCAGCAAATTTCCCAGGGCGCTGGCAACGCCACCTGCTGCATAGAACAGGCCGCACAGCAGTAATACGTCGACCAGCGCGAGACTGAACAGTTGCGCGGGGCGGCGGATGTTTTCCAGAAACACCACGAGCAGAATGTTGAGGATCAGGTACAGCCAACTGCCACCGCGCAGCAGATCGTCGTTGGCCGACGTCAGCAGACGGTTGTCCATGTTGCTGGAGATCAACAGCACCAACGTGATGCCGACACTTAAACGGTAGAGATGATAGAGGCGCAGCAGACGCTGAGCCTGTTTGCTGTTGGCGTTGGCGGCCTCAGCGATCACTGGGGCCTGGGCCTTGCTCAAGGTGAGCCTGGCTGCAATACCACTGTTGTTGAACGCTCAGCGCGCGGTCGCGGGGCAGGTGCACGCCACAATGGGCGCAACGCACCATTGGTGCGGCATCCTGTTCGCGAGGCGAGCGTGGAGATTGTGTGGACGAGGCGGATGCCTTGAATTTGCGCCACAGCCATACCGCAGCAAATATCAGGACGATCCAGAACAATAAACGAAACATGATGAGCGGCTTTCCGACTGATGATCCGGCAGTTTAGCCAAGGACCTGACAAGCGCACAGCCTATTAAAGCGCGGTAATGAAAAAGGGAGATCCGAAGATCTCCCTTTTTGTCCATCCGGTGTGATCAGTCGAACACGCCGAAAGTCATGTAGCTGAACCACGAACGGTCGCTGTTGCTCGACTCAGGTTCCGGCTCTTCAATCACGTCGCCGTTTTCGTCTTTAGGCTTGAGCTCGTTCGGGATCGCGTCTTTGGCGTCCAGGAACTGCTTCTGTACGTCCTGGTTGGCGCGGGTCTCGCCTGGCGGCAGCGGTGGACGCGACTCGATCAGACCGAGGGTCGCCTTGCTCAGGAACGAACGGTTGTCGGCTTCGGCGACCGATGGCACGAACTGACCGTCTTGCAGGCTCGGGTGGTTCGGGTAGTTGAGCTTCAGGGTTTCCAGGCTGGTGGCCGCCAGTTCGTCCAGGTGCAGACGCTGATAGGCTTCGGTCATCACCGCCAGGCCGTCACCGACCGATGGGGTTTCCTGGAAGTTCTCCACGACATAACGGCCACGGTTGGCCGCAGCAACGTAGGCCTGACGGGTCAGGTAGTAGTCGGCGACGTGGATTTCGTAGGCCGCCAGCAGGTTGCGCAGGTAAATCATGCGCTGCTTGGCGTCCGGCGCGTAGCGGCTGTTCGGGTAGCGGCTGGTGAGCTGGGCGAACTCGTTGTAGGAGTCGCGGGCAGCGCCCGGGTCACGCTTGGTCATGTCCAGCGGCAGGAAGCGCGCCAGCAGGCCGACGTCCTGGTCGAAAGACGTCAGACCTTTCAGGTAGTAGGCGTAATCCACGTTCGGGTGCTGCGGATGCAAACGAATGAAACGCTCGGCAGCGGACTTTGCAGCTTCCGGCTCGGCGTTTTTATAGTTGGCGTAGATCAGCTCCAGCTGTGCCTGATCGGCGTAGCGACCGAACGGATACCGCGACTCCAGAGCCTTCAGCTTGGCTGTGGCGCTGGTGTAGCTGTTGTTGTCCAGGTCAGTCTGAGCCTGCTGATACAGCTCGGCTTCGCTGAGGTTTTCGTCTACGACTTCCTTCGATGAGCAAGCAGCGGTCAATGCGAGGATGGCGATCAGCAGCAGGTGTTTCACTTGCATGGCGGCTTGCGTCCCTATGACGGCCGCTGTCTTGGGCGGGGCCGTCCTGTTATGATGAGCGCCCCGTTGAAAAGCCTCGGGGCAAAAGACGCCGTATTTAACCACAAGCGCGCAGCCGAAACCAAAGGCTGTGCCGACGCCCAGTCAGAGCATGTCCGATAAAATTGAACTTCGCGCAGAGGTGCCGTCCGATTTGGGCGGCCAACGCCTCGATCAAGTCGCCGCCCAACTCTTCGCTGAGCACTCACGCTCGCGCCTATCCGCCTGGATCAAAGAAGGTCGCCTGACTGTGGACGGGGCGGTCATCCGCCCTCGCGACATCGTGCATGGCGGTGCCATCCTTGAGCTGACTGCCGAGCAGGAAGCCCAGGGCGAGTGGATCGCCCAGGACATCGAACTCGACATCGTCTATGAAGACGACGACATTCTGGTGATCAACAAGCCTGCGGGCCTGGTGGTGCACCCGGCTGCCGGTCACGCCGACGGCACTTTGCTCAACGCTTTGCTGCACCACGTGCCGGACATCATCAATGTCCCGCGCGCCGGTATCGTGCATCGTCTGGACAAGGACACCACCGGTTTGATGGTGGTGGCCAAGACCATTCAGGCGCAGACAAAGCTTGTTGCACAATTGCAGAGCCGCAGCGTTAGCCGCATCTACGAGTGCATCGTGATTGGCGTGGTGACCGCCGGTGGCAAGATCAACGCCCCGATCGGCCGTCACGGCCAGCAGCGCCAGCGCATGGCGGTGATGGAAGGCGGCAAGCCTGCCGTCAGCCACTACCGCGTGCTGGAGCGTTTCCGTTCCCACACCCACGTTCGGGTGAAACTGGAAACCGGCCGTACCCACCAGATCCGCGTGCACATGTCGCACATCAACTTCCCGTTGGTCGGCGACCCGGCGTACGGCGGTCGTTTCCGCATTCCGCCAGCCGCAAACCCGACCATGGTCGAGTCGCTCAAGCACTTCCCGCGTCAGGCCCTGCATGCGCGCTTCCTTGAACTGGATCATCCGACGAGCGGTGAGCGCATGAGCTGGGAATCGCCGCTGCCGGAAGACTTCGTCTGGTTGCTGACCCTGCTCAAGCAGGATCGCGAGGCTTTCGTCGGATGAACTGGCTGACGCCGGACTGGCCTGCGCCGGCCAGCGTCAGGGCCTGTGTCACCACCCGCGAGGGTGGTGTCAGCGAGGCACCGTTCGACAGCCTCAATCTGGGCGATCATGTTGATGATCGCCCGGAGGCTGTTGCCGAAAATCGTCGGCGTCTGACTGATCACTTCTCTATAAAGCCTGCCTGGTTGCAGCAAGTTCACGGCATTTGCGTGGCGCATGCTGATCCGGGCGTGGTTGCAACGGCTGATGCCAGTTGGTCGGCAACCCCCGGTATTGCCTGCACGGCAATGACGGCCGATTGTTTGCCGGCGCTTTTCTGTGATCGCGCCGGCACCCGCGTTGCAGCGGCCCATGCCGGTTGGCGTGGTCTGGCGGCCGGTGTGCTCGAAGCCACGCTGGATACGCTCGATGTCCCGGCACAAGAGGTGCTGGTCTGGCTCGGTCCGGCCATCGGCCCGCAAGCGTTTGAAGTTGGCCCGGAAGTGCGGGAGGTCTTTATCGATCAACTGCCCGAAGCGGCGACAGCCTTTGTCCCGAGCCACAATGCGGGCAAGTTCATGGCTGACATCTATAAGCTGGCCCGCCTGCGTCTTGCAGTTCGTGGTGTCACTGCGGTTTACGGCGGCGATTTCTGCACCGTGACCGATCCGCGTTTCTTTTCTTACCGCCGTGCGTCGCGCACGGGTCGCTTTGCCTCCCTGGTTTGGCTCACCCGCTAGACTTGCCTGACCTGCATCAACTCTCCGCCGCTTGAATCTCGCAGAATCGACCGCATCTACAGTGGTATCTGGCAGGTTTCTTCATTCAGGATGGTTTTCAGGTCCGGCCTGCTCAAAAGGAAGGTGACCCATGCGTATAGACCGTTTAACCAGCAAATTACAGTTGGCCTTGTCCGACGCCCAATCGTTGGCTGTCGGCCATGATCATCCGGCCATCGAGCCGGCGCACTTGATGCAAGCCATGCTTGAGCAGCAGGGCGGTTCGATCAAACCTCTGCTGATGCAGGTGGGCTTTGACATCAATAGCTTGCGTAAAGAGCTGACCAAAGAGCTCGACCAATTACCGAAAATCCAGAACCCCACCGGCGACGTCAACATGTCGCAGGACCTGGCGCGTCTGCTCAACCAGGCTGACCGTCTGGCTCAGCAGAAGGGCGACCAGTTCATCTCCAGCGAGCTGGTGCTGCTCGCCTCGATGGATGAGAACAGCAAACTCGGCAAGTTGTTGCTTGGCCAAGGCGTGAGCAAGAAAGCGCTGGAGAACGCGATCAACAACCTGCGCGGTGGCGACGCGGTCAACGACGCCAACCATGAAGAGTCGCGTCAAGCGCTGGATAAATACACTGTCGACCTGACCAAACGTGCCGAAGAAGGCAAGCTCGATCCGGTGATCGGTCGTGACGATGAAATTCGTCGCACCATTCAGGTTCTGCAACGCCGTACCAAGAACAACCCGGTGCTGATCGGTGAACCCGGTGTGGGTAAAACCGCGATTGCCGAGGGCCTGGCCCAGCGCATCATCAACGGCGAAGTGCCGGACGGCCTCAAGGGCAAGCGTCTGCTCTCGCTGGATATGGGCGCATTGATTGCCGGTGCCAAGTACCGCGGTGAGTTCGAAGAGCGCCTGAAATCGCTGCTTAACGAGCTGTCGAAGCAGGAAGGGCAGATCATTCTGTTCATCGACGAACTGCACACCATGGTCGGCGCCGGTAAAGGCGAAGGCTCAATGGATGCTGGCAACATGCTCAAGCCAGCGCTGGCTCGCGGCGAGTTGCACTGCGTCGGCGCGACCACGCTCAACGAGTACCGCCAATATATAGAGAAGGACGCAGCCCTCGAACGGCGCTTCCAGAAAGTATTGGTGGATGAGCCAAGCGAAGAAGACACCATCGCGATCCTGCGTGGCCTCAAGGAGCGTTACGAGGTTCACCACAAGGTCGCGATCACTGACGGTGCAATCATCGCAGCGGCCAAGCTGAGCCATCGCTACATCACTGATCGGCAACTGCCGGACAAGGCCATCGACCTGATCGACGAGGCCGCCAGCCGTATCCGTATGGAGATCGACTCCAAGCCGGAAGTGCTGGATCGTCTGGAGCGCCGCCTGATTCAGTTGAAGGTGGAATCGCAGGCACTGAAGAAAGAAAGCGACGAAGCCGCGATGAAACGCCTGGAAAAACTTCAGGAGGAAATTGTCCGTCTCGAGCGTGAGTATTCGGATCTGGAAGAAATCTGGAACTCGGAAAAAGCCGAGGTACAGGGTTCTGCACAGATTCAGCAGAAGATCGAACAGTCCCGTCAGGAGTTGGAAGCGGCGCGCCGTAAAGGCGACCTGAACCGCATGGCCGAGTTGCAGTACGGGGTGATCCCGGATCTGGAGCGCAGCCTGCAAATGGTCGATCAGCACGGCAAGAGCGAAAACCAGTTGCTGCGCAGCAAGGTGACTGAGGAAGAAATCGCTGAAGTCGTGTCGAAGTGGACCGGCATTCCCGTGTCGAAAATGCTCGAAGGCGAGCGCGACAAGCTGATGAAGATGGAAAGCCTGTTGCACCAGCGTGTGATCGGCCAGGACGAAGCGGTCGTGGCGGTGGCCAATGCCGTTCGGCGTTCCCGCGCCGGGTTGTCGGATCCGAATCGCCCGAGTGGCTCGTTCATGTTCCTCGGCCCGACCGGTGTCGGTAAAACCGAGCTGTGCAAGGCGCTGGCTGAATTCCTCTTTGATACCGAAGAGGCGATGGTGCGGATCGACATGTCCGAGTTCATGGAGAAACATTCCGTGGCACGATTGATCGGTGCGCCACCGGGATACGTCGGTTACGAAGAGGGCGGTTATCTGACCGAAGCGGTACGGCGCAAGCCTTACTCGGTGATCCTGTTGGACGAAGTCGAGAAAGCGCACCCGGATGTGTTCAACATCCTCCTGCAAGTGCTTGAGGATGGTCGCCTGACCGACAGCCACGGTCGTACGGTGGACTTCCGTAATACCGTGATCGTCATGACGTCGAACCTGGGGTCAGTGCAGATCCAGGAACTGGTCGGTGATCGTGAGGCGCAACGTGCGGCGGTGATGGATGCGCTGACCAGTCACTTCCGTCCGGAGTTCATCAACCGGGTTGACGAAGTGGTGATCTTCGAGCCTTTGGCGCGGGATCAGATCGCGGGCATTACCGAGATTCAGTTGGGCCGTCTGCGCAGTCGTCTGGCCGAGCGCGAATTGAAGCTGGAGCTGAGTCCGCAAGCGATGGATAAGCTGATTGCCGTCGGTTACGACCCGGTCTACGGCGCGCGACCTTTGAAACGGGCGATCCAGCGCTGGATCGAAAACCCGCTGGCACAATTGATCCTCTCGGGGCATTTCATGCCGGGGGACACGGCAACCGGTACCGTTGCGGACGACGAAATCGTTTTCAACTGAGCCGCAGCGTCAATGAAATAAGGAAGGCCTCGCTTTGCGAGGCCTTTTTTTCGCCAGGCTGTTGAACTCAAAGGAAAAGGCTTGTAAAGTGCGCCCCGCAGTCAGTCACCCACAAGGTTTCAGCTCACTGAGCAGAAATCTGAAATAAGTTGCAAATCATTAACTTGAAAGCGATTTAGGGGGTTGACAGAGGTGATCTAGGTTGTAGAATAGCGCGCCTCAGACACACGAACGCAGCGATGCGAACAAGGGTCTAAGAGCTGTAAGTTTCACCGTTGTAAATTGAAATATGTAGTTCCGTGATAGCTCAGTCGGTAGAGCAAATGACTGTTAATCATTGGGTCCCAGGTTCGAGTCCTGGTCACGGAGCCAATTTCAAACCGGGGTATAGCGCAGTCCGGTAGCGCGCCTGCTTTGGGAGCAGGATGTCAGGAGTTCGAATCCCCTTACCCCGACCATTTTTGGGTCGTTAGCTCAGTTGGTAGAGCAGTTGGCTTTTAACCAATTGGTCGTAGGTTCGAATCCCACACGACCCACCATTTTTGAAACCAGTTAGCGCTGGGATCGAATCTTAAGATCAGAGGCCAAAAGCGCTGATCGAAGAAGGCGATCTTTGAAAGGATCGCCTTTTTTTTACCGGGGTATAGCGCAGTCCGGTAGCGCGCCTGCTTTGGGAGCAGGATGTCAGGAGTTCGAATCCCCTTACCCCGACCATATTAAAAATCCTCGTATCGAAAGATACGGGGATTTTTTTTGCCTTCACGAAAGACAAATCCCTTCAAGTCATCGTACAACTTGCCGATAGCCCGCTAACAAGAGGGGCTGCCATTGCTTTGCCCCTTGATTCTGACCACTACAAGAATAAGGGCGCTCGTCATGTTGCTTCGTCAGTTGAATATTGCTCCTCGAGCAGCATTGGGCTTTGCCCTGATCGCGGTACTGGTGGCATTGCTTGGGGTGTTTGCGCTCGGACAGATGTCGAGTATTCGCGACAGTGAGGTTGCGGTAGAAAATCAGTGGTTGCCGAGCATTCGTGGCGGGGACGAAATTCGCGAGCTGATGTTGCGTATTCGCACCATTTCTTTGCGCATGGCGCTGGATCAGGATCCGAAGAACATCGCCACTTACCGCGGCCAGATGGACATCCGTGACAAAGAGTTGAGCGAGAAAATCGCCGCCTACGACAAACTGGTCACCACCCCTGAAGGCCAGCAGATTTATGAGCAGTTCAAAAAGACCTTCGCGGCTTACCGTACCGGCATTGCACAATCCTTCACCTTTGCAGAACAGGGCAAGCGGGACGAGTTGACCAAGCTGCTGCTGGTCGATATGAAAACCGTGGTCGACGGCTCCGGCAAACAACTCAATGACCTGGCGGATCTGTTCGCCAAACAAGTTGCCGTCGAAAGCCAGAACTCTGCAGCGCACTATGAAGCGTCGCGAATGATCGTTAGCGTGTTCATCGCTCTGGCGGCACTGGCGACCGTTGCGTTGGCGATGTTGCTCACCCGCAGCATCGTGCGCCCGCTAAGTAGCGCCGTCAGCGCCGCGGAGAGTGTGGCGCAAGGGGACCTGACCCGCCCCATCGAGACCCACGGCAACGACGAAGTCAGCCGCTTGCTCAAAGCGTTGGCGACCATGCAGCAGAACCTGCGCGAAACCCTGCAAGGGATCAGCGGTTCGGCCACGCAGTTAGCGACCGCTGCCGACGAGCTCAGTGCGGTGACGCTCGACAGCACACAAGGCCTGCAACAGCAAAACAACGAAATTGAGCAGGCAGCGACGGCTGTGAATGAGATGACCACGGCCGTGGAAGAGGTTGCACGCAACGCGGTGTCGACGTCTGACGCCACCCGGCAATCCAGTGAATCGGCGCATCTGGGGCAAGAGCGGGTCAGTGAAACTGCCAGTGCCATCAATGCGCTGGTCGGCGATGTGCAACACACGGGGGATCTGGTGTTGTCATTGGCCAACCAATCGCAGGACATTGGCAAAGTGCTGGACGTGATCCGGGCGATTGCCGAGCAGACCAACCTGCTGGCGCTCAATGCGGCCATTGAGGCGGCACGGGCAGGCGAGAGCGGTAGAGGTTTTGCTGTCGTCGCCGATGAGGTGCGAGCGCTGGCTTATCGTACGCAGCAATCGACCCAAGAGATCGAGCAGATGGTGCAAGGCATGCGCAACGGTTCGAGCCAGGCGCTCGATTCGATGCAGGCCAGTGCCGCGAGAGCCACGACCACGCTGACATTGGCTGAGCGTGCGGGTGAGGCGCTACAAACCATCACGTCTTCGGTGCATGAGATCCATGAGCGCAACCTGGTGATTGCCAGTGCCGCCGAAGAACAGGCTCAGGTGGCGCGGGAGGTGGATCGCAACCTGGTGAATATTCGCGACCTTTCTGTACGTTCCGCTGCCGGAGCCGACCAGACCAGCGCTGCCAGTCTTGAGTTGTCGCAACTGGCCAATGCCTTGCAGGGCATGGTGCGGCGATTCCAGTTGTAAGTTGGCCGGCGCAAAGAACGGTGGTGAGCTCAGTCACGCACCTCATCTTTCGCTCAACACAAACCCCGTGGGAGCGGGCTTGCTCGCGAAAGCGGTCTATTAGCCAGCACATTGGCCGACTGATCCACTGCCTTCGCGAGCATGCCCGCTCCCACAGGTTTTTATATCAATGCAGTTTCAGGCGAGGCTCGGTCCCGCGGCCAATCTTGCTGCCCAGCATCAGCATCGCCGTGCGAAACGGCCCGTACAGCGCCATCTGGTGCATGCGATACAGCGACACGTAAAACATCCGCGCCAGCCAGCCTTCGAGCATCACGCTGCCGGTCAGATTGCCCATCAAGTTACCCACAGCCGAAAAACGCGACAGCGAGATCAGCGAGCCGTAGTCGGTGTATTTGTACTCCGGCAGGGTCTTGCCTTCGATGCGCAGTTTCAGCGATTTGGCCAGCAGCGACGCTTGTTGGTGCGCGGCTTGCGCGCGTGGCGGTACGTTGCGGTCGGAGCCCGGTTGCGGGCACGCGGCGCAGTCACCGAAGGCGAAGATGTTCTCGTCGCGGGTGGTCTGCAGGGTTGGCAGCACCTGCAGTTGATTGATGCGATTGGTTTCCAGGCCGTCGATGTCCTTGAGGAAGCCCGGTGCACGAATGCCGGCTGCCCAGACTTTCAGGCTGGCGTTGATCACGTTGCCGTCGGCGGTGATCAGGCTGTCCGCCGTCACTTCGCTGACTGCGGCGTTGGTCATCACATTGACCCCGAGTTTCTCCAGGGTCTTGTGCACTGGCCCGCTGATGCGTTCCGGCAGGGCCGGCAACACCCGTGGCCCAGCCTCGATCAGGGTGATGTGCATGTTTTCCGGTTTGATCCGGTCCAGCCCGTAGGCTGCCAGTTCATGGGCGGCGTTGTGCAGTTCTGCCGCCAGTTCGACGCCCGTGGCGCCAGCGCCGACGATCGCCACGCTGATCTGCTCGACCACATCGGTTTGCCCGGCGTGCGCACGCAAATAGTGGTTGAGCAGTTGCTGGTGGAAACGCTCGGCTTGTTTGCGGGTGTCGAGGAACAGGCAGTGCTGCGCTGCGCCCTCAGTGCCGAAATCGTTGGTGGTGCTGCCGACGCTGATCACCAGCGAGTCGTACTGCACTTCGCGCGCAGGCACGAGTTCGATGCCGTTTTCGTCGTAGGTCGCGGCCAGCTGGATTTTCTTCTGTGTGCGATCAAGCCCGCTCATGCGGCCCAACTGGAACTCGAAGTGGTTCCATTTGGCTTGGGCGACATAGTTGAGTTCGTCTTCGGAAGAGTTCAGCGATCCGGCGGCCACTTCGTGCAACAGCGGTTTCCAGATGTGCGTCAGGTTCGCGTCGACCAGCATCACACTGGCCGTGCCGCGCTTGCCCAGCGTCTTACCCAGACGGGTAGCCAACTCCAGACCGCCGGCGCCGCCGCCGACAATAACAATACGATGGGACATGGGGATAACTCGCAAGGTTTTTAAAGGAAATCGGTGCGGTTACCCGAGCGAGCGCGATGCAGCTCATAGCGTCAGGTAACTGATAAATCGGCTCAGCAGGCCCAGACCAATGGTCACTGCCAATACCAGCACCAGGAGCATCCACGGCCGGAAAGGCCGGCGCTCGACTCGGTGTTGGGACAGTTGCAGGTACTCTTCGACATGTTTCTGGTCTTCGGGGTTCAGGCGGCTGGTCATAATGGCCTCGTCAGATAGACGTTGCTGAATGTGCAGAAGCTACAGCGGTTTTCAACCGGGGTTGAACGCAGCATAGCCGCTGTCCGGAACCGGTTCGACGGACACGCCATCGTCGAGGCGAATGATTCCGCTTTGTAACACTCGTGCGGTGATTCCGCCATGCCCGCGCACCGCTTGAAAGGTGCCCGGGCCGAGGTTGGTCTGCAGGCGCGCGCAGGGCTGGCACCAGCCAGTGGTTTCGAAAATCGCCTGACCCATGCGAAAACGCCGACCCTTGAGGCTGAACAGGTTGATCCCGCTGATAACGAGATTGCGCCGAAGATCTTCAGGCTTGACCGGTTGCTCCGCCGGGCGGCCCATCAAGGCACTGATCACCGCCAGGTGCTCCCACTGGATCAACGTCACCTGCCGCGCGTTGCGGATGCCGGGGCGAGCGTGATCGCCAGTCAGTCCGGCCTCCAGTCGCGCTTCCACGGCATCGAGTTCGATCATCGGCCCACGGGATTCCGGTCGCACGCCGATCCAGCGCACACGGCCGGTTTGCGGTACGTCGGCGATCAATTGTTGAAGTGGCGTCACAGGCTGATTCCTACGTCGAAAACGATGCTACGGCCCAGGTTGCTGCGCAGAAAATCCGGAGCATCGGGGTGCGCGAACAGCACGCGGGCGAATGTCGGGCCGACGAGGGACAACGAGCGCCAGCCTTGGCGCAAATATTCGGTGGGGGGCGGAAAGTGGCTGTTGAGGTCCAGAACCTCACGCTTGAGGCTGGCGAAAGCGATGATGTCCAGTTCGCCCAGATCCATGCCGCGCTCCTTGTAGTTGTGGGCTTTCTTGCGCAAGGTCGGCGCCAGTCTGAGCAGAAATTCATTGGCTGGAATTCGTCGCGGCTTGGCCTCGCGGCGCACCAGTTGGCTGAGGGAGAACGCACTGCGTCGACGCTGCAATTCATCGCGCCATTCATCGTTGAGTCGCCGGCCTTCATCCAGAACGAAGAACACCTCGAAATTGGCATCACGAAACAGCACGTCCGGTGGTTCGCCGGCCGGGGCGAACTCGTCGGCGCGGTAGGGAATGTTCAGGCCTTGCAGCAGGCGCTGGCAAACCCAACGCTCACGCTCCCATTTGCGGGCATTGGACAGGAACGCGTTGGCTTGCTCGGCCGCGATGGTCAGCAGGCGTAAATAATCTGAGTCATCCATAGGCCCAAGCTTAGCGTTCAAATGCGACAAGCAGAAAGCCTTGCGTGGCAAAGTGCGTCAGTGGGCAGTCTGGATGGGCGGTGTAGACTGACGGAAATCGTCCATTGAACGTAAACCGAGGGGATTGAACGTGAAATCACGCTGGTTACTGTTGTTCGCTCTTGTTCCGCTGTTGGCTCATGCGCTTGAGACCGGCGAGCAACTCGCCCCCTGGACGTTGCTGGATCAGAACGATCAGGCATACACGCTCGACAACACAACCACGACGCTGCTGGTGGCCCGGGACATGGAGGGCGCCAAACTGATCAAGGAAGCGCTGAAGGATCAGCCCAAGGGCTATCTGGAGGCGCGTCACGCGGTATTCGTTGCCGACATCCAGCGTATGCCGACGCTGATTGCCAGGATGTTCGCTGTGCCCGCCATGCGTGACTACAGCTATCGGGTCATGCTCGATCGCGAGGGTCGCGTCACGTCACGCTACCCCGGCGCAGAAGGTCAGGTGTTGTGGCTGCAACTCAAGGATGGCCGATTGCTTGAACAGCATGAATATGCCGACGCCGCCGGACTGCGTGAGGCACTGGAGAACGCGCGGCCATGATCGGCGCCGAGGTGCTGTCCACTGGAAGCCTGGTACTGGGCTGGCTGATTTATTCGCCGGTGCTGCTCTGGGCGATCTTTCGCGCACCTTGGGTCGAATTGTTCAGCGATCGCCGCCGTCAGCATTTGCTGTTCGGCACCGTGTTCGCGCTGTTTCTGTTGTGGCTGGTGCGCAGGGATTTTGACACGGGAGTGTCTTATCACTTCATCGGCATGACAGCGGTGACGTTGCTGTTGGACTGGCCGCTGGCGGTTGTCGGCGGGCTAGTGGCGCAAGTCGGCTTGGTGCTGCTCGGACGTCAGGACCTCGCAGCGCTTGGGGTCAACGGCGCATTGTTCATAGTGCTGCCCGTGCTGGTCACTGAGTGCGTGGCGATCCTCGTCGAGCGTGCGCAGCCGCGTAATCCATTTGTTTACATCTTCTGTTCCGGGTTTCTGGCGGCTGCGTTGTCGGCGTTGATGTGCCTGCTGTTCAGTCTGACGTTGCTCTGGTATGACGGCCTCTTTGCCATGCCAGAGTGGCTGGAGGACTTCATTGGCTACGTGTGGCTGATCATCTTCCCCGAAGCATTCATCAACGGCATGGTCATCAGTGCGCTGGTGGTGTTCTGCCCGGAATGGCTGGAGACATTCAACCGCACCCGCTACCTTTCGGCGCCGTGGAAGGACGACGATCCCAAATCTTGATCCATATCAAACCCGCCACACGCGGGAAATTTCATGCTCGTGCAAATCCCTTCAGGAGCAGCAGCATGAGTGTTTACGAGTGGGCAAGACAGGAGACCCGGCAGAGTCTGGAGATGGCGCAGGAGGTGGGGTTCGATCCGGGTTTGAGCCTGCGCGCCTTGCTCAGCGCAGTGGTGCAACAGAGCAAGACCGTGCGCAACGCCGAAGACCTGGCCGACGAGTTGCGCTTTTTGGCGCAGAACCTCGACGACGATCAGGACTACGGTTTCATGCGGCCCTGAGCGGGATCAGTGACGCGGGTCGAAGTCGCCGGAAAACAGTTCATCTTCGGCATCCGGGGCGACCGGAATCTTGTGTTCTTCGGATGCCCAGGCGCCGAGGTCGATCAGTTTGCAGCGATCGGAACAGAACGGCCGAAAGGTGTTCTCAGGCGTGAATTCAACGGGCGCGCCGCAAGTTGGGCATTCTACGGTTGGGATCTGGCTCATGATTGGCCTCCACTTAAAGTCAGGTAAAAGTCATGCAGACGCTCGACCTCGCTGTGCAGCCAGGCGAGGTCGCGGTCGTTGACCACCACGTCGTCGGCACGGCTCACGCGGTCTTCGCGGCTCGACTGGGCCTTGAGGATCGCCTGGACCTGCTGTTCGCTGGTCTGGTCACGCTGCAAGGTGCGTTCGATTTGCAGTTGTTGCGGGGCGTCGATCACCAGAATGCGCTGAGTCATCGCGTATTGCCCGGATTCGATCAACAACGGCGAAACCAGAATCGCGTAGGGCGATTTTGCCAGCGCTAGATGATGGGCGATTTCCTCGGCGATCAACGGATGGAGCAGGGATTCGAGCCAGCGGCGTTCTTCGGGGACTTCGAAGATCAGCTTGCGCAGGGCGGCGCGGTCCAGCGTTCCGTCAGCCTGCAGCACGCCTGCCCCGAAGTGCTCGGCGATCTTGGCCAGCGCCGGGCGCCCCGGTTCAACCACCCAGCGCGCCGCGTGATCGGCGTCGACCACATGGATGCCGAGGTCGATGAAGTGCTGCGCCGCGGCGCTTTTACCGCTGCCGATGCCACCGGTCAGGCCGAGAATCCAGGGTTTTTCCACAGGGGTATTCATTTCAAACCGACAAACTGCCAATAGAAGTCGGTTATTTGACCACCCCAGAGCAAGGCAATCCAGCCGGCAATTGCCAGATA
The DNA here is from genome assembly GCF_963970575.1 of Pseudomonas sp. EA_65y_Pfl2_P74. NCBI lineage: Bacteria > Pseudomonadati > Pseudomonadota > Gammaproteobacteria > Pseudomonadales > Pseudomonadaceae > Pseudomonas > Pseudomonas sp. EA_65y_Pfl2_P74. The sequence continues at coordinate 69,204 of NZ_CAXAOQ010000034.1, forward strand.
GGGGCCGAAGGGGATCGGCGTCGAGGTTTTCTGCTGACGCAGACGCAGCAAAATCACGCCGATGATTGCGCCCACCAGCGATGACAGCAGAATTGTCAGCGGCAGAATCTGCCAGCCCCCCCACGCTCCGAGCAACGCCAACAGCTTGAAATCACCGTGACCGATACCGTCCTTGCCGGTGATCAGCTTGAACAGCCAGAACACCGACCACAGCGCCATATACCCGGCCACCGCGCCCCACAGTGCGTCGTGCAACGGCACGAACAGCCCGAAGCTGTTGACGATCAACCCAAGCCACAGCAGCGGAAGTACCAGCACATCGGGCAGCAATTGGTGCTCGGTGTCGATCAGACTCATCGCCAGCAAGCCCCAGGTCAGAAAGATCAACAGGCACGCCGGCCAGCCAAAACCCAGATGCCAGGCGATGAACGCCGAGAGCAGGCCGCAGGCCAGTTCGGTCAGCGGATAGCGTTTGCTGATCGGCGCGGCGCACGCAGAACAGCGTCCGCGCAGCCACAGATAGCTGAGCAGCGGAATGTTCTCCCACGGGCGAATTCGATGAGCGCAATGCGGGCACTCGGAGTGAGGCAGCATGAGGTTGTAGGCCGGCCGTGACGTTTCGCCGGGCAGGCCAAGTACATCCTGAGCCTGCTGGCGCCAATCACGCTCGAGCATTTTCGGCAGGCGCCAGATCAGCACATTGAGGAAGCTGCCGACCACCAGCCCGAGCAGCAGCGCAGTGAAAACAAAGGCCGGCGGATACAGGGCAAACAGTTCGTCGATAGGCATGTCAGATCGCTGAGCCGAGTTGGAAAATTGGCAAGTACATGGCCACCACCAGACCGCCGACGATTACCCCGAGCACCACCATGATGAACGGCTCCATGAGGCTGGTGAGGTTGTCGACCATGTTGTCCACTTCGTCCTCGTAAAACCCCGCGACCTTGGCGAGCATGTCGTCCAGTGCGCCGGACTCTTCGCCGATCGCCGTCATCTGCACCGCCATGCTTGGAAAGACGCCCGTGGCGCGCATCGAAAAATTCAGCTGCATGCCGGTAGAAACGTCCTGGCGAATCCGCAGCACCGCACGCTTGAACACCACGTTGCCGGTGGCACCTGCCACCGATTCGAGGGCTTCCACCAGCGGTACACCGGCAGCGAATGTGGTTGACAGGGTTCGGGCGAAACGCGCAACGGCGGATTTGTACATCATCGTGCCGACCAAGGGCAGCTTCAGCAGCCAGGTGTCTCGACGGTCACGCAAACCCTGGGATTTTTTCAGCGCATGGCGGGTGCCGAACACCGCCGCCACCAGTGCGCCGAGTACCGCCCACCACCATTGCTGCATGAATTCCGAGAGGCTGATCACCATCAGGGTGAAGGCCGGCAGTTCGGCGCCGAAGCCTGCGAACACCGACTGAAATTGCGGCACCACCTTCACCAGCAGAATCCCGGTCACGACCCCAGCCACCAACACCACGGCGGTCGGATAGGTCATGGCCTTCTTGATCTTGGCTTTCAGGCTTTCGCTTTTTTCTTTATAGGTCGCGACGCGTTCGAGCAAGGTGTCGAGGGCGCCGGACTGCTCGCCGGCGTCCACCAGGTTGCAATACAACTCGTCAAAATATTGCGGCTTTTTGCGCAGGGCGTTGGCGAAACTGTTGCCCGCAGCGACTTCCTGTTTCACGTCGTCGACCAGTTTGCGCATGGCCGGGTTTTCAAAGCCCTCGCCGATGATGTCGAACGACTGCAGCAGAGGGACGCCGGCCTTCATCATGGTTGCCATTTGCCGGGTGAACAGGGCGATGTCCCGGGCCTTGATGCGGTTGCCGAAACTCAGCAGGACAGCTGATTTCTTGCGCACCTTACCGGGGTTGATACCTTGCTTGCGCAATTGCGCCTTGATCAGCGCGGGATTCTGTCCACTCAATTCGCCAGTGATCTTGCTGCCTTTCCTGTCCGTGCCTTCCCAGGCGTAGACGCTGATTTTCGCTGCCTTGCCCGCCATGTTCAGTCCTTGGTGACCCGGTTGATTTCTTCAAGGCTGGTGATGCCTTGCATGGCCTTGTGCAAGCCTGAGGTGCGCAGGTCGTCGAAGCCGTCACGGCGCATCTGGCTGTCGATTTCCAGCGAGTTGCCTTCGGCCATGATCAGCCGTTGCAGTTCCGGTGTGTTTTTCACCACTTCATAAATCCCCACACGCCCCTTGTAACCGCCGTTGCAATGATCGCAACCGACCGGCTCGTAGATCGTGAAACTGCCAATGCGTTCCTCGGGGAAGCCTTCCTTGATCAGCGTTTCGCGCGGGATCTCGATGGGTTTCTTGCAGTGGCTGCACAACTTGCGCGCCAGCCGTTGCGCGATGATCAGGCTGACCGAGGTGGCGATGTTGAAACCGGGGATGCCCATGTTGTGCAGGCGGGTCAGGGTTTCGGCTGCGCTGTTGGTGTGCAGCGTGGACAACACGAGGTGGCCGGTTTGCGCTGCCTTGATCGCGATTTCGGCGGTTTCCAGATCGCGGATCTCGCCGACCATGATCACGTCCGGGTCCTGGCGCAGAAACGAACGCAATGCCTGAGCAAAGTCGAGCCCTTGTTTGGGGTTGACGTTGACCTGATTGATGCCTTCCATGTTGATCTCCACCGGGTCTTCGGCGGTGGAAATATTGATGTCGACGGTGTTGAGGATGTTCAGGCCGGTATACAGCGATACGGTTTTACCCGAGCCGGTAGGGCCGGTGACCAGAATCATCCCTTGCGGCTGTTTGAGCGCGGCCATGTACAGGTCTTTTTGCGCTGGCTCATAGCCCAGGGCATCGATCCCGATCTGCGCGCTGGACGGGTCGAGAATCCGGATCACCACTTTTTCGCCCCACAGAGTGGGCAGGGTGTTGACCCGGAAATCGATCGACTTGCTCTTCGACAGGCGCATTTTGATTCGCCCGTCCTGGGGTTTACGGCGCTCCGAGATATCGAGGCTGGCCATGACTTTCAGGCGTGCGGCGATGCGCCCGGCCAGTTGAATGGGTGGTTTGGCCACTTCGCGCAGAATGCCGTCGGTGCGTACCCGTACCCGATAGGTTTTCTCGTAGGGCTCGAAGTGCAAGTCGGAAGAGCCGCTCTTGATCGCATCGAGCAGCATCTTGTGGACGAAACGCACCACTGGCGCATCGTCGACATCGAGTCCGCCGATGGCGTCCTGATTGCTGTCGTCGATGGCTTCGACATCGAGACCGTCGAGATCGACATCGGCCATGTCTTCAAGGCCTGAGGTGTGGGTGTCGAAGAATTTTTCGATGGCGTCGGTGAGCTTGTCGTCCTCCACCAGAATGGCTTCGGTGCTCAGGCCGGTGCTGAACTGGATGTCATTGATCGCTTGATGATTGCTCGGGTCGCAAATGCCCACGAACAGTTTGTTGCCGCGACGCCACAAGGGCAGGGCGTGGTGCTGGCGCACCAGTTTTTCACTGACCAGATCTTTGGGCTGGGTTTCCAAGTCCAGGCAATTGAGATCAAGGAACGCCATGCCGAAGTGCTCCGAGGCGATCTCGGCCACCTGAGCGCTTTTCAGCAGTTTGTTCTGTACCAGATAAGTGACCAGCGACAGCCTGTCGCGCTGGGCCTGTTGCCAGGCTTGCTGGGCGCTTTTTTCCGTCAGCAGTTCGGCCTGCACCAATTGCTTGGCCAGACCGCTCAGAGCGATGTCATTCATGGGGATTCCGCGCACTTGCCGTTCATGACTTATAGCCTAGTCAAGTGACAGCGCCAAACACGGCCCATGCAGGTGACAAAAAGTGTCAGATAGTGCGGTTACAGGTTGTAGGAAACCGCGCCGCCCGCTGCTCGCGCCCAGTCAGCAGGGCTTTATGGCGATTGGCATGAGCTATGCTCGGTCCTTCTCAGATCATGAGATTTCGACTCATGCATGGAGCGTGTCTATGAAAAAACAACAAGGTTTTACGCTGATCGAACTGCTGATCGTGGTGGCGATCATCGGGATTCTGGCGACCATCGCGTTGCCGCAGTATTCGAAATATCAGGCACGGTCGAAAGTGACGGCGGGGTTGGCGGAAATCAGTGCTCTGAAAGTCCCTTTCGAAGACACCATCAATCAAGGTACTGATCCGTCACTGACGAACGTCGCCGGCAGTGCCACGGCCACCACCTCCAACTGCACGCTGGCCGCTTCGGGTACAGCGTCCACAGGCGCTGGCACCATCACCTGTACTTTGGTGAACGCGCCAGGGCCCGTGTTGGGTAAAACCATCACATTGACCCGCACTGGCGCTGCAACGGGCAGTACCTCTGGCACTTGGAGTTGTGCGTCCACGGTCAATCCCGACTACGCGCCTAAAGGTTGCCCGGGCAGCGGTGCCTGAGGCGTTCAACGGCGTCACGGAATGCCCCGCACAGCGGGGCATTTTTCATGGCGCGGCGCTTTATAAAAGCCTCAATAATTTCAGCATCTTAGGAACTTTTCCAAAAGCCGCAACTTGCATGTGCATATTGCGCAAGTCATGCAATTTGCATGAATCCGAAAATTTGCCTTAATTGTAAGTTATTGATTCATATCGTTTTTATTGCTTCATGAAAGTTGGCACAGCGTTCGCAATATCTCCAGTAACCCTGCTGACAAGACATCCAGCAGACTTTCCAGAAAAACAGGAGTTACTCGTATGAAGAAGTTCGCTATCACTGCCGCTGCTGCTACCGCGCTGACCCTGACCATGTCCTGCGGTGCATTCGCACAATCCACCCAGGCTACTCAGGCACCCATGACGCTGGCTGCCGGTGAAATGACCAAGGCTAAAGAAGTTACTTCCGATACCTGGATCACTACCAAAGTGAAAAGCGATCTGGTGACCGAAAAAGGCATCCCAGGCACCGACATCAAAGTTGAAACCAACAAAGGCGTCGTTTCCCTGTCCTCCACTGTTGCAGTGACCGATGCTCAAAAAGAAATGGCTGTGAGCATCACCGAGAAAATCGAAGGCGTCAAAGCGGTGTCCGCTGCTGGCCTGAAAGCCGAGTAAGGCAAAGGCTTCTCGCCTGGACCGGGAGAAGGCGCGACAGACGGGCCGAGCCATACGTCTGTCGCCACTTTAGAGTTCATGCGACTGGTCACATGGATGTGACCATTACAGGCCCCGACACTTGTGTCGGGGCCTGTTCTATTTCGCGGTGCCACAAAAAACAACTGCGGGGGGCTGGGGTTAATGCCCGCGTTCGCTGTTGATCTGGCGCAGGCGGTTGCCCTCAAAGTGCAGGTATTGGTACATGCCGTTGTTCGGGCCGTAAGTCCATTCCTCGACCTGAAACTCTTCGCGGCGATTGGCGCTGCGCTTGTAGCCCAACAGGTCACGATTGACCGGCTCACCGCACTTGTGAAGTACTTCGCTTGCGCGGTCACCGATGCTGACCAGTTGGCTGCCGCAGCGCAGCGTATCGGACGCCCAAGTGTTTCCGGCAATGAGTGTCAGGGCCATCGCGGCCAGCCATTGTCGCTTCATCATTCGGCATCCAGGTGCATTTGCGTGACCACTCGACCGTCGCTTTGTGCCTCGCCAAGGTTGGCGTCGATGAAGTACACGCGGTCGTCCGCCAACTGGCCCTTGTCCACCAGATAATCCTTGATGCTGCTGGCGCGATCCTGGCCCAACTGGCGCAGCAACACATCGCTGCCGCTCCAGAACTTGATCACGCCTTCGCGCATTTTCGCGGTGCGCTCTTCCTTGCCCAGATCCTTCCATTGAGCCGGTGGCTGGGTTTTCAGACGGGTGCGGTAGATGCCTTCAAGCAGCGGGCCTTTCTCGCCATCGGGGACGTTGATCAAGGACGCTTGGGCCGGGACTTTGTCGCCACGACGCTGGAGCATCTTGTAGTAGTTGTACTGGTATTCACGCTCCAGACGCTGTTCGGCAAGCAATGGGCCGTCGCTGCTTTTCGCGGCGGTGCCTTCGATTTCCAGGCGCAGGGCCGGACGCTCCTTCAGCGCTTGTGACAGCTTGATCAGCGCCGCTTCAGCGTCCTTGTTCAGTTCGCTGGAGCCGGGGGCAAAGGACACGGTGCCGAGGTCTTGCGAACCACCGCCGCTGACCAGCCCGCCAATCAGTTTGAACGGCGCAGCGGCGGCTTTGACGATCAGGTTGCGCAGGGTCTGCCAGACAATTGGCATCACGCTGAACTGCGGGTTGTTCAAGTCGCCCGTTACCGGCAATTCGATGGAGATCTTGCCGTCGACGTCCTTGAGCAAGGCAATCGCCAGTTTCAGCGGCAGGCTCACGGCGTCGGGACTGTCGACTTTCTCGCCTAGCTGCAACTGTTCGACCACCACTTTGTTCTCGGCTTTCAACTGGCCTTTGGTGATCAGGTAATGCAGGTCGAGATTGAGGCGGCCCTTGCGGATGCGGTAACCGGCGAACTTGCCGGAGTAGGGCGTCAGCGTGGTCAGTTCAACCCGTTGGAAACGGGTGGCGATGTCGAGGCTGGCCATCGGGTCGAATGGGTTGACCGCGCCCTTGATGGTCACTGGCGCATAGCGGTCGACCTTGCCCTTGATGTCGACGCTGGCTGGTTTCGCCTCGCGACTGTCGATGGTGCCGATCTGGCCGTTGAGTTGCTGGACGGCGGTGGCGAAGTTCGGGGTCAGGCTGAAGTCGGCGAAGTTGGCCGAGCCGTCATTGATGGCGATGGCGCCGATGTGAATGCCCAGCGGTTTGTCTTTGCTGGCCGGTTTGGCTGCTGCGGTTTTGGCGCCACTGTCGGCAGGCTGCGGGATCAGCAAGTCATCGATGTTGGTGGTGCGGTCATCGTTGATCATGAACCGCACATACGGTTGGAACAGATTGACCTTGTCGATCGACAGGCTGTCGCCGTGCTGATAGTTCAGGCCCTCGACGACCACTTGCTGCCACTTGAGGAAATCGCGGGTTTTCAGGGTGTCCAGGGTGTGCAGTTGATCGATCTGGGCGCGCCCCGTGACGCTGAGTGCCAAAGGCTCGGTGCTCTTGAGGTTGACCTTCAAGTCACTGCCGAGCATGCCGCTACGCAGTTCCAGGCGAATGAACGGGTTGATGTAGGACTGCGCGACACGCAGGTCGATGTCCCGGGTTTTCACGTTGAGCTGGGCAGTGACCGGGGCGAGGTTGACCACGCCGTCGGCCATGATCTTGCCTTGCTTGCCCAGTCCGGTGTCGAGTTTGACCTTGAAAGGCGAGCCGTTGAGGCTGTCGAAATCCTGCAGGTCCGCGTTCAGCGGGCCGACGTCCAGCGCCACCGGTGGATTGGCCGAGCGGTCGGCCAGATGCACTTGGTAGTTGCGCAATTGCACGTCTTTGAGCAGCACTTGCCACGGCTTGCTCGGTGCGCTGGGCTCGGGTTTCGGCGAGTCGGCGGCGGCCGGGGTAGCCTTGGGTTCGGCGGCGGCTTGGGCGGCGGGTTTCGAGGGTTGGCTGGCGAACAGTTTCTGCCAGTCCAGTTGGCCGTCGGCTTCAAGGGCGGCCCAGGTTTCGAGTTTCTGGCTGCGGATCTTGCCGACCACCACCTGCTGTTTGGCCAGATCGACCGTGGTTTCGCTGACATCGAGGCGTTCGAGTTTCGCCAGCGGGCGTCCGTCCGGCGCTTTGATCGCGAATGGCGCAATGCTCACCGCGACATTGTTGAGCAGCAATTCGGTTTCTTTCGACAGATTGAGTTTGTAGTCGGTACTGAGGCTGACCACGCCGTTTTCCAATACCAACGGCACCGCGTCCCGCACATAGGGCCAGAAGGATTTCATCTGGCCATCGGTGACTTTCAATGTGCCTTGGGAGGTGAATGGAATCAGGCTGAGGTTGCCTTTCCAGTCGATTTGCCCACCGGCCGGGCCGGCGGCCACCAGTGTCATGTCGGCGTTGTCTTCGGGCAGGGTGCTGAGGTTTTTCAGTTCGAAGTCGAGTTTGTCGTAGAGAAATTCGATGGGCTCGCTGGGCCGCGCGTCTTCAAAGTGGACATAGCCGTCGGCCAGCTTGATTCGTTCTATGCGCAGTGGAAACGGCTTGGCATCTGGATCTGCCGGGGTCGGTTCGCTGGCGGGAATGTTGAATAACCCAAGCAGATTAAGCTTGCCGTCCTTGGCGAAGAGGATTTCGGTCTTGGGCTTGTCGAGTTCGATGTCGGACAGGTGCAGCGCTTTTGTCCACAGGCTGTCGAGTTGCAGGTTGGCATACAGGCGCTCGAAGCCGACCTGTTCCTTGCCCGGTTCGCCGATGCCCAACCCCCACAGGGTGACCTCAAGGCTGAACGGATTGAGTTCGATGCGCTGAATATGCGCAGGCACCGTCGCGTAGTTGGCCAGTTGCTGATTGGCCACGCGCAGGGCGATGCCCGGCAAAATCAGAAACCCCAGCAGGCTGTAGAGGGCCAGGGCGGTCAACAAGGCGCCAATCGCGCGAATCAATCCTTTGTGCATGTGCGGCTTCATCTGTCTGAATCGGAGTGCCTTGGAGTATGGCACGCGATTCTGGTTCCGAAGTGCTCACGCCTTGCAGCAAGTGTCTGAAAGTTGTGAGTGAGGCTCAGAATTGCAGGATCAGCGTTTTCAATGGCGGCTGTTGATCCTGCGACGGAAAGTCCCGGCCCGGGGTCATTGCGCTCCATTCACGCACCGGGCGCCCGGCCTTTTCGGCGCAGCGCAAAACCTGTTCGCGCCAGTCGTCCATGCTGACTTTTGCCAGGTTGTTGCAGCAGATCAGCACGCCGTTGTCGGCGGTGGTCAGCAGGGCCGGTTTGAGCAGGCTTTGGTAGTCGCGCAGCAGGTCGACGGTGCCGAACGCGCTCTTGGCCCAGGCCGGTGGATCGAGCAGCACCAGATCGTATTGGCGCTGTTCGAGGCGCTGATAGCTGGGCAGTTTCTGCCCTCGGCGCTGACTGATCGGCAGGCCGGCGAGTTGACGGATCGCCGGGAAGTAATCGGACTGGATGAATTGCATCGTCGGCAATGTCGGGTTGAGCAGGCCGTTTTCGCGACCGACCGCCAGATTGCCTTCGGCGAAGTCCAGATTGCACACCTCACTCGCGCCACCGGCAGCGGCACTGAGGCCAACGCCACAGGTGTAGGCAAACAGGTTGAGGACGGATTTGCCTTTGGCGTGATCCTTGACCCAGCCACGGGTGTTGCGCAGGTCGAGGAACAGCAGCGGATCCTGCCCGGCGTGACGTCCGCGGACGCGATAGTTCAGGCCCCATTCATGACCGACCAGATCGATCAGCGCGGCGTCGTCAGCGCGGTAGACAGGGTCTTGGCGGTCGATACGCGAGTTGCCACGGGAGCGGTCGTTGTAGACCAGCAGCGTCTCAAGGCCCAGGGTTTGATTGACCATGGCGTGCAGTTGCAGCAGATCGTCACGCTCCAGCGTCTGGTGGAAGCTTTGCACCAGCAATTGCGGGCCGTAGCGGTCGATGGTCAGGCCGCCGGCGCCTTCCTGGCTGCCGTGGAACAGCCGATAGCAATCGGTGCCCTGGCTGTGCAACTCAGCGAGCAGGTCCTGGCGTTGATCGAGGGCGGCGCGCAGCGCCTGATTCAAGGAAGACATGCGGGCGCCTTGCTGGAGGGAATTGGGGCGCGGGAGTTTAGCAGTTACTGGGGGGGAAGCTACGAGCTACGAGCTACGAGCTATGAGCTTGCAGCTTATCGCTCTGAGCGTCAGCTGAGCCCCATCCGTCGTTTGGCCCGCTGCACCGAACCATTGCGCATCGCCCAGCGCAGCATCGGCGCGCTGCGCTTGACGCTGGCGCGGATCAGTTGCCGTTGCAGCGGATTCTGCCGGACATTGAGCATGTCGCTGGCCCAGTCCGGCAGCAGGTCGATACCGGCCTTCATCATCAGATCGCCAAACGGGCGGGCCAGAGCGCTCGGCGCTGGCGCGTCGAGCAGCAGGCGCAGGACTTCACGGCTGCGTTCATCACACAACAACTGCGGGCGCATGCGTTGCAGGTAGTGCGCCACAGCTTCTCGCGATTTCGGCACATCCCGGGCGCCAAGGCGCTCAGCAATCACCGCGATTTCGGCGTAATAACGATCCTGATCCGCCAGCGACAATTGCGGATTGCGGTAACGCACATGCGCGGCAAGGAAGTTGCTGACTTCTGCCACATGCACCCACGTCAGCAGATCGGGATCGCTGGCCGCGTAAGGCCGGCCATCGGGCGCGGTGCCGACCACTTGCAGGTGAATGGTGCGCACTTTCTCGATCAGCCAGTCGGCGTCCCGGCGCGAACCGAAGGTCGTGCCGGAAACGAATTGACTGGTGCGGCGCAAGCGCCCGAGCATGTCTTCTCGAAAGTTCGAGTGATCCCACACCCCGGCCAGGGCCAGCGGATGCAGTGCTTGCAGCAACAACGCGCTGATGCCGCCGATCAGCATGCTGCTGAAGTCGCCGTGCACCTGCCAACTGATTGAGTCGGGACCGAACAGGCCGGGATCGCCCTTGGGGTTTTCCAGATCGAGCTGACCGAGAGACAGACCGGTCAGGCTCATGAGTTGGTTTTCGATACGGCGGCGGATGAATTCCATGACCACTCATTGATAAAGGGCGGGCGCGCTCGGGTGACCGCGCCCGGGATGTTACTGGTTGAGGCGCTTGTCGATCAGGCCTTGCACCACGCTCGGGTCGGCCAGGGTCGAGGTGTCACCGAGGCTGTCGAGTTCGTTGCAAGCGATCTTGCGCAGGATGCGCCGCATGATCTTGCCTGAGCGGGTTTTCGGCAAGGCCGGCGCCCACTGGATCAGGTCCGGTTTGGCGAAACTGCCGATTTCCTTGCTGACGTGGGCCAGCAGTTCTTTCTTCAGGTCATCGGTCGGCTCGGTGCCGTTAATGGGCGTGACGAAGGCGTAGATGCCCTGACCTTTGACGTCGTGGGGATAACCGACCACCGCGGCTTCGGCGATGCTGTCGTGCAACACCAGCGCACTTTCCACTTCGGCGGTGCCGATGCGGTGGCCGGAAACGTTGATCACATCGTCGATACGCCCGGTGATCCAGTAATCGCCGTCCTCGTCGCGACGGGCGCCGTCGCCGGTGAAGTAGTAGCCGGGGTAGGGTTTGAAATAAGTGTCGACCATCCGTTGCGGGTCGCCGTAGACGCTGCGGATCTGCGCCGGCCAGCTCGATTTGATGGCAAGCACGCCGCTGCCGGCGCCTTTGATTTCCTTGCCGTGCTCATCAAGCAGCACCGGTTGTACGCCGAACATGGGTTGCGAGGCGCAGCCGGGTTTGATCCGTTGTGCGCTGACCAACGGGCTGAGCATGATGCCGCCGGTTTCGGTCTGCCACCAGGTGTCGACGATGGGGCAGCGCTGTTCGCCGACCACGTTGAAATACCATTCCCACGCTTGCGGGTTGATTGGCTCACCGACGCTGCCGAGTAATCTGAGGCTCTGGCGAGAAGTGTCCTTCAACGGCTCGGCACCTTCGCGCATCAATGCACGCAGGGCGGTGGGGGCGGTGTAGAAGATGTTGACCTTGTGCTTATCGATCACCTGCCAGAAGCGCGAACTGTTCGGATAGCTCGGCACGCCCTCGAACATCAACGTCGTCGCGCCATTGGCCAGCGGACCGTAGACGATGTAGCTGTGACCGGTCACCCAGCCGACATCGGCGGTGCACCAGAACACTTCGCCGTCGCGGTAATCGAGCACGTACTTGAAGGTCATCGCCGCTTGCAGCAGGTAGCCGCCAGTGGTGTGCAGCACGCCTTTGGGTTTGCCGGTGCTGCCGGAGGTGTAGAGGATGAACAGCGGATCTTCGGCGTCCATCGCCTGCGGCGGACAATCGTCGCTGACCTCGCGCACGGCCTGGTGATACCAGAGATCGCGGCCTTCGACCCAATCGACTTTGCCCTGAGTGCGCTCGACCACGAGGACGGTGCTGACGTCGGGGCAACTTTGCAGGGCTTTGTCGACGTTGTTTTTCAGTGGCACGAATTTACCGCCGCGCACGCCTTCATCGGCGGTGATCACCGTGCGGCAATCAGCATCGAGGATGCGGTCACGCAGGGAGTCCGGGGAGAAGCCGCCAAACACTACCGAATGAATGGCGCCGATCCGCGCGCAGGCGAGCATGGCGTACGCGGCTTCGGGGATCATCGGCATGTAAATGCACACGCGGTCGCCTTTCTTGACGCCACGGCTTTTCAACACGTTGGCCAGTCGGCAGACATGGTGATGGAGCTTTTTGTAGGTGATTTGCACTGATTCGGCGGGGTCATCGCCTTCCCAGAGCAGGGCGGTCTGATCGCCGCGTTGTTCGAGATGGCGGTCGATGCAGTTGTAACTGACGTTCAGTTGGCCGCCGGTAAACCAGGAGGCTTCGCCTGTTTTCAGGTCATAACGCTGAACGGTCTGCCACGGCGTGCTCCAGTCGAGGAACCGCGTGGCCTGTTCGGCCCAGAAGGCGCTGGGGTGTTCAATGGATTCGCGATACAGGCGTCGGTAGTCGTCTTGACTCAACTGCGCAGCCCGGCGGACGGCATCGGCTTTGGGGAACGTGCTGATATCGAACATGACGGTTCCTTATTCTTGTGGTGCGACAAGGATAAAGATGCGCCGAGCGGTCAACAGGTTCAAGCCAGATTCGGAATCTGATTTTGAATGCACCGGAAACAACTGTGGGAGGGGGCTTGCTCCCTCCCACAGGGTTACAGCGGTGCGTTCAAATCAACCGCGGTGACGACCGCGGAAGTAGTTGATCAGGCCTTGGGTCGATGGATCGTCAGCGGTGGTTTCATCGCTGCCGACCAGACGGTTGTAAACGCCTTTGCCCAGCTCCTTGCCCAATTCCACACCCCACTGGTCGAAGGCGTTGATGCCCCAGACCACGCTTTGCACGAACACTTTGTGTTCATACATCGCCACCAGCGCGCCGAGGCGACGAGGGCTGATGCGTTCCACCACAAGCGTGTTGCTTGGACGGTTACCCGGGATCACCTTGTGCGGTGCGAGTTTGTGCACCTCTTGCTCGCTCATGCCTTTGTCGCGCAGTTCAGCTTCGGCTTCCGGCAAGGTTTTGCCGAGCATCAGCGCCTGACTCTGCGACAGGCAGTTGGCGTACAGCCACTGATGGTGGTCGGCGACCGGGTTGAAGCTGACGATCGGCACGATGAAATCGGCCGGGATCAGTTGGGTGCCTTGGTGCAGCAACTGGTGGTAAGCGTGCTGACCGTTGCAGCCGACGCCGCCCCAGATCACCGGGCCCGTGTCAGTCGACACCGGGGTGCCGTCCTGACGAACGCTCTTGCCGTTGGATTCCATGTCCAACTGCTGCAAGTGCTTGGTGATGTTACGCAGGTAGTGATCGTACGGCAGGATCGCGTGGCTTTGCGCGCCCCAGAAGTTGCCGTACCACACGCCGAGCAACGCCAGCAGTACCGGCATGTTCTGTTCGAACGGTGCGGTCTGGAAGTGCTGGTCCATGGTGTAGGCCCCGGACAGCAGCTCCTTGAAGTTGGACATGCCGATGGCCAGGGCGATCGGCAAACCGATGGCCGACCACAGCGAGTAACGGCCGCCGACCCAGTCCCACATCGGGAAGATGTTTTCTTCACGGATACCGAACGCCACGGCTGCCGCATTGTTGCTCGATACGGCAATGAAGTGACGATACAGCTCGGCTTCCGAACCCCCCTGAGCCAGATACCAGGCGCGTGCAGCCTGAGCGTTCTTGAGGGTTTCGAGGGTGTTGAACGATTTCGACGAAACGATGAACAGCGTGGTTTCGGCGCGCAGCTTTTGCGTCAGTTCGTGGAACTCACTGCCGTCGATGTTCGCCAGATAGTGGCAACGCACGCCTTTCTGCGCGTATGACAGCAAGGCTTCGGAGACCAGCTCGGGGCCGAGGAACGAGCCGCCGATGCCGATGTTCACCACGTCGGTGATCGGCTTCTCGGTGTAACCGCGCCACAGACCGTCGTGGATGCGGCCGACCAGATCGGTGATCTGGTTGAGTACCTTGTGAACTTCGGGCATCACGTTGACGCCATTGACCGACAACTTGTCGCCCACCGGGCGGCGCAGGGCTGTGTGCAGCGCCGGGCGGCCTTCGGACGAGTTGACCATTTCGCCGTCGAACAGCGCTTTGATCGCGCCCTTCAGATCGACTTCATTGGCCAGACCCACCAACAGATCGCGGGTCTGGGCGTTGATCAAATTCTTTGAATAGTCGAGAAACAGTCCGCAGCTGCTGAGGGTGAACTGATTGAAGCGCTGCGGATCGGCGTTGAAGGCTTCGCGCATGCTGAAATCCTGCATGGCTTGGCGGTGATCTTTCAACGCTTGCCAGGCAGGCAGAGCGGTAACGTCGTGAGGAGTGCGGTAGTACGCCATCGCTGCGGTTTTCCTTTTTACTTGAACGGCCTTTTGAACACTGAACAGGCCAGCACGCCTTGGTTGGGCGCAGGCCAACTGCGTCGACACGGTTTTTGGACACAGGGCGAATACAGTAAACCTCGCGCTGCGTTCTGTCTTGACTTTGTCTGACCCATTCCCTGTACTTTTTTAACATTGATGCCGGCAATGGGCCGACAAACGGAAGAGCACAGGCGACTTAATGGCGCACATGAGTGTTTTTTCGGGTTGGAAGCGAACGGCGGGCAGTGTGCCCCAAGGCTTTGAGGCCGGCAATGCAGGCCGCGAGGGGGCCTGAAACAACTGTGGGAGCAGGCTTGCTTGTATGGTAGGACTTGAAGGGAGGAGGAGGGACAAGGCTCGATTCTGACTGTTAGCGCAGTACAGACCGTGGGAGATTTCACCCTCCTCCTTTCACCCAAGCGCCGATAAAGAATGCATCTGGC
>NZ_CAXAOQ010000035.1:0-79078 GCF_963970575.1 Pseudomonas sp. EA_65y_Pfl2_P74
CAGTTGATGGCGCTAATGGGCTGAAAGGCCTTTTTTCGTCTGTTGCCCGCACAAAAACAAACGCCCCGAACAAGTCGGGGCGTTTTGTTGGGCCTTCATCAGTGTGTTTTCACACAGTCTGTTCGGGTGCCGTTTTTGTTTACAGCATTCATGTAGCAAAAAATAACCTGTGGCGAGGGAGCAAGCTCCCTCGCCACAATCACATTACAGTTTCTTAACCATCGGCACGCACGCCAGTTGCAGGCCCGAAGGCGATTGATAAATCGCACTCCCCTCCCCCATGTAACCGCAGCGCCGGTAAAAATCGGCAGCGTTCAATGTCGCGTCCAGGCAGACCTCTGTCAGCCCCAGCGCCCTCGCCAGATCTTCGAGAAAGTGCAGAACCTGTTTGCCCAGTCCGCGCTGCATGAAATCCGGATGAATGAAGATTGCACCGATTTCACGGTGCTCCAAATCAAGCATTCCGGTGGCCACGGGCTTGCCCTCAACCCAGCCCAGATAGAAGTACTTTTCCATGAGCGTGTCGTAACCGACCTCAGCCGAGCCCCTGGTCCAGTCGTGCATTTGCTGCTCGGTGTAGGCACCGACGCATTGATGCCTGATCGCCAAGCGTCGTATGTCGAATGCAGTTTGGGCGTCATTCGCGGTGGCTCTTCTGATCTCAAACATCTCTCTCTCCATGAGCCATGTGCAGGCAGGAAATGAAAAAGCCCCGTCCATTTCTGGCGGGGCTTCGGGTACACGTCAAATGACAAAAACGTATGACCTTATGGCCCGCCGGAAGCGGTCATGGAGGCGCACATCATGGTCATTCGATTTTGGGTATTCATGGGGCGATAGTGCTGTGGATTGTTCCGACACGTCAATTGCGAAGTCTCTTCGCTACTCAATTGAACGTTCTTACCACGCTGGTCGATTCGTCCTACAGGTGTTTTTACGACCGGCGTCTACCGTTGAAAAAGGGACGAAAAGCAAGGCTAGGAAGCCTTGACCGATTCGATTTTCGAGACAACACTATACGTAGGTAACGTACAGAACATGGATGCTCTATTTATCGAATTACCTGTGTTTCAGAAGCACCGAGACGACTATCTGGATGACGATCTGTTTCGCAGCTTTCAACTGGAGTTGCTGAAAAATCCGGAAGTGGGCGATCTTATCGAGGACACAGGCGGGCTTCGTAAAATTCGCTTTGGCGACCAACGAAGAGGGAAAGGAAAACGCAGCGGATTACGAGTGATTTACTACTGGTGGTCAGGCTTCGATCAGTTCTGGCTCTTTACCGTCTATAACAAAAACGAGCAGGACGATCTGACGCCTGCCCATAAAAAACTTTTCAGAAAAACACTGGATAGAGAACTCAACGCGAGAAGCCACTATGAAACGTGACATTTTTTCCGAACTGATGGATGGACTCGAAGCACTGGCCGATGAACGCCAAGGCAAAATCACCTTGCGTACCCACAAGGTTCAGTTGCCAAAACTGATGCCAATCACTGCGGAGGAAGTGGTAGCCATCCGTCAGCAACTTAATCTTTCTCGGTCAGTATTCGCGATGTATCTACGCACCAACACGCGAACGCTCGAAAACTGGGAGCAAGGACGAGCAACGCCTAATGCTCAGGCCACGACCCTGATCCGTCTGGTCCAGCGTTTTCCGCAGACAATCGAACAACTCGCAGCCCTGACCTGATATCCAAGGCCTTCGCCCCATCCACATGACGAAATTGTAATTCCCCCATCACCTTGGCGTTATCCGCAGCTTGCAACGATGTCACCCCGCGACCATGCCGGCGGGCGCTTGCCCGTCGAACAATAAAACCCACTCCGAAGCACGTTCCCGTTCTGCCGAACCCAAGGAGTGTTTGATGGTTAACAATACAAAAATGTCGATGGCCGCTTTAGCGGTGGTGGTTGGCTCCGGGCCGTCCATGGTGTTTGCAGAAGAAAAAGCCGAAGGCTTTATCGAAGGCAGCAGCCTGACGGTGCTCAACCGTAATTTCTATTTCAATCGTGAGCACCGCAACGGCCAGTCCAGCCCGACCGGCAACGGTTATTCCGAAGCCTGGTCGCATGTGGTGATCAGCAAGTTCGAATCCGGCTTCACACAAGGCACCGTCGGGGTCGGTGTTGATGCGTTTGCCATGATCGGTTTGAAACTCGACACCGGTGACGGCCACAACGGTGGGCGCAGTTCGTTTGATGTGTTGCCGGTCAACAGTGAAGGCGAGGCCCGGGACGAATACACCAAGGTCGGTGGCGCGGCGAAAGTGCGGGCATTTGATACGGTGGTCAGGGTCGGTGATGTATTCCTGGCCAACCCGGTAGTGGCGGCCGGTGACTCGCGTCTGCTGCCAGAAAGCTTTCGCGGCGTGACGGCGACCAACACCAGTATTGAAGGTCTGTCGGTTCAGGGTGGTCGACTGCACGCGATGAGCCAACCGGTGTCCAGCGACATGCGCGAGAACTTCGCAACCTTCTATGCCGGCCCGGTCAATTCGCCGTGGATTGCTTATGGCGGCGGCGATTACGTGCTGAACAAAAATCTCAGTTTCAGTCTGTACTCCAGTCGTCTCAAGGATGCCTGGAATCAGTACTACGCTGGCACTGCGTGGACGTATCCGCTGTCGGATGACTTGTCGCTGTTTGGTGGTTTGAATTACTACAAGGCTGTCGACGAAGGCAAACAACTGCTCGGCGAGTTCGACAACAACATCTGGAGCGGCCGTGTCGGTGTGAAACTCGGCGCGCACTCCGTCGCCCTCTCCCACCAGCGCAACAACGGCAACGACGATTTCGATTACCTGCGCCAGTCCGACTCGATCTTCCTCGACAACTCCATCCAGTACAGCGACTTCAACTCGCCGAAGGAACGTTCGTGGATGGTGCGTTATGACCTCGACATGACCACCTATGGCGTGCCCGGTTTGTCATTCATGACCCGTTATGCGCGCGACACTGACGCCGATTATTCCAATGCCAACGCCGCGTACATGCGCCGCGATGCCGAGGGCAATCCGCTGACGGATCAGAAGCGTTGGGAGCGCGATATAGAAGTCAAATACGTGGTGCAGAGTGGTTCATTGAAGGACATGTCACTGCGCTTGCGCCAGGCCACCACCCGCGCCACGGCGTTCGAGTCGGATCTGGATGAAGTGCGGGTGATTGTCGAGTATCCGTTGGCGATTCTCTGAGTTCACGAGCAATGCGCATTCACCTTTAGAAGCTCCTTGCTCCTTTAGAAAGAGGTGAATTTTTTGGCGTCCTTTGGGGCGCCTTTTTTATATCTGGTGTGTACCTGAGGTTGTAGCCCTGAAAACTATCAGGTAAAGAGTGGCGTACCGACGCGCCCTGCACCTGAATCGGAGTCAGGTGGATCAACAGCAAGGATTAATTGTGACTGACCTCATTTACCTCTCTGCATGGGGAACTGTCCTGCTGCTGGTTTTTCTCGGCGAGGCAATAACGCTGTTTGCCGCCTACTGGCGGCTCGATCAGATGGAACACCACTTCATCGCCTCTCAATTTGTAGCCACTGATCGCAAGCGTTTGGGCAATGGCCCATTGGGGCGAATGAAGAGAGTAAGGCAGATCGGCGCACTCACCGGCCTTGTCACCTACCCACTGATGCTGGAACGCCCGACGGTCATGGAGGCCGAACGCTTTCCAGTACATCTGAAAAAATGGGGGGCGGTGCCGCGAAGCATCCGGCGAATCGCTTTCATGGGCGCCTGCCTACTTTTACTCTGGCTGGGTTTCGAGCGGTTATGCATGATGCTCTCCACACCGACGAGCGATTTGAAGCGGCTGTACGTGGCCGCATTGATCGCCTGTGTTGTTGTGGCAGTGTTGGCACTGCTCGTGCGGACATACGTCAGTTTTTTCAAACTGGCAGCCATCGAGTCTTTTCTGAAAGAGTCCTACTTCGTCGCTCGCAATCAGCGGGTATTGGGAGACAGCGTTTATGGTCGCTCCTGCCGCCTGTACCACATTTCGAACATTCTCTGTCTGGACTACGGCTATCTGCAGGCAAGTGATCCCGAGGTCATACCCGAGATTGACCGCTTTCCGCTGCCTCTGCGGCGTTGGGTCATTATTCCCGCCCGGATGTTTGGCTACTCTGTTCCGGGTTTTGTCGCGGTTTACTGTGCCGCGATGATCTTTGGCGTCTTTGCCTGAGCGTCAACCTTTGAATAAAACGCGGCCCTGACTAGCGCCGCGTTTTTTCTGCCTGCCTGGACAGATCGGATCAGCCAGCAGGGTCGACGTTATCCAATGCTCTGTTCACCGCCAGTTCACCAAGCATGACGACTTGGGCGATACCGAGCAACGTCTTGCGGTGCGTGCCTTCGAGCAGCGCGGCGAAGTCACCGAGCATGACGCTGGCCGAGGACAGGGACTCGCTGGCGTTGGCCAGCAGGGATTCGGTGTCGGCGGTGGGGTTGACCAGGAACATCTGGTTCTGGACATAGGGCGTGGCCATGATGGCGGCCGTGGGTTTGAGGTAGAAGTCGAGGGCGCGGTCGGCGGCTTCGTGGAGTTTGCGGGTGTCTTCGCCCGCGTAGGGGGACGTTGTATGGGCGTGCGCTGGAACGGTTGTTTCCGGGGGATTGGGTGTTGGCTTTTTCATGTTGTTTCTCCTTCTGAACGTTGAAGCTGATCCATTCGGTTCCACGCGAAGGGGTGGCAGCTGTACGCAGGTTGGAACCCGGGGAACGGAGAAACCCGGCAGACTCGAAAGTCTCCCGCGTACAGCCGCCATAACAGACTGCACACCATGAAGGTGGGCAAGCATACGTCATGAAAGACGCTTTGGCGTTGATACGTTCTCCGGGGTTCCAATCCCGATCGCTGATTTGGCAGCGACGCTCACAGCCTAGAGAGCCGACGTCCGACGGACAACCTGAAAACATTGTGGGAAGGTTCTGTATTTTCGGAAAACCTTTAAACATCCCGAATCGAAATACTCAGCCGCGCCAGGACTGTTGTGAAGGCAATGACTTGGGCGAGGACATTACCTATTCGTAATGCGTCGCCGCTCTATTGGATCAACGCGAAACCTGTGGGCGCTCGATGGCGGTGGTTCTGGCACAACTGAAAACGGCACCTTGCGGTGCCGTTTGCCCTTCACACATCAGCTTTTATTTACGCGCATCTGCCCAGGATTTCAGCAGTTCGTTGTAGCTCACGGTCTCGCCCTTCGGCTTCTCGTTCGCCAGTTTCGGTTTCGGCGCGCCCGGTTGATCGAACCAGTATTGCGCGTCGCGTTCCGGGTTCATTTTCGGTGCGCACGTGGCTTGGGCCTTGGAGCGTTCCAGACGCGACATGATCGCGTCCTGATCCTTGGCCAAACCATCCAGCGCTTGCTGCGGGGTCTTCTCGCCGCTGGCCGCTTCGGCGATGTGGCTCCACCACAATTGCGCCAGACGCGGATAGTCCGGCACGTTGGTCCCGGTCGGGGTCCATTGCACGCGGGCCGGGCTGCGGTAGAACTCGACCAGACCACCGAGTTTCGGCGCCAGATCGGTCATGGCCTGCGAGTTGATGTCCGACTCGCGAATCGGCGTCAAACCGACGATGGTTTTCTTCAGCGATACGGTTTTCGAAGTCACGAACTGCGCGTACAACCACGCCGCGAGTTTCTGTTTCTCCGGCGTGGATTTCATGAACGTCCACGAACCCACGTCCTGATAACCAAGCTTCATGCCCTCCTCCCAATACGGCCCGCGCGGCGATGGCGCCATCCGCCATTTCGGCGTGCCGTCGTCATTGACCACCGGCAGGCCCGGTTTGGTCATGTCGGCGGTGAAGGCGGTGTACCAGAAAATCTGCTGAGCGATGTTGCCTTGCGACGGCACCGGGCCGGACTCGGAGAACGTCATGCCCGCTGCTTCCGGTGGCGCGTACGCCTTGAGCCAATCGACGTATTTGGTCGTGGCAAACACTGCCGCCGGGCCGTTGGTGTCGCCGCCTCGGGTCACGCTGGAACCGACCGGGTGGCAATCCTCGACACGAATGCCCCACTCGTCCACCGGCAAACCGTTAGGCAAGCCCTTGTCGCCGCCGCCCGCCATGGAGAACCAGGCATCGGTGAAGCGCCAGCCCAGCGACGGGTCTTTCTTGCCGTAGTCCATGTGCCCGTAAACACGTTTGCCGTCGATTTCCTTGACGTCTTCGCTGAAGAATTTGGCGATGTCTTCATAGGCTGACCAGTTCACCGGTACGCCCAATTCGTAGCCGTACTTTTCCTTGAACCTGGCTTTCAGGTCCGCGCGTTCAAACCAGTCAGCGCGGAACCAGTACAGGTTGGCGAACTGCTGGTCGGGCAGTTGATAAATCTTGCCGTCCGGCGCGGTGGTGAACGAAATGCCGATGAAGTCCTTGATGTCGAGGGTCGGCGAGGTGAAGTTCTTGCCTTCGTTGGCCATCAGGTCGGTGATCGATTCGGTCTTGCCGTAACGAAAGTGCGTGCCGATCAGGTCCGAGTCGTTGACCCAGCCGTCGTAGATATTCTTGTCGGACTGCATCACCGTCTGCATTTTTTCCACCACGTCGCCTTCTTGCAGCAAGTCGTGGGTGAGCTTGATCCCGGTGATTTCGCTGAAGGCCTTGGCCAGCACCTTGGACTCGTATTCATGGGTGGTCAGGGTTTCCGAAACCACCTTGATTTCCATCCCGCGAAACGGCTCGGCAGCCTTGATGAACCACTTCAGTTCTTCGAGTTGCTGATCGGCCGTCAGGGTCGACGGTTTGAATTCGTTGCCGATCCACTTTTTCGCAGCGTCCTCGTAGGCATCGGCCCAGGCCGACGCGCTCAAACCGCTGAGTGCCAGCAAGGCTGCCAATGAAATGCTATGTCGCAGCTTATTGTTTTTGTCGAACATAGAGACCTCCTGTTTAGGATTTCGGAGCACGGTTGTCGAGCGACTCGACTAGCCCCAACGCATCACAGCCAACAGCCACACCAGGGACAACGCGGACGCCACCCAGATGCTCCAGTCGGTGGCGCCGATGACCAGCAAATGCAGGTAGGCGCTGCCGAGAAGACCGATAAACAAGCGATCGCCACGGGTGGTGGCAATCGGCAGAAAACCTCGCCGCAGGACGCTCGGCGAACGCAGCTCCCACGTCGTCATGCCCACCAGGAGCAAGCCTATGACGATAAAGAATGCCGCGGTGGGGGTGGTCCAACTCATCCATTCCATCATCAGTTCCTCAGACCCGGCCGAGGGCAAAGCCCTTGGCCACATGGTTGCGAACAAACCAGATCACCAGCATGCCCGGCAAAATGGTCAACACCCCCGCCGCCGCCAGCACGCCCCAATCGATCCCCGAGGCCGATACCGTGCGGGTCATCACCGCCGCAATCGGCTTGGCGTTGACCGAGGTCAACGTGCGCGCCAGCAACAGCTCGACCCAGGAAAACATGAAGCAGAAAAACGCCGTGACGCCGATGCCGGAACCGATCAACGGGATGAAAATCTTCACGAAGAACTTGGGGAAACTGTAGCCATCAATGTAGGCGGTTTCGTCGATTTCCTTCGGCACGCCGGACATGAAGCCTTCGAGAATCCACACCGCCAGTGGCACGTTAAACAGGCAGTGCGCCAAGGCCACGGCAATGTGCGTGTCGAACAGGCCAATCGACGAATACAACTGAAAGAACGGCAGCAGGAACACGGCCGGTGGGGCCATGCGGTTGGTCAGCAGCCAGAAGAACAGGTGCTTGTCGCCCAGGAAGCGGTAGCGTGAAAACGCATACGCCGCCGGCAGTGCCACGCTCAGGGAAATCACCGTGTTCAGGCTCACGTAGTACAGCGAGTTGATGTACCCGCTGTACCAGCTCGGATCGGTGAAGATCACCTTGTAGTTCGCCAGCGTGAAGTCCTGTGGGAAAAGTGTCAGACCGCCGAGGATTTCGGTGTTGCTCTTGAACGACATGTTCAGCAGCCAGTAGATCGGCACCAGCAGGAACAGGATGTAGACCAGCAACGGGATCAGCTTTCTTTTGCTCATGGCCGGGCCTCAGCGGTTGGCGTCGGAGTGCGTCATGGCGGTGTAGAACAGCCAGGACACCAACAGGATGATCAGGAAGTACACCAGCGAGAAAGCCGCTGCCGGCCCCAGGTCGAATTGGCCTACGGCCATTTGCGTCAGCGTCTGACTCAAGAAGGTCGTGGCGTTACCCGGCCCGCCCCCGGTGAGCACAAACGGCTCGGTGTAGATCATGAAACTGTCCATGAAACGCAACATCACCGCGATCAACAGCACGCTCTTTAGCTTGGGCAACTGAATGTGACGGAACACTGCCCAGGCGGACGCCCGATCGATGCGCGCCGCCTGGTAATACACATCGGGAATGGCGCGCAATCCGGAGAAACACAGCAGCGCCACCAGCGAAGTCCAGTGCCAGACGTCCATCACCAGCACCGTCACCCAGGCGTCCATGGTGTTGGCCGCATAGTTGTAGCTGATGCCCATCGCGTTGAGACTCGACCCGAGCAAGCCGATGTCGGCGCGGCCAAAAATCTGCCAGATCGTGCCCACCACGTTCCACGGGATCAGCAGCGGAATCGCCAGAATAATCAGCACCAGCGACGACCAGCGGCCCTTGGTCGGCATGGTCAGGGCAATCGCAATGCCCAGCGGGATTTCAATCAGCAACACGCACGCCGAATAGATGAACTGGCGCAGCAGCGAATCATGCAGACGCGGATCCAGCAGCACCTGCCGATACCACTCAGTGCCGACGAAGTAGCGGCTGGATTGGTCGAAGATGTCCTGCACCGAGTAGTTGACCACGGTCATCATCGGGACGACCGCACTGAACGCCACCAGCAAAAACACCGGCAACACCAGCCACCAGGCCTTGTTGTTCTGCACCTTGTTCATGGCTGCACCTCATTGTCTTCAGTGGCTGGCAGCAGGAATTCATCGGCATAGACCATCAGCCACTGCGCCGGAAAACTGATGTACGCCTTGCCCTGCGGCACCGGTTTGTCTTCCGCCAGGCGCACTTTCAACGCCACGCCGTCGAGATCGAGGGTCATGATCTTGTAGGTGCCGAGGTCTTCGACGTGTACGACGTGTGCCTGCATCGCGTCGTCAAACGGCTCATCCCAGACATGAATGAACTCGGGACGGATACCGACCTTCAGATTTTTCCACTGACCGTGTTCGATATGACGCTGCAAGGCGTCAGACAGCGGCAGGTGCGTCGAGCCGAAACCGACCCCGCCCGGTTGCGGCTGCACGTCGATCAGATTCATGCCGGGGCTGCCGATGAAGTAGCCGACAAAGGTGTGGCTCGGCCGCTCGAACAACTCCCGTGGCGTGCCGAACTGGACGATCTGGCCGCCGTACATCACCGCGATTTTGTCGGCGAAGGTCGAGGCTTCGAGTTGATCGTGGGTCACGTAGACCATGGTGATGTTGAACTGCTCGTGGATCTGCTTGAGCTTGCGTCGCAGTTTCCACTTCAGGTGCGGATCGATCACTGTCAGCGGTTCATCAAAGAGAATCGCCGACACGTCGTCACGCACCAGGCCCCGCCCCATCGAGACTTTCTGTTTTTCGTCGGCGGTGAGGTTGCGCGCCTTTTTGCTCAGCAGCTCTTGCAGGTCGAGGACTTCGGCAATTTCCTGCACCTTGCTGTGCACTTTCGCCTCGGCCATGCCCTGATTGCGCAGGGGAAACGCCAGGTTGTCGAACACGGTCATGGTGTCGTAGACCACCGGAAACTGGAAAACCTGAGCGATGTTGCGCTTCTCCGGGGTCAGGTCGTTGACCGCTTTGCCGTCGAATAACACATGCCCTTGCGAGGGGCTGAGCAGGCCGGAAATGATGTTGAGCAACGTCGATTTGCCGCAACCGGACGGGCCAAGCAGCGCATAGGCGCCACCCTGCTCCCAAACGTGATCCATCTCGCGGATCGCATAATCCTCTGCACCGCCGGGGGTTTTACTGTAGCTGTGGGCGAGGTGTTGCAAACGGATTTCGGCCATCAGGCAACCCTCGCGACACGCCGCCCCGGTGCTTGCACCAGGCGGCCCTGCGCATCGAAAACAAACAGTTTGTGGGTCGGGATATAAATGCGGATCGGCTCGTCGACGTCGTATTCGTGAACGCCGGACAGGTGCAGCACCAGCAGGAAATGCTCGTTGCGCACATGCAGGAAGGTTTCCGAACCGCTGATCTCGGCGACTTCCACCGTGACGGCCAATTCCAGATCGTCATCGTTGCTCGGCACCAGCGAGATGTGGCTGGGGCGCACGCCGAAGCGGAACTCACCTTCGCCCACCGAACGCAGATCAACGTTTAACGGGAAGTGTACGAAGTTGGCAAAACTCACTTCGTTACCGGCGATGCGCCCCGGCATCAGGTTGATCGGCGGCTCGGAGAACAACTCGGCGGCCAGCACGGTTTGCGGCTGGTGATACACCGAGGTCGACGGGCCGCTCTGGATCACCCGCCCCTCGTGAAGAATCGTCGTGGTGCCGCCCAGCGCCAGCGCTTCGTTAGGCTCGGTGGTGGCGTAAATGGCGATGGTATGGCGCTGCTTGAACAACTCGCGCATTTCCTGACGCAGTTCTTCGCGCAGTTTGTAGTCGAGATTGACCAGCGGCTCGTCGAACAGGATCAGTTCGGCATCCTTGACCAGCGCCCGGGCCATGGCGGTGCGTTGCTGCTGCCCGCCGGAGAGTTCCAGCGGATAGCGCTGCAGAAACTTCTCGATGCGCAGCATCTTTGCGGTTTCCTGCACCTTGCTGTGGATGATCTCTTTCGAGACGCCAGCCTGACGCAGCGGCGAGGCGATGTTCTCGAACACGGTCATGGTCGGGTAGTTGATGAATTGCTGATAAACCATCGACACATTGCGCAGACGCACCGGGCGATGGGTGACATCGACGCCGTTCATCAGGATGCGGCCGCTGTCGGGCTTGTCCAGACCGGCCATCAGACGCATGAGACTGGTTTTGCCAGACAGCGTGCGGCCGAGCAAAACGTTGAAGGATCCGGGTTCGAATTTCAGGCACGCATCGTCGATCCAGTTCTGGCCCTCGACGGTGCGGCAGACGTGCTCCAGGGTGAGTGACATGGCTCGGCCTTTTTATTATTGGAGTCAAGCGACCTGTGCAGTAGAGCGACATTCGTGCCAGAAATGGCAAGTTGTTGATTTGTCGTGAAAATCCTTGAAAACGCCGGGAAACGGCGTTCATTGCTGAACACATTTGAACAGTTTGGCGATTGACAATGAACAATAGTGAACAACACTCTATGGATGCTTTTGCCCAATCTCATGACCGCTGAAGATCCCAATGTGGGAGCGCGAATGCGGTGTGTCATTCAACTGATTCATTGACTGATCCACCGCATTCGCGAGCAAGCCCGCTCCCACCGTTTTGAGCTGTGCTGTTTCAGGATTTGGGTTCATAACAACAATAAAAATCGCTGCATCTGAGGCTGACTGCCATGGTCGCACCTGCCCCGCCGCTGTCCCACGACGCGCTCGTCCAGAGCTCCTGGCAACGTTGTCGGGCGTTTGGTCTGGATCATCAAAGCGCTCCGGCGTTCGATCAATTACCCGCCTCGGGTATTGCGCACCTGCTCGACCGCCATCATTCGCTGGTGCAAACCACCCATCAGGAAGTGTTGCCCTACTACGAGAACATCCTGAGCAATTCCAATTGCCTGATCATGCTCGCCGACAACCAGGGCCAGGTGCTGACCTCGTGGGGTACGCAACGGTTTATCGCCCCGAATCTGGCCCGAGGCTTTCAGGCCGGGGCGAGCTGGATGGAGCGCTGCAGCGGCACCAACGCCATCGGCACTGCGCTGGCCTGCGAGCAAGCGGTACACATCGAACACGATGAACATTTTCTGAAAGCCAACCGCTTCATGACCGGTTCCGCCGCGCCGATTTTCGACGCCGAGCGCAAGGTCATCGCGGTGCTTGACGTGTCCAGCGACAGCTATCTGCCACCCTCACACACCTTGGGCATGGTCAAGATGATGAGCCAGACCGTGGAAAACCGGCTGATCCTCAACCTGTTCCATGGCCAGCACTTTCAACTGACCTTCAACACCGGGTTGAACAACCTCGACAGTCAGTGGGCCGGCTTGTTGATTTTCGATGAGAGCGGTCAGGTGCTGTCGGCCAATCGCCGGGCCGACAATCTCTTGGGTGTGCGCTTGTCGCGGGTCAGTGTTGAGAGCCTGTTCAAGGTGTCGTTACTCGAGTTGATCAACCAGCCGGACGGTTTGCCGTTTGCCTTGCAGACCTGCGGGAGTAACCGTTTCCAGTGTTTGTTGAAGCGGCCACAACAGGCGCCCATCGAGGCGCGAGTGTTTACGTCTGAACCCAAAGCCGCCGCGCCAACCGCGATCAGCCTCAACACACTGCACCTGGGCGACAGTCGCGTGGAAAAAGCCGTGCGCCAGGCCGAGCGTTTGCTGGAAAAAGACATTCCGCTGCTGATCCACGGCGAAACCGGGGTTGGCAAAGAGGTGTTCGTCAAAGCCCTGCACCAAGCCAGCTCGCGCAGCAAACAGGCTTTCATCGCCGTCAACTGCGCGGCGATCCCCGCCGAATTGGTGGAGTCCGAGTTGTTCGGCTACGAGAAAGGCGCGTTCACCGGCGCCAACCAGAAAGGCAGCATCGGCCTGATCCGCAAGGCTGACAAAGGCACGCTGTTCCTTGATGAAATCGGCGACATGCCGCTGCCGACCCAGGCGCGGTTGCTGCGGGTGTTGCAGGAGCGCTGTGTGCAACCGGTGGGTAGCAGCGAGTTGTTTCCGGTGGATCTGCGGATCATCTCGGCGACCAACCGCTCGCTACGGGAGCAGGTGCAACTGGGGCGGTTTCGCGAGGATTTGTATTACCGCATCGGCGGGCTGACCCTGGAGTTGCCGCCATTGAGAGAGCGCAGTGACAAAGAGGCGTTATTCAAACGACTGTGGGAACAGCATCGTGAACCGACGCAATGGGCGGGGCTGAGCCGCGAAGTGCTGGAACTGTTCGATAAGCATCCGTGGCCAGGCAATCTGCGTCAGGTCAGCAGCGTGATGCAGGTGGCGCTGGCCATGGCTGAAGAGCAACCCGTGCGGCCGGAGCATTTGCCGGATGATTTTTTTGTCGATCTGGACATGGAGCCGGTTGAGCGCGTGCAGCCATTGGGGCTGGATTTGAATGATGTTGAAGCGTTAAACCGGGAGCTGCAGGCGGCGGGGGGAAATATTTCGCACTTGGCGCGACGACTGGGTGTGAGCCGCAATACCCTTTACAAACGGTTGCGTCAGGCTGAATGACAAGATGTCTGGGCGGGTCTCATCGCTGGCGAGCCTGCAATGACTTCAGCCCTGTCCCTGTAGATTCCTGAGATAACCCAAAAACAAAAACCCGCACAAGGCGGGTTTTGTTTTTAGCGGATCAGCCAATCAGTCAGCCAAACGCCAGGTCGTGCCACCCTTGCCGTCTTCCAGCACCACGCCCATGGCGGTGAGCTGGTCGCGGATGCGGTCGGATTCGGCCCAGTCCTTACCCGCCCGCGCCGCCAGACGTGCAGCAATCAGCGCGTCGACTTCAGCCGCATCGACACGCCCTTCGGCGCCAGCCTGCAGGAAGTCGTCGGCCTCGAGTTGCAACACACCCAGCACGCTGGCCAGTTCTTTCAGACGGGCCGCTAAACCGGCCGCGGCATCGAGATCGCTCTCGCGCAGTCGGTTGATCTCACGCACCATCTCGAACAGCACGGCGCAGGCTTCCGGCGTGCCGAAGTCGTCGTTCATCACCGCGGTGAAACGTTCAACGAACGCTTCGCCGCCGGCCGGCGCCACGTTCGGCAGGCCTTTCAACGCGTGGTAGAAACGCTCGAGTGCGCCTTTGGCGTCCTTGAGGTTGTCTTCCGAGTAGTTGATCGCGCTGCGGTAGTGGCTCGACACCAGCAGGTAACGCACGACTTCCGGGTGGTACTTGTCGAGCACGTCGCGAATGGTGAAGAAGTTGTTCAAGGACTTGGACATCTTCTCGCCATTGATGCGAATCATGCCGCAATGCATCCACGCGTTGGCGTAGGTCTTGCCAGTGGCCGCTTCGCTCTGGGCGATTTCGTTTTCGTGGTGCGGGAACTCAAGATCGCTGCCGCCGCCATGAATATCGAACGTCTCACCGAGGCAGCAGGTGGACATCACCGAGCACTCGATGTGCCAGCCCGGACGCCCGGCGCCCCACGGCGATTCCCAGCTTGGCTCGCCCGGTTTGACGCCTTTCCACAGCACGAAGTCCAGCGGATCTTCCTTCGCTTCGTCGACCTCGATCCGCGCACCGATGCGCAGGTCTTCGATCTTCTTGCGCGACAGCTTGCCGTAGCCCATGAACTTGCCGACGCGGTAGTACACGTCGCCATTGCCCGGGGCGTAGGCGTAGCCCTTGTCGATCAGGGTCTGGATCATCGCGTGCATGCCCGGAATGTGATCCGTGGCACGCGGCTCCATGTCAGGCTTCTTGATGTTCAGGCGCGCTTCGTCTTCGTGCATCGCGGCAATCATGCGCTCGGTCAACGCTTCGAACGATTCACCGTTCTCGTTGGCGCGGTTGATGATCTTGTCGTCGATGTCGGTGATGTTGCGCACGTAAGTCAGGTTGTAACCGCTGAACCGCAACCAGCGGGTCACCAGGTCGAACGCGACCATGCTGCGGCCATGGCCCAGGTGGCAGTAGTCGTACACGGTCATCCCGCAGACGTACATGCGCACATTGTTGCCATCGAGCGGCTTGAAGACTTCTTTGCTCTTGGTGAGCGTGTTGTAGATCGTTAGCACGTTAAATCCCTTGAATCACTGGCCCCACGAATCACGCAGGGTCACGGTACGGTTGAATACCGGCTGACCTGGTTTCGAGTCCTTGATGTCCGCGACGAAGTAGCCTTCGCGCTCGAACTGGAAACGGTCTTCCGGCTGTGCATTGCCAAGCGATGGCTCAGCACGACAACCGGTCAGCACTTGCAGTGAGTCAGGGTTGATGTTGTCGAGGAAACTGGCGCTGTCTTCGGCCTTCTCAGGGTTGGCCGAACGGAACAGGCGATCGTACAGACGCACTTCGCACTCGACGCTGGCAGCGGCCGGCACCCAGTGAACCACGCCTTTGACCTTGCGGCCTTCAGGGTTCTTGCCCAGAGTTTCGGGGTCGTAGGAGCAACGCAGTTCGACGATGTTGCCATCGGCGTCCTTGATCGCTTCGTCGGCACGGATCACGTAGCTGCCGCGCAGACGCACTTCGCCGCCCGATTCCAGACGTTTGTAGCCTTTCGGCGGCTCTTCCATGAAGTCTTCACGGTCGATGTAGATTTCCCGGGCAAACGGCAGCGCGCGCACGCCCATGTCTTCTTTCGGGTGGCGCGGCAGTTCGAGGTTCTCGACCTGGCCTTCCGGGTAGTTGGTGATCACGACTTTCAGCGGACGCAGCACGCACATGGCGCGCGGGGCGCTGTGGTCGAGGTCGTCACGGATGCTGAATTCGAGCATGCCGAAGTCAACCACGCCGTCGGAGCGGTTGGTACCGATCATTTCGCAGAAGTTGCGGATCGACTTCGGCGTGTAGCCACGGCGGCGGAAGCCCGACAGCGTGGACATGCGCGGATCGTCCCAGCCATTGACGTGCTTTTCATCGACCAGTTGCTTGAGCTTGCGCTTGCTGGTGATGGTGTAGTTGAGGTTCAGACGGCTGAACTCGTACTGACGCGGTTGCGCCGGCACTGGCAGTGCGTCGAGGAACCACTCGTACAGCGGACGATGGCTTTCGAACTCCAGGGTGCAGATCGAGTGAGTGATGCCTTCGATGGCGTCCGACTGACCGTGGGTGAAGTCGTAGTTGGGGTAGATGCACCACTTGTCACCGGTCTGGTGGTGATGGGCGTGGCGGATGCGGTACATGATCGGGTCACGCAGGTTCATGTTCGGCGAGGCCATGTCGATCTTTGCGCGCAGCACGCGGGCGCCGTCCGGGAACTCACCGGCGCGCATGCGGGCGAACCAGTCGAGGTTTTCTTCAACCGAACGGTCGCGGAACGGGCTGTTCTTGCCAGGTTCGGTCAGGCTGCCACGGTATTCCTTGGCCTGCTCCGGGGTCAGGTCGTCGACGTAGGCCTTGCCGGCCTTGATCAACTCCACCGCCCAGTCGTGCAACTGGTCGAAATACTGCGAGGCGTAGCGCACTTCGCCGGACCATTCGAAGCCCAGCCATTTGACGTCGCTTTCGATCGCGTCGATGTATTCCTGATCTTCCTTGGCCGGGTTGGTGTCGTCGAAACGCAGGTGCGTGACGCCGCCGAACTCCTGGGCCAGGCCGAAGTTCACGCAGATCGATTTGGCGTGGCCAATGTGCAGGTAGCCGTTGGGCTCAGGCGGGAAACGGGTGACGATCTGGGTGTGCTTGCCCGAGTCCAGGTCTGCCTGGATGATCGGCCGCAGGAAATTGACCGGCACGGCAGGGCCGGACTTGGCATTCGAGGTAGGGTCGACAGTGGGCTTGCTCATAGGATCCTTGACTTACAGGTGCGCGGCCGCAGAGGGGGCCAGACAAAACAAAGCCGCTATCATAGCCGATGCTGTCAAGGGGCTGACAGAGCAGGCCCTATAAAGGCGTGCATTTAATCGCACGGAAATGAAAAACTGCCTCGAAATTCACGCCTGTCACGCTAAACTGCGCACCTCGGCCTTCAAGGGCTGAACCGGTAAAGGGTGCAAATGGCCCATACCCACGAATTCCTTATAAAGAGTAGCGATCATGACTCAAGTAAAACTGACCACTAATTTCGGTGACATCGTCATCGAGCTGAACGAAGAAAAAGCCCCGATCACCGCGGCCAACTTCATCGAATACGTTAAAAAAGGTCACTACGAGAACGTCGTGTTCCACCGTGTGATCAAAGGTTTCATGATCCAGGGCGGCGGTTTCGAGCCTGGCATGAAGGAAAAGAAAGACAAGAGCCCAAGCATTCAGAACGAAGCTGACAACGGTCTGAAGAACGAGAAGTACACCCTGGCCATGGCTCGCACCATGGACCCGCATTCGGCATCGGCCCAGTTCTTCATCAACGCCACCGACAACGGCTTCCTCAACCACACCGCCAAGACCGCTCAGGGTTGGGGTTACGCGGTATTCGGTAAAGTGGTTGCGGGCTTCGACGTTGTCGACAAGATCGAAGGCGTTTCCACCACGTCCAAGGCAGGCCACCAGGACGTACCAGCAGACGACGTGATCATCGAGAAAGCCGAGATCATCGAAGCGTGATACTGCTGATTTCAGACTTGCATCTGGAAGAGGAGCGCCCGGACATTACCCGGGCGTTTCTGAGTTTGCTCGCCGGACGCGCCCGCTCGGCGAGTGCGTTGTACATTCTGGGCGACTTCTTCGAGGCGTGGATTGGCGACGATGCCATGACGCCCTTCCAGCGTTCCATCTGCCAGGCCCTGCGCCAATTGAGCGACAGCGGCACGGCCATTTTTCTGATGCACGGCAATCGCGACTTCCTGCTCGGCAAGGCCTTCTGTAAACAGGCCGGCTGCACGCTGTTGAAGGACCCGAGTGTCGTGCAATTTTACGGTGAGCCGGTGCTGTTGATGCACGGCGACAGTCTTTGCACCCGCGACGTCAGCTACATGAAGCTGCGCCGCTACCTGCGTAATCCGATCACCCTGTTCATCTTGCGCCATCTGCCGCTGAGCACACGCCACAAACTGGCGCGCAAACTGCGAAGCGAAAGCCGGGCGCAGACGCGGATGAAGGCCAACGACATTGTCGATGTCACGCCGCAAGAGATTCCGCGGATCATGCAGGCGTTTGGCGTGAAGACCCTGATTCACGGGCACACCCATCGGCCGGCGATTCATAAGCTGCAGCTCGCCGAGCAGGCGGCGAAGCGGATTGTGCTGGGGGACTGGGACCGTCAGGGTTGGGCGTTACAGGTGGATGAGAATGGGTATGCGCTGGCGCCGTTTGATTTTGCGCCGCCGCCAGCCCTGCCCGCTCCCACATTTTTGACCGCGTTCTACTTAGTGCCCGCTGGCAGCAGGCCCCGCCTTCGCCGCAAACGGCGGCTTCGCCAGCCACACAATCAGAATCAACCCCATGAACCCCCAGCCCAGCAGCGTGAAGTAATCCACGGTGGAGAGCATGTACGCCTGGCTGGTCAGCACATGGTCGAGTTGCGCATACGCCGGAGCACTCGCCCCGCCCAATTGATTCAACGCCTCCCGCGTCGCGGGCTCATAGGTGCTGATGCTTTCACTCATATAGGCATGGTGTTGATCGGCCCGGCGAATCCAGATCCAGGTGGTCAGCGACGCCGCGAAGCTACCGCCCAACGTTCGCAGGAATGTCGCAAGGCCCGCGCCGTCGGCGATCTGGCTCGGCGGCAAGTCCGACATCAGAATGCTCAAGGTCGGCATGAAGAACAGCGCCACGCCAATGCCCATGAACAGTTGCACCAGAGCGATGTGCTGGAAGTCCACCTCGTTGGTAAACCCGGCGCGCATGAAGCAACTCAGGCCAATCGCCAGAAATGCCAGCCCGGCCAGTAAACGCAGGTCGAACTTGTGTGCGTATTTGCCGACAAACGGCGACAGCAGCACCGGCAGAATCCCGATCGGCGCCACGGCCAGCCCTGCCCAGGTCGCGGTGTAACCCATCTGGGTCTGCAACCATTGCGGCAGGATCAGGTTGATGCCGAAGAACCCGGCGTAACCCAGTACCAGCACCAGTGTGCCGATGCGAAAGTTGCGGTGGGCAAACAGCCGCAGATTGACCACCGGATGCTGGTCGGTCATTTCCCAGATGACGAACACCGCCAGCGCGATCACTGAAATCGCCGCACCAATAATGATGAAGTTCGATTCGAACCAGTCCAGGTCATTGCCCTTGTCGAGGATCACCTGCAACGCGCCGACCCCGATGATCAGCGAGATCAGCCCGACGTAGTCCATCGGCTGACGGCTGGTTTCCACCGGACGCTTGGCCAATTGCGAACGCACGACCATCACCGCAAAAATCCCGATCGGCACGTTGATGAAGAAGATCCACGGCCAACTGTAGCTGTCGGTGATCCAGCCACCGAGAATCGGCCCTGCGATCGGTGCAACCACCGTGACCATTGCCAATAATGCCAATGCCATGCCTCGCCTGGCGGGGGGATACACGGCGATCAACAGGGTTTGCGTCATCGGATACAGCGGCCCGGCGACTAGCCCCTG
Organism: Pseudomonas sp. EA_65y_Pfl2_P74; assembly: GCF_963970575.1. Taxonomy (NCBI): domain Bacteria; kingdom Pseudomonadati; phylum Pseudomonadota; class Gammaproteobacteria; order Pseudomonadales; family Pseudomonadaceae; genus Pseudomonas; species Pseudomonas sp. EA_65y_Pfl2_P74. The sequence continues at coordinate 19,249 of NZ_CAXAOQ010000035.1, forward strand.
CAACACGCGAAAGCCGATCAGTTCGGGCATCGACGTGGAAATACCGCAGAGAAACGAAGCCAGCACAAACAGAAGGGTCGCCCAGAGAAACAGCGTCACCTCGCCGAAACGCCGGCTCAACCATCCGGTCAGCGGCAGCGCAATGGCGTTGCTCACGGCAAACGAGGTGATCACCCAAGTGCCCTGCTCCGAACTCACCCCCAGGTTGCCGGAAATCGTCGGCAACGCCACGTTGGCGATGGTGGTGTCGAGCACTTGCATGAAAGTCGCCAGCGACAGGCCGATGGTGCTGAGCAACAGGCTGGGCGGCGTAAAAGAGGCGTTATTGCTCATCGCGAATCCTTTGAAACCTCAATAGCGTTACACCCGCCCTTGTGGGAGCGGGCGTGCTCGCGAAGGCGGCCTGTCAGACAAATCAATCTTGAATGGCACACCGCTTTCGCGAGCAAGCCCGCTCCCACAGGGTCAGTGGTGGATCAGCGTTGCGCGGTTTTGCTGACCGCGGCGCTGTTGTCGTGGATCAGTTGCGCGATCATTGCGTCGGCTTCGGCCAGTTGACGGTCGTAGACGTTGGTGCTGAAAGACGCTTTTTGCGGCGATTGTTGAGCCAGTACCGGGCCGCTCTGGTCATGCAGATTGACCTCGACAGTGGTCGACAGACCGACGCGCAGCGGGTGCTTGGCCAACTCTTCGGCGTTGATGTGAATGCGCACCGGCACACGCTGGACGATCTTGATCCAGTTACCGGTGGCGTTCTGCGCAGGCAACAGGGCGAACGCGCTACCGGTACCGGCGCCGAGGCTGTCGACGGTGCCGCTGTATTTCACGTCACTGCCATAGATGTCGGATTCGATATCCACGGGCTGACCGATGCGCATGCCGCTCAGTTGGGTTTCCTTGAAGTTGGCGTCGATCCACAGTTGATCCAGTGGAATCACCGCCATCAGTGCGGTGCCCGGTTGCACGCGTTGGCCGAGTTGCACGGTGCGCTTGGCAACGTAACCGGTGACCGGCGCGATCAACGTGCTGCGGGCGTTGGTCAGGTAGGCCTGACGCAGTTGCGCGGCAGCGGCCATCACGTCCGGGTGCGACGACACCACGGTGTCATCGACCAGCGCGCTGGTGGTTTTGAGTTGCTGTTTGGCATTGGCCAGGGCGTTTTGCGCCGAGGTCAGATCGTCGCGGGCGTGGGACAGTTCTTCTTTGGAAATCGCCCCGCCAGCGGCGAGATTTTTCCGGCGGTTGTAGTTGTCCTGAGCCTTTTGCACTTCGGCCTGTTGCGCGTTGACCTGGGCTTTCATGCCATCGACGTTGCTGTACAAGCCGCGCACCTGACGCACGGTGCGGGCCAGATTGGCCTGAGCACTTTGCAGGCCGACTTCGGCGTCGTTCGGGTCGAAGTTGATCAGCACCTGGCCTTCGTGGACCAGGTCGCCATCATCGGCGCCAATGCTGACCACGGTGCCGGTGACCAGCGGCGTGATTTCAACGACGTTGCCGTTGACGTAGGCGTCGTCGGTGCTTTCGTTAAAGCGCCCGATGAATTCGTGATACGCCCAGACGCCGCCACAGGCGACAAGGACGATAACAGCCAGCACCAGCAGCATGACTTTGCGCTTGCGTGGATTGCCGGTGTCCGGGGTGTTGTCTTGAGCTTCGGTGTTTTGGGCAGTGGCCATGACAAATACCTTGAATTAGTTGTACGGCGTGGCTGGGGTGGCGTTGGCTGCGGTCAGGTTTTCACTCTGGAAGCCGCCGCCCAGCGCTTGCATCAGTTGAATCGACAGATCGATCTGCTCGGCATTGAGGTTGGCCAACTGACGCTGGGCCTGGAGCAATTGCTGCTCGATGCTGAGCACGTCCAGGTAGTTGCCGATGCCGGAACCGTAACGCTGGACCACGGTGTTGTAAGAATCCCGGGCAATGTCGGTGGCGTGTTGCTGCGCACCGATCTGCCGGCCGATGTCACGCAACTGGTTGATCGTGTCGCTGACATCGCCCAGTGCTTTGACCAGGCTTTTGTTGTACTGCGCCACCGCCAGGTCGTAATCGGCGTCACGCGCATCGAGGTTGGCGCGCAGTCGCCCGCCATCGAAGATCGGCACCGAGACAGTCGGCGCAATGCTGAAGAAGCGACTGGCCGAACCGAACATCGCGTCACCCAACAGGGATTCGGCACCGGCCGAGGCCGTCAGGTTGAGGTTGGGATAGAACCGGGTTTTCGCCGAGTCGATGTCCTTGCTCGCCGCTTCTACACGCCAGCGCGCAGCGACCAGATCCGGGCGACGACCGAGCAGTTCCGCCGGCAGCACCGAAGGCACAGCCACGGCGCTCGCTTGCAGGATGTTCGGGCGGGCGATTTCATTGCCGCGATCCGGGCCTTTGCCGAGCAAAACCGCCAACGTGATTTTCGCGCTGTTCAGGCGTTTTTCCGCATCGATCAGGCTGGCTTCGGAACTGGCTTCCAGGCTTTGGGTTTGCTGGAACTGGTATTGGCTATCGATCCCGGAACTCAGGCGACGCTGGCTCAGGTCAAGCATTTGTTGGGTGCGCTTGAGGTCTTCGCTGGCCAGGTCATAGACGATGTGTGCCTGACCGAGATCGCTGTAGGCCCGGGCCACGTCGGCGGCGAGGGTCAACTGCGCAGCCTGACGGTCGACTTCGGCGGCGCGGGCCTGACCGAGTGCGGCTTCCCAGGCGTCACGCTGACCGCCCCACAGGTCGAAGTTGTAATTGAAGCCGGCGCTGACGTTGCGCACCGTCGAATAAGCCCCACCCTGCCCCAGCGGATCCTGATCCTTGGCCAGGCGCGAACGGCTGATGCCGGCGCTGGCGTCCAGCGTCGGATAGCGCGCGGCATCGGCGGCATACGCGGCGGCGCTGGCCTGATGGGCACGGGCTTCGGCGATCTGCATGTCCGGGCTGTCGTGCAGCGCTTCGCGGATCAGGCCATCGAGTTGCGGATCGCCAAGGCTGGTCCACCAGTCGCTTTTCGGCCAGGCGGCCGGCGACAGGGTCACGCCGCTGAGGGACTGGCTGGCATTGAGGCTTTTCGCATCAAGGCGTTTGCCCTGAGTGTCGAGGCCGCTGTAGTTGGCGCAGCCGGCGAGGATCATCGCCGACAGCACCAGCGTCAGGCTGCTGCGTAGGGTTTTACCGCTCATTGTGTTCACCTAACCGCTGGAGGGTGATCGGGTCACCGGCTGCCAGCAGAATTTTCTTGAGGATGTATTCCAGGGTTTTCAACTCGTCCGGAGTGACGGCGCCTGCCAGTTCATTCATCGCATCGGCGCCGATGTGCGGCAGGCGATCGGCCAATTGCTGGCCTTGCTCGGTGAGTTTGAGTTGCACCTGACGGCGATCACCTTCGCTGCGTTGGCGGGCCAGGAAGCCTTTCTGCTCCAGACGATCGAGCATGCGCGTCATCGAACCGCTGTCCAGCGACAGATGCCGGCAGAGCTCGGCCGGGGTGTCGACGCCAAATTGGGCCATGATGATCAACACCTTGAACTGCGCGGCGGTAATGCCGTGGGGTTCCATGTGGGTGTCGATGATCCGGTCTTTGAGCAGCGCAGCACGGCCAAGCAACAGGCCGAGGTGGCAGTGTTTGAATTCGTCCGGGGTGAAATGCTTCATGTGCTCACCTAATAACTGCCTAGGCAGTGAATGTATGTCGAGATGTTACTGCCTAGGCAGCGAATGTCAACGTAATAGTTAGGTTGCTTTGTAATTAGTTGACCAGTGGACTGGGGTTTTGCGCGCCTTCGCGAGCAAAGTCGCGCCCAAAGAGGATTTCGCGTCGAACGCAGATCCAGTGTGGGAGCGGGCTTGCCCGCGAAGGCAGCGACTCGTTTTGAGAAATGAAAGCGATCCAGAAATCCGGCTTATAGGGAGGCCGATCAGGACTCGTCGGAAGGATGGGCAGGCGCTGGCGGTTGCACCGGATGCACCTCGCGCCCCCGCAAGGCCGTCAGCGCATAGCCACAAGCACGCTTGGTCACCGCGTAAATGCTGTGCCAGCCCGGTGGCGCCGGCTCGATGGCGGCATGCAATGCCCGCGCATAATCGAGCACCAGCCCGGGGGTCCAGGCCATCACCTCGGCACGCTTGCGCACTTGAGCCGCCACCCAGAACTCGGGGCTGATGATGACTCGGACAAAATCGAGCATGCTTGAATGCCCCCGATTCATCGCCCCTTCAAGGGCCGCTTCGAGACTGTGGGCAACGGCACTGGAGCAATTACGGCTGGTGAGGTTATAAGTGCCGTTCTGCCGATATTGCGCCCAGAACGCATTCAGCCGTCGGGCATCATAGTGGGCAAAACTGACCTGAACCGAAGATGGGCACCAGTCAGCCACCTCGCTCGCATAGTCCGGCAGAAACCTGCCGGCGACATCATTGTTCGGCGTCGCCCGAAGCAAGCGCACGAAATCCCCCGCTGAACGATCAATGTCGTCCTGCGGGTAATGGCTGATGTAGATATCCGGGCCACATTCCAATGCCGCGTGGCCGGCGGAGATCACGCCGTTGATGTCGACCGCTGCGATATAGCGGTTGAGCAGCCGGTTGCGCACCAGGGTGTCATCAACGGTGCCGCTGGGTGTCCAGACGTGGATCACCAGCGCGGCGCTGCATGCCGGCGCACTGACCGAAGCAGGGCTGACCGGCGACTGCCAGTTTTTAAAGCGCAACGCCTGCCGCAAGAGCGCGCAGCCCGAGAGAAAAACGCTCATGCCGATGCAGAACGGTACCGTGCCCTTATAGAGCGTCGGATACGGTTCAAGGATGAACAGGCCAAAGCCGATTTCGAACAACCCCGTCAGCAGGGACACTTGCCAACCGACAAAACGCACCACCAACGCCGCTGCCAGCCGAAAGCCCCCGTCGAGCAAAAACGCCACACCAAACAGCACCGCCAGAATCAGGCCAGCGGCGTGTTGTCTGTCGACGATCAGCAACCCCAACACCAGAAACGCCAGACCTCGCGCCTTGCGCAAAGCGGCTGCGGTCCCGGTTCGAGGTGCCGGCACAAACAGAATGATCAGGGCTTCGAGCAACAACAGATAGCCGAAGAGATGCAACGGGAAATACAGAACGCCGTCCAGCGCATCAATGAAGATGGCCACACCGGCCGCCCCCCAGACAATGCCCGTCAGCGCCAGCGCAGACCAACGCTTGCGGACAAAATCGCTACCGAGCAAGACCCTACTCAAGCGAACCATATGCACCCCTGTTATCTTCGGGCAGCCTTATACCGCAAAGCGTTCGAGTTGCGGTGAGTCTAATTCATTCTGGAAAAGCCGGATCGCAGTGTCGCGACCCGGCTATGGGCAACGCGAGCTAGAAATCGCGCTTGTAGAAGATATCCAGCGAACTGGCGACACCGCTGGCGGCTTCGACATAAACCTTCTTGCTCAACTTGTAGCGCAAGGCAATGGTGCTGGCCGGTTCAAACACGCCAACGCCGTAGCGCAAACTGAGCTTCTCGGAGATGTTGCCGCTGGCCACCACACTGGTGGTGGTGCCGCTGCCCTGGGTGTCGAGCTGGAAGTCCTGAATCCCCAGGTCTTTGGCCAGACTGCTGGTCACCCCGGAACTGCCCATCAAGCCAAGGCCCAACGCCGCTTGCGCGAGCATGTTGTTGTCCTCACCGCTGGTGCTCAGCGGACGCCCCAGGACCAGATAGGACAGCGCCTGCTCCTGGCTCATCGCCGGTTCCGAGAAGATCTGCGTGGTCGGTTGCTCAGCACTGCCGCTCAGGCGAATACCGGCGATCACGTCGTCAGTCTGGCGAATCGCTTCGATGTCCAGATACGGCTGATCGATGGGACCTGCAAACAACAGACGCGCACGCCGCACCGTCAACCGCTGCCCATAGGCGCGGTATCTGCCATCGTTGAGCCACAACTCGCCACGCGTGTCCATGTTGTCGCCGATGTGCACACGCCCTTTCAGGTTGGCCGTGAGGCCGAACCCGGCGAAGCTGAGTCTGTCGTCACCGACCACCACGTCAATGTCCATTTTCATGGCCTTCGGCGGTTTGCCCTCTTCGGTCTGCGCGCCGACGATGATCGTGTCATCAGAGACTTTTACCGTCGATGGCGGCAATTCACGCACGGTGATTTCGCCTTTGGGCACCAGCACCTTGCCGGCAATCTTCAGCTCGTCGCCCGCCATGGAAATCTTCAGGTCCGGCGCCACTTCGAGCTTGGCGTACGGTTCGACGTTAACGGGTAACTGCGTACCCTTGAGCGCCAGATCGACCATGAGTGCCTGGCCCCAGGCAACGTTGCCATTGAGACTGCCCTGCCCGGTCTTGCCGCTTTCCCAGCCGCCGTCCAGGCGTATCGATTCCCCGGCGATGACCGCTTGCAGTTGCAGATCCTTGAGTTCCATCGGCAATTCGGCACCGGACACTTCGCCCTCACTGAGCTTTACCGTGCCGTTGACCAGCGGCGCCAGCAGCCCACCGGATATCGTGCCGCTGCCGTTGAGGTGGCCGGTGAGTTTCTCGACCATGGGTACAAACGGCCGCGCCACCGACAGATCCAGCCCGGTGAGACGGAAGGTACCGCTCAGGGGTTTGTTCTTCGGCAAGGGATTGAGCTGCGCCTGCACACCCAATTCACCAAGTTTGCCGCCGACGAAGTTGAGGTCGGTGTCGATGCGCTTCGGTGTGAGTTTGCTGGTGAGCTTGAGGGTCTGGTAAGGGAAATCCAGCCACTGATCCTTTTCACGCACGCGCAAGGTGCCGCCGCTGGCATCGACGCTGATCACACCGTTCGGGCCGCTGGCCGGCAGGTCCAGTTTTAGATCGGCGTTGAGCTTGCCCTGCCACGCGAAGTCCTTGGGCAACCACTGCGCCAGGCTTTCAATCGGGAACTGCTTGAGGTGGTAGCGCAGCTTCGGATCGGGCATCAGCCGTTGATCCTCACCGCACAGGCTGGCGCTGCCGGACACCCAGCAATGCGCGCCAAAATTGATTTTGCCGTCGGCCAATCGTTCCAGCCTGGCTGGGGTTTGCAGCTTCCAATCCTGGCCACCGGCCTGAATGTCACCGCTGGCCAGGCGTCCACGCCAGTTGCCCTTGTCCAGATTGCCCTCCAGGCCCAAGGCCAGTTTCAGCTTCGGTCCGAGCAGGTCGAGGCTGAGTTTCTGGTTCTTGATGTCGCCCTGAGCGCTGGCGGTCAACACGCCCAGATTGGTATCGCCGGCCTGAATGCCGCTGCCATTCAGATCGATTTTCGCCCGCTGTGCACTGTCGAGCGTGGCGTCGAGGTTGAGGCTTTGCAGGCGATTGTCCTGGAAGGCCAGTTGCGAACCTTGCAGGCCGAGTTTGCCTTGCGGCGCTTTCAAGGTGCCGGCGACGTTGACCTGACCGTTGACCTGCCCGCGCAGTTGCGGCCAGAGCTGGGCCAAGCGCGTCAGCTTGATGTCGATCTGCCCGGTGAGTTTCTCTTGCAGGCTGCCCTTACCGTTGATGCTGTTGTCGCCGAGACGGATGTGCAGGGCATTGAGGGTCCACTGTTCGCCAGCACCGTCAGCCTTGGCTTGCAGCACGGCCGGTTGGCCACGCAGTTTGCCTTTGAGATCGAGGTCGGCGGTCAGGCTCAGGCGTTCGTTCTTCAATTCACCTTTGCTGTTCAGCGGCCCTGCCAAGGTGCCCGGCAGTTCCGCGACCCAGTACGCCGGGTTCAACGCCGACAGGTCTAGCGCGGTGTCCCAGGCAATGCCATCGGCGAACTGCACGTTGACATGACCTTCGGCCTTGCCCTGCCCCGCTTCCATTTTGAATTGCGGGAGGGCGATCTGTTTGAGGCTGCCGCTGAACGGACTGCTCAGGCTGAACGCCCCCGCCGGGCCATCCAGCGCGGCGGCGAAATTACCGATGTATTGACCGTCGGTGTAGGAGACTTCGCCATTGAAGGTGCGCAAAGCGACTTCTGGCTCGTCGATCACCGGATAAAGCCGATGCCACGGAAAGTCCTGCCAATTGATGTTGGCCTGAGCGGTGATGCCTTTGCTCCAGTCAACACTGCCGGTCAGCTTGAGGCTTTGCTTGTCATTGGCGCTCAGGTCAAGGCCGGCGATTTGCGCGCCGCTGGCGTCGACCTTGCCTTTGAGTAACAGTGCCACCGGGCCTTGTTCGGCAGGCAGCGTCGCGTGACCGAGCAACTGGTAACCGTCTTTCAGGTTGCCTTCACCGGTCAGCAGCAGTTGATTGAGTTGCAGGGTGTCTGGCAGGTCGGCGCTCGGTTTGAACGCCTCGCTGGTGATGCGCACTGTGGCCGGCAGATTATCTGCCAGCGGTTGCAGCTCACCACTCAACTGGCCATCGAGGTAGCCACGGCTGTCGGCGTGCAGGTTGAGGGTCTTGAGCAAATCGCCGTCGACTTTCAACGCCAGTGTCCAGGGATCGCTACTCGGCGAAGGTAAAGTCAGATCACCGGCGATGTTCAGCGGCCAGTCGGCGGTCGGCTGCAACAGGCCCGACAGGTTCAGGCTGAGGTCGTCGCGCTGCAATTTCACGCTGTCGATCTGCAGGCCCTTGGCCGTCCAGTGCGCTGCCAGTTTCAGGCCTTTGAGTTGCTCGCTGCCGTTGAACAGCAAACTGCCAACCTCGACGTCGCCCAACTCGATAGCCACCGGCAATTGCAGATCCGGCAGTTTGATCGGGCCGCTTTCGGTGGTCTCTTCGCTCGGCGGGAATTGAAGGATGACCTGATCAGCCTTGAGCTGTTCGATGCACAACGTCATGCGGGTCAGGCACAGCGGTGACCAGGCGAAGATCGGTTTGTCCAGCTCGACACGACTGCTGTCCTGCTGCCACACCAGATGGTCGGCGCTCCATTGTCCGCCGAGGCGACCCTGGAAATTTTCCACGCTCAAGCCCGGCACCCGACTCAGCGCCCAACGGCTGCCAGCCTGCGTACCCAACACCGCAGCGATGCTCAAAACAATCAACATCACCAGCGCCAACAGGGCCAGCGCCGTTATTTTCAAACCACGCTTCACAGCTCAGGCCCCATGGAAAAGTGCAGCCGGAAGCCGCCATCGTCGTCCAGCGCGTGGGCCAGGTCGAGGCGGATCGGCCCCACCGGTGAAACCCAGCGCACACCGATGCCAACCCCGGTCTTGAGGTTCGGCAGTTCGAGTTTGTTGAAAGAGTTGCCCTGATCGACGAACGTCGCGACGCGCCATTTTTCGGCGACCGAATATTGATACTCCACGCTGCCGGCGACCATGTAGCGGCCACCGATGCGGTCACCCTTGGAGTTTTCCGGCGACAGGCTCTGGTAGTCGTAACCGCGCACACTTTGATCACCACCGGCAAAGAAACGCAGCGACGGCGGCACCGAGTTATAGCCATTGGTGGCGCTGCCGCCGACCTGCACGCGACCAAGGAAGCGATGCTTGTCGAACACCGTGGTCAAGCCTTTGACCAACGCGGTGCCATACAGAAGATTGTTGTCGGAGCCGACGCCCTCCTTCGCCACTTTGCTTTCAAAGGCCAGGCGATAACCGTTGTGCGGGTCGATGCGGTTGTCGCTTTTGAGGTACGAATAGCTGATGCCAGGCATCAGCAGGGTACTCAGGCCGGAGTCATCACCGAGTTCGTATTCTTCGCGCTGCCATTTCAGCGAGATCACCCGTTGCCAGCCGCTGGGCAACTTGCTGTGCCATTCCGGGCCGAAGGTCAACAGCTTGCTCGACGTGTCGGAGCCATCAATGTCTTCAAACTGATAACCGCCGGCCCAACGCAGTTTGTCGGTCAGCGGCGGGTCGAGTGGAATGTCATAGAACAGCCCGACGTTTTGCCGCGGCGCCGAGAGTTCGGCTTCCCAGCCATAGCTGTCGCCCTGCGGATTGACCCAGTGGCGCGTCCAGTTGGCCTTGATTCGCGGCCCGACGTCGGTGGAGTAACCGAGGCCCAGGCCCATGGTGCGCGGCTTGCGGGTGTCGAGTTTGACGTCCACCGGGATCACGTCGTTTTTCGCAGCAGTCGGGGCGGCATCGACGCGCACGCCTTCGAAATAGCCACTTGATTGCAGATTGCGGTTCAATTCGGCGATCAACTCGGAATCGTACGGTTCACCTTCCTTGAACGGCACCATGCGTTGCAGCAGGTCTTCGTCGAACGGCGTGTCGCCCTCGAAACTGACGGTGCCCAGCGCATAACGCGGGCCGCTTTCGTAGATCAATTCGACGTCGGCAATCCCGGCGCGGGGATCCACCAAGAGTCTTTGACGGGTGAAGTGGCCGCTGAAAAAACCGAAGCGCGAGGCCTGATTCTGGATCAGCCGTTTGGCGTCTTCGTAACGGCCATGATTGAGTACCGCACCGGGCTTGAGCACGTCGCTTTTCGGCACACGAAAGGATTTGAGAGCGGCTGCGGGGCCGTCGACGCGAATGGTGACATTGCGCAGGCGAATCGGCTCACCGGGATCGATGTTCAGCACCAGGCGCGGTTTGGCCCCGCCCTTGACCTTACTTTCAATCTGCGGCTGGTAATAACCCAATGCCTGAGCGGCCTTGCGCGCCTGCTCTTCGGCGCCGCGACTGAAGCGCTGCAAGGCTTCTTCCTCACGGTCGCCCAAGCCGCCGATATACCCTTCTATATTGGCTTTGAGTTCATCGTTGGACGGTTTGATCCGCACATCCAATTCACTTTGCGCCAGCGCCGCGCAGCTGGTTAACAGCACGAGCACGCCACTGGTAAATCTTCCTGGAAACTTCATAGGCGCGGATGCTATCACGGGCTTGGGAGCGTGATAGAACAGGAAATTTCCCAAGAAGTTCGATTGTTATGCTGTTGCAGTTTGTAACAGCTGCGGATTGGCGTGGAAAAAAACATGTTCGCGCACCGGACCGACGGCAACTTCGCCAATTTCCTGATAACCCTGACGTTTATAGAAGTCCAGGTATCGCGGATTGCCGGTGTCGAGCACCACGCCTTGGGAGGTTTCGTCCACCGCGCACCAGTTGTGCACAGCCGTCAGCAATTGTTCGCCGAAGTGTTTGCCCTGGAACTGCGGATGAACCCCCAGCAGCGGCAGCATGTGCACCGAATCGCCGGGCACGCACGCGGACACGGCATCGTGATATTCCAGATAGCGCCGAGTGCAACGCAAACCGGTGCTGAGCACCATGCGCAGGCGCCACGCCCAACTGTCGGTGATGCCCAAGCGACGTTGCGGCGGCGCGATCAGGGCGATGCCGATCAAGCGGTCGTTGACCAACAGGCCAATGGCCGGCAGATCCTGCAGGAAGTGTTGCTTGACCAGTTCCCTCACCGTCGCGCGCACCCGCTGCTCATAGCCGGGACGCTCGGCTTCGAACAGGTAGCCGAAGGTCGGCTCGTGGCGATAGGCCTGATACAGCAGTGATCGGGCTTCGCGCGAATAACCGCGGTCGAGCATGTGGATGTCGGCGATGGCGGTCTGGGTTTCAGGCATGACGGTGATTCTCCCCGGGGCGCAGCTCAAATGGCTGCGCTCTTGTTGGTACGAACCTTTTGGTGTTGGCGCAGTTCCCCTCAGGTATAGACCAACTCGGGATCTTCATCGACTGGGCGGGCCTCTTCGCGAGCACGCCCAGGCAACACACATCCCACAGACCAGAATGATTTCTCCCACCCCACACTGGCCCCCATCCCACATGTCAGCTAGCATCGCCCTTTTGCCAGGACTGCCGACCATGAAGATTGTTTCCTTCAACATCAACGGACTGCGCGCCCGTCCGCATCAGCTGGCAGCGCTGATCGAAAAACATCAGCCGGACGTGATCGGCCTGCAGGAAACCAAAGTCCACGACGACCAGTTTCCATTGGAAGACGTGCGCGCCCTGGGCTACCACGTCTCTTACCATGGCCAGAAAGGCCATTACGGCGTCGCCCTGCTCTCGCGCCAGGAACCGATTGCCATCCATAAAGGTTTCGCCACCGATGAAGAAGACGCTCAGCGCCGTTTCATCTGGGGCACCTTCGCCGACGCCAACGGCGTGCCGGTGACGATCATGAACGGCTACTTCCCTCAGGGTGAAAGCCGCGACCATCCCACCAAATTCCCGGCCAAGCAGCGTTTTTACAGCGATCTGCAAGCACTGCTGGAAAGCCAGTTCCACAACGAACAGCCGCTGGTGGTGATGGGCGATGTGAACATTTCCCCAGAAGATTGCGACATCGGCATCGGCCCGGACAACATGAAGCGCTGGCTGAAAACCGGCAAATGCAGCTTCCTGCCGGAAGAACGCGAATGGATGGCACGCCTGAAAAACTGGGGCCTGACCGACAGCTATCGCCACCTGAACCCGGACGTGACCGACATGTTCAGCTGGTTCGACTACCGCAGCCGTGGTTTTGAAGACGAACCCAAGCGTGGCCTGCGCATTGACGTGATCCTGGCCTCCAACGGCCTGCTGCCACGGGTGAAAGCGGCGGGCGTGGACTATGAATTGCGCGGCATGGAAAAACCGTCGGATCATGCGCCGATCTGGCTTGAATTGAGCTGATCCCGGACATCACACATTCCCCTGTGTGCGGGCATGCTCGCGAATTCGGTGTATCCGTTGACGACAATCCAGCTGATACGCCGCCATCCGCGAGCACGCCCGCACCCAGGCTGAGGCGCTGTAATCTTTTGGTCATGCGACTGACTTAATCTCCCCGGCAATCCCCTTGGCTTGATTCGGTGCCGGCATGATCCTGCGTGTTCTGTTCGTTTTTCTATTGAGTGCAGGGCTGACGGTCTCTGCCGCTGCCCTGCCGATACCCGAAAACGGCCCGGCGTTGCGCATTCAAGGCTCCAACACCATCGGCGCTGAACTCGGCCCGGCGCTGGTCGAAGGTCTCTTGCAGGAACAAGGCCTGCTGAAAATCCACCGCGAGCCCCCGGATACCGCCAACGAACAACGCATCGTCGGCCTGACCGCCCAAGGTAAACGCGTCGTGGTGGAAGTCGCCGCCCACGGTTCCAGTACCGGTTTCGCCGCGTTGAAGAACGCCAGCGCCGATCTGGCGGCCTCCTCCCGCGAGATCAAGGACAGCGAGTTGCTCAGCCTGCAATCGCTGGGCGACCTGAAAAATCCCGCTGCCGAGCAAGTCATTGCCATCGATGGTGTGGCGATCATCCTTCACCCCGACAACCCGCTGCAGCAACTGGACACCGAACAACTGGCGCGCATCTTCAGTGGCGAGGTGAAAACCTGGAAAGACCTCGGCGGTCGTGACGGCCCGATTCATTTATATGCGCGGGATGATCAGTCCGGCACGTACGACACGTTTAAGGAACTGGTCCTCAGCCCTCGTGGGAAAAATCTGAGCATTGAGGCGAAAAGGTTCGAATCCAGCGAGCAGTTATCCGACGCCGTGAGCAGTGACCCGCAAGGCATTGGCTTCATTGGCCTGCCTTATGTGCGTCAGGCAAAAGCCGTGGCAATCGCTGATGGCGCTTCGCAATCGATGCTGGCGCTTAACAATCTGATTGCCACCGAAGACTATCCGCTGTCCCGACGGCTGTTCTTCTATCTGCCGCCAGACAGCAAAAACCTGTGGGCGAGAGCGTTGGTGGCATTTGCGCAAAGCCCTCAGGGCCAGACGATTGTCGCCGCCAACGGCTTTATCAGTCAGACCGTGCGGGCGATGAGCGTCACTCCCAACTCGCTGATGCCCGAGGGCTATCAATCCCTGAGCCGCCACGCCCAACGTCTGACCGTGAACTTCCGTTTTGAAGAAGGTAGCGCCAGCCTGGATAACAAGGCGCGGCAAGATCTGGCACGGGTGCTCGACTATATAAAGGGTCACGACAAGACCGATCGCGCGGTAACACTGGTGGGGTTTGGTGATGCCAAGGATGACCCGGCGCGCGCGGATCTGCTGTCCAAATTGCGGGCGATGGCGGTGCGGCGCGAATTGGTCAAGAACGGCGTGGTATTGCGTGAGGTTCGTGGCTTTGGGGCGCTGATGCCGGTGGCGACCAACAGTGCCGATGAAGGCCGGATCAAGAATCGGCGAGTGGAGGTTTGGGTGTATTGAGTGCTCATTGGCACCTGCATTGACGTCTTCGCGAGCAAGCTCGCGAAGAACGATAACGCGGCGCGGGATCAGCGCTCGCTGCGCAGCATTTCCTTCGGCACATATTTGCCGATCTCGAACTTGCCGATCGCCGCACGGTGCACTTCGTCCGGGCCATCGGCCAGCCGCAGGGTGCGTTGCATGGCATACATGTAGGCCAGCGGGAAATCGTTCGACACCCCGGCCCCGCCGTGGATCTGAATCGCTCGGTCAATCACGCGCAATGCCACGTTCGGCGCGACGACTTTGATCTGCGCGATCTCGCTCTTGGCGACTTTGTTACCCACGGTGTCCATCATGTACGCCGCTTTCAACGTCAGCAAACGGGCCATGTCGATTTCCATTCGCGAGTCGGCGATTTTGTCGATGTTACCGCCCAGGCGTGCCAGCGGTTTGCCAAATGCCGTGCGGTTCACCGAGCGTTTGCACATCAACTCCAGCGCCCGTTCAGCCATGCCGATCGACCGCATGCAGTGGTGAATCCGGCCGGGGCCAAGTCGGCCCTGAGCAATTTCGAAGCCGCGTCCCTCACCGAGCAGGACGTTTTCGTACGGCACGCGCACGTTGTCGAACAACACTTCGGCGTGACCGTGCGGTGCATCGTCGTAGCCAAACACCGGCAGCGGACGGACGATTTTCACTCCGGGGGTATCGACCGGCACGAGGATCATCGAGTGCTGGGCGTGGCGCGGCGCATCAGGGTTGCTCAGGCCCATGAAGATCAGGATTTTGCAACGCGGGTCGCAGGCGCCGGAGGTCCACCATTTCTTGCCGTTGATCACCCACTCGTCACCATCACGCACAGCGCGGGCGGCCATGTTGGTGGCGTCGGACGAGGCAACGTCCGGCTCGGTCATGGCGAACGCCGAGCGGATCTCGCCGCGCAGCAGCGGTTCGAGCCAGCGCTGTTTCTGTTCTTCGTTGGCGTAGCGCACCAGCACTTCCATGTTGCCGGTGTCCGGCGCCGAGCAGTTGAACGGCTCTGGCCCCAGCAAGGAGCGGCCCATGATTTCCGCCAGCGGTGCGTATTCGAGGTTGGTCAGGCCGGCGCCGAGTTCCGACTCGGGCAGAAACAGGTTCCACAGTCCTTCAGACTTGGCCTTGGCTTTGAGCTCTTCCATGATCGCGGTCGGCTGCCAGCGGTCGCCTTCGGCAACCTGGCGTTCAAACACGGCTTCGGCCGGGTAAACGTAAGTGTCCATGAACGCGGTCACGCGCTCACGCAGTTCTTGCACCTTGGGCGAATAAGCGAAATCCATGGGCAGTACCTTCTTTTTCGAGAGGTTGTTCAGGTCATGCAATCGATGCTAGAACAGCGTTGATAATTTACCTAGCCTATTCTCGGCGTGTATAAACATTCATCACCGATATATGATCCAGTGATCGTCAGCCCCTAAAACACCTGCCCTTAAAAACAAGAGAAGCCGCGTTATGAATCTGAGCAAGGTCGACCTCAACCTTTTCATCGTCTTTGACGCGATCTACACCGAAGCCAACCTGACCCGCGCCGGGCAGATTGTCGGCATCACTCAGCCAGCGGTGTCCAACGCATTGGCGCGGTTGCGCGAGACCTTCAACGACCCGCTCTTCGTGCGTACGGCCCAGGGCATGGTGCCGACGCCGATGGCGCAGAACATCATCGGCCCGGTGCGCAACGCGCTGTCGCTGTTGCGAGTGTCGGTTCAGGAAAGCCGTATTTTCAACCCGGCGCAAGCGGCCAAGACCTATCGCATCAGCATGACCGACCTCACTGAAGCGGTGATTCTGCCGCCGCTGTTCCAGCGTTTGCGCCGACTGGCCCCGACAGTGATCATCGAAAGTTTTCTGTCCAAACGCCGGGAAACCACCAAGGAACTGGCGGCCGGGCGACTGGATTTTGCCGTCGATGCGCCACTCAACACCGACCCGCAGGTGCGCCACGTCAAGCTGATGGAAGACCGCTACGTCTGCGCGATGCGCAAGGGGCACCCGATGGCTGGCAAGGAAAAACTCAGCCTCGATGACTATCTGTCGCTGACGCATATCCACATTTCCAGCCGTCGCAGCGGCTTGGGTTATGTCGATCTGGCCCTGGGCAAAATGGGCATTCAGCGCAAGATCGCCCTGCGCTCCCAGCACTACCTGATGGCATCCCAAGTGATGCAGCAGACCGACATGGTCATGACCGTGCCGGAGCGTTTTGCCCGTCGGCATGAACTGCATGCGTTTAATTTGCCGGTCAACGATGTGCCGCCGGTGGAGACTCACCTGTATTGGCATGAAAGCACCGATCAGGACCCGGCCAACCGCTGGATGCGCGAACAGATGATCGAGTTGTGCCAGCAGGTGACGGCGCATGAGAAAAAACTGGATAAGGTGTAAGGCATTGCGTCGCTTGACGTAAACGTAAAGCAGCCATTAGCTTAGCGCCAAGCCCCTATTTCCGAGCGCTTTCATGAGCAGCCAGACCTACAGCATTTCCGACCTCGCCCGTGAACTGGACATCACCACACGGGCGATCCGCTTTTATGAAGAGCAAGGCCTGCTCAGCCCCGAGCGCCGAGGCCAGGAACGCATCTATTCGCCACGCGACAAAGTCAGCCTGAAGCTGATCCTGCGCGGCAAGCGCATCGGTTTCTCGCTGGCCGAATGTCGCGAATTGATCGAGCTCTACGACCCGTCCAGCGGTAACACCAAACAGCTCAACAGCATGTTGGCGAAAATCAGCGAACGCCGCGAACAGCTAGAGCAGCAGTTGCTCGACATCGAACAGATGAAGCTGGAACTCGATACCGCCGAAGAACGCTGCGTACAGGCACTGGAGCTGACACTCAAGAGCCAGCAGATAGCGCAGTAATTGAACACAACATCTCCCCGCTCCCACGAGGGGGTCATCTCGAATTCAAAAGAACAGGTCCGCCCAATGTCCCTCCCCTCCGAAGTACGCCTGATCGAAGTCGGCCCTCGCGATGGCCTGCAGAACGAAGCCCAGCCCATCAGCGTCGCTGACAAGGTGCAACTGGTCGATGCCCTGAGCGCCGCAGGTCTGGGCTATATAGAAGTCGGCAGTTTCGTCTCGCCCAAATGGGTCCCGCAGATGGCCGGTTCTGCCGAAGTCTTCGCGCAGATCCAGCGCAAACCCGGCGTGACCTACGGCGCACTGGCGCCGAACCTGCGCGGCTTCGAAGACGCTATCGCGGCCGGGGTCAAGGAAGTCGCGGTGTTCGCCGCCGCGTCCGAAGCGTTCTCGCAGCGCAACATCAATTGCTCGATCAGTGAAAGCCTGGCGCGGTTTGCCCCCATCATGGATGCGGCGAAACAACACGGCGTTACCGTGCGCGGTTACGTTTCCTGCGTGCTTGGCTGCCCTTATGAAGGCACGGTCGCGCCAGAGCAAGTGGCCATGGTTGCCCGGGAGTTGTACGCCATGGGCTGCTATGAAGTATCGCTGGGCGACACCATCGGCACTGGCACGGCTGGCGCGACCCGGCGTCTGTTCGACGTGGTGTCGGCACAAGTGCCACGGGACAAACTCGCCGGGCACTTCCACGACACTTACGGCCAGGCCATGGCCAACATCTACGCCAGTCTGCTCGAAGGCATTGCGGTGTTCGACAGCTCTATCGCCGGACTCGGCGGCTGCCCTTACGCCAAAGGCGCGAGCGGTAACGTGGCGACCGAAGACGTGGTGTACCTGCTCAACGGCCTGGGGATCAAAACCGGTATCGACCTGGACGCCTTGATTGACGCAGGCCAGCAGATCAGCGCGGTGCTCGGTCGCCCGAGCGGTTCGCGTGTGGCCAAGGCACGTAGCGCACAGTAATGAGGGACGGTGTTACCGCGGTGTCGCCAATGTGGGCTTAAACGAGTAACACGGAAACAAATTGTCTGGCTTTGACAGAACGAAAAAAACAAGAGAAACGCCAAGCTATTGATTTATATAGCTTTTTGAAAGTTGGCACGCGTTCTGCTATCTCTATGGCATAACAAGAATAAAAAGCAGCAAACCAATAAAAATAAGACGTACCGACTCTGACATAACAAGAACAACACGGCAGAGACGCAGCTAACAGATTTTTTTGGAGAAGGTGTGCTTTTCAGGGTGCTCTCAGGAGTGACCCGCAACCGGGCAGAGAACAATAAAACTACCTTCAGGTAGCTCCCGAATCGGTTGGATCGTTTAACGAGAAAGCAAATCAGCGCTCAAAAAAATACGTTTGCTCTTGACCCCGGATGGGGGTCGCCAAAAAAGCGGTAGAAGGCCACGGTTGCTAAAAACAACAACAGACCGAGCCTCAATAATAAAAAGAGCACGCGACGACAAAATTAAAGGGGAGCCTCGGCTCCCCTTTGTGCTTTCTGCCATTCTTGTTTCACAACCGACCTTTTGTGGGAGCAGGCGTGCTCGCGAAGGCGCAGGTTCCGTCGACACCTATGTTTCTGACACTGCGCTATCGCGTGCAATCCTGCCCCCACCGTTGAATGTTTTCAGGCCTGCTTTTCTCTCAACTCCTCGATACTGATCTCGCGCATCCTGAATTTCTGGACCTTGCCGGTCACCGTCATTGGAAACTCCTCCACGAACTTGAAGTGCCGCGGCGTCTTGAAGTGCGCGATGCGCTCCTTGCACCAGGTTTGCAGTTCCAGCTGCGAAGCGCTGTGACCGGGATGGAATTTGATCCAGGCGACGATCTCTTCCCCGTAACGCGAACAGGGAATGCCGATTACCTGCACGTCCGCCACTGCTGGATGGGTGAAGAAAAATTCTTCCAGCTCGCGCGGATAAACGTTTTCGCCACCCCGGATGATCATGTCCTTGTTACGCCCGGCGATGTTCACGTAACCCTCGTCATTCATGCTCGCCAGATCGCCAGTGTGCATCCAGCCCGCGTCATCGATGGCCTCGGCCGTGGCTTGCGGGTTGCCCCAGTAACCGAGCATTACGCTGTAACCGCGAGTGCAGAGTTCGCCGATGGTGCCTCGGGGTACGAGGTTGCCAGCCTCATCGATGATCTTGCTTTCCAGTTGCGGCTGGGTGCGGCCGACGGTGGTCACGCGCAGTTCCAGTTCGTCATCTGGACCGGTTTGCAGCGATACCGGGCTGGTTTCGGTCATGCCATAAGCGATTTGCACTTCGCTCATGTGCATTTCGTTGATCACCCGACGCATGATTTCAATCGGACACGTGGCGCCAGCCATGATCCCGGTGCGCAGGCTCGACAGGTCGAACCCGGCGCGCTGCGGTTGATCGAGCATGGCAATAAACATGGTTGGCACGCCGTACAGCCCGGTGGCTTTCTCTTCGGCGACGGTTTGCAGGGTCAATAGCGGATCAAAGGCGTCACTGGGGTAAATCATCGTACTGGCGTGGGTGATGCAGCCCAGGTTGCCCATGACCATGCCGAAACAGTGGTACAGCGGCACCGGAATCACCAGCCGATCAAGGGGCGTCAGGCCAATACTTTCGCCGACCATGTAACCGTTATTGAGGATGTTGTAGTGACTGAGGGTCGCGCCCTTGGGAAAACCGGTGGTGCCGGAGGTGTACTGGATGTTGATGGGTTGATCCAAGTGCAGGCTGTTGCTGCGGTCGCGTAATTGCTCCAGGGGGACACTGGCTGCCAGATCGGCCAGTTGCGACCACGGCAGAAAACCTGAAGGCGGCTGCGCATCGAGACTGATCACTCCGCGCAAATCCGGCAGGCGCTCGCTGCGCAACTGGCCGATGGATTGCTCGGCCAGTTCCGGCGCCAGCCCCCGCACCATGGCGTGGTAGTTGGAGGACTTGAACGACCCGGCGCAGACCAGCCATTGGCAGCCGGATTGCTTCAATACGTATTCAAGTTCGGAGCTGCGGTAGGCCGGGTTTATGTTGACCAGGATCACACCGATTTTTGCCGTGGCGATTTGCGTGATGCACCACTGCGCGCCATTCGGCGCCCAGATACCGAGGCGGTCACCCGTCTGCAATCCCAATGCGAGCAAGGCCCGGGCATGCAGATCCACGGCCTCCCCCAGTTGCCGCCAGGAATAGCGCGACTGCTCATGACGCACCACCAGCGCCTCGCCGTCCGGGTATTGCGCCACAGTCTGGTCGAACTGCTGACCGATGGTCATCGCCAGCAAAGCTTGCTCCTGGGAGCCGCGAGTGTAGCTGCGCTGCGGGTTTGCACTGGGTTGATCCATGATGACCCCTATTGTCTTTATTAGTGGGTTTACCGGAGTTCTATTTTTGATGGGAGCGGGCTTGCTCGCGAAGGCAGTGTGTCATTCAACCAATATGGCGACTGAACCACCGCCTTCGCGAGCAAGCTCGCCCCACAAAAGACAATCCGTTTTCGATCTTGAACGACTCCTACTCTCGCTCAAGTTGACGTTAACGTAAAGGGTGATTGACAGTCATTCATCGCAGGCTTACGTTAACGTAAAGGTGAGAGCCGACCGCCCTCCCCACCCTACAAAAAAGCCAAAAGGTGACCCATGAGCTACCCATCCCTGAACTTCGCCCTCGGTGAAACCATCGACATGCTGCGCGATCAGGTTCAGTCCTTTGTCGCCGATCAGATCGCCCCGCGTGCTGCGCAGATTGATCACGACAACCTGTTCCCGGCCGACATGTGGCGCAAGTTCGGTGACATGGGCCTGCTCGGCATCACCGTGCCGGAAGAATACGGCGGTGCAGGCCTGGGTTATCTGGCGCATGTGGTCGCGATGGAAGAAATCAGCCGCGGCTCGGCCTCGGTGGCGCTGTCCTACGGTGCGCATTCCAACCTCTGCGTCAACCAGATCAACCGCAACGGCAACCACGAACAGAAAATCAAATACCTGCCCAAGCTGATCAGCGGCGAGCACGTCGGTGCTTTGGCGATGAGCGAGCCGAATGCCGGCTCCGACGTGGTTTCGATGAAGCTGCGCGCCGACAAACGCGGCGACCGCTTCGTCCTCAACGGCAGCAAAACCTGGATCACCAACGGCCCCGACGCCAACACCTACGTGATCTACGCCAAGACCGATCTGGAAAAAGGCCCGCACGGCATCACCGCGTTCATCGTCGAGCGTGACTGGAAAGGCTTCAGCCGCAGCAACAAGTTCGACAAGCTCGGCATGCGCGGCTCCAACACCTGCGAGCTGTTTTTCGATGACGTCGAAGTGCCGGAAGACAATATCCTCGGCGCCCTCAACGGCGGCGTGAAAGTCCTGATGAGCGGCCTCGATTACGAACGCGTCGTACTGTCCGGCGGCCCGACCGGGATCATGCAGTCGTGCATGGACCTGATCGTGCCGTACATCCACGACCGCAAGCAGTTCGGCCAGAGCATCGGCGAATTCCAGCTGATCCAGGGCAAAGTCGCCGACATGTACACCCAACTGAACGCCAGCCGTGCCTACCTCTATGCAGTGGCTCAGGCTTGCGAACGCGGTGAAACCACGCGCAAGGACGCCGCCGGGGTGATCCTCTACACCGCCGAGCGCGCCACGCAAATGGCCCTCGACGCGATCCAGATTCTTGGCGGCAACGGTTACATCAACGAATTCCCGGCTGGCCGCCTGCTGCGTGACGCCAAGCTGTACGAAATCGGCGCAGGCACCAGTGAGATCCGTCGCATGCTGATCGGTCGCGAACTGTTCAACGAAACCCGCTAAACGGAGCTGACCATGGCTACCCTGCACACTCAGCTCAATCCTCGTTCAGCGGAATTCGCCGCCAACAGCGCAGCGATGCTCAAACAAGTCGACGCCCTGCACACCCTGCTCGCCCAAGTGGCCCAGGGCGGCGGCGCGAAAGCTCAGGAGCGTCACACCTCACGCGGCAAACTGCTGCCGCGTGAGCGGATCAACCGCTTGCTCGATCCGGGCTCGCCGTTTCTGGAAATCAGCCCACTCGCGGCTTACGCCGTTTATGGTGAGGACGTGCCAGCCGCCGGGGTGATTGCCGGGATCGGCCGCGTGGAAGGCGTCGAATGCATGATCGTCGCCAACGATGCGACCGTAAAAGGAGGCTCGTACTACCCGCTGACGGTGAAGAAACACCTGCGGGCCCAGACCATCGCCCAGCAGAACCGGCTGCCGTGCATTTACCTGGTGGACTCGGGCGGCGCCAACCTGCCGCGTCAGGACGAGGTGTTCCCGGACCGCGAGCACTTCGGGAGGATTTTCTTCAACCAGGCCAACATGAGCGCGATGGGCATTGCGCAGATTGCCGTGGTGATGGGGTCGTGCACGGCGGGCGGCGCGTATGTGCCGGCGATGGCCGATGAAGCGATCATGGTGCGCAATCAGGCGACGATTTTCCTCGCCGGCCCGCCGCTGGTGAAAGCCGCGACCGGTGAAGTGGTCAGCGCCGAAGAGCTGGGCGGTGCCGATGTGCACTGCAAGATTTCCGGGGTCGCCGACCATTACGCCGAGAGCGACGAACACGCCCTCGCCCTCGCCCGCCGCAGCGTCGCCAACCTCAACTGGCGCAAACTCGGCGAAGTGCAGCAGCGCACGCCGATTGCTCCGCTGTACGCCAGCGACGAGTTGTATGGCGTGGTTTCGGCGGACGCCAAGCAACCGTTCGATGTGCGCGAAGTGATTGCGCGGTTGGTCGACGGTTCGGTGTTCGATGAATTCAAGGCGCTGTTCGGCACCACGCTGGTGTGCGGTTTCGCACATCTGCACGGGTATCCGATCGCGATTCTCGCCAACAACGGCATCCTCTTCGCCGAAGCCGCGCAAAAAGGCGCGCACTTCATCGAACTGGCCTGCCAGCGCGGTATTCCACTGCTGTTTTTACAAAACATCACGGGCTTCATGGTCGGTCAGAAATACGAGGCGGGCGGCATCGCCAAGCACGGCGCAAAACTGGTCACCGCCGTGGCGTGTGCAAAGGTGCCGAAATTCACCGTGATCATCGGCGGCAGCTTCGGCGCCGGTAACTACGGCATGTGCGGCCGGGCCTACGATCCGCGCTTCCTGTGGATGTGGCCGAATGCGCGGATTGGCGTGATGGGCGCCGAACAGGCAGCAGGCGTGCTGGTGCAGGTCAAGCGTGAACAGGCCGAACGCAGCGGCCAGGCCTTCAGTGCGGAACAGGAAGCCGAGATCAAGCAGCCGATCCTCGACCAGTACGAAGAGCAGGGTCACCCGTACTACTCCAGTGCACGCCTGTGGGACGACGGCGTCATCGACCCGGCGCAGACCCGCGATGTGCTGGCCCTGGCCTTGTCCGCGTCACTGAACGCGCCTATCGAACCGAGCCGCTTTGGCGTGTTCCGGATGTGATGTTTTGTGGGCGCAGGTTTGCTCGCGAAGACGGCGGCACATCCACTATGGATGTGACTCAATAGACGCTTTCGCAAGCACGCCCGCTCCCACAAGGACCGTGGAGATGGACGAATATGAGCGATTTCAACACCCTCGAACTGCACAGTGACCCACGGGGTTTCGCGACGCTGTGGCTCAACCGTGCAGAAAAGAACAACGCCTTCAATGCCCAGATGATCCGCGAACTGATCCTGGCCCTCGACAAGGTTGCCAGCGATACCAGCCTGCGCTTCCTGCTGCTGCGCGGCCGTGGCCGGCACTTCAGCGCCGGCGCCGATCTGGCCTGGATGCAGCAATCGGCCGAACTCGACTACCACACCAACCTGGACGACGCGCGCGAGCTGGCTGAGCTGATGTACAACCTCGCCAAACTGAAAATCCCGACGCTGGCCGTGGTGCAAGGCGCAGCGTTCGGTGGCGCATTGGGCCTGATCAGTTGCTGCGACATGGCCATCGGCGCCGATGATGCGCAGTTCTGCCTGTCGGAAGTACGCATCGGTCTGGCGCCGGCGGTGATCAGTCCGTTCGTGGTGCAAGCCATCGGTCAACGCGCAGCACGTCGTTATGCCCTGACCGCTGAGCGTTTTGGCGGCCAGCGAGCGCGAGAACTCGGTTTATTGTCCGAGAGCTATGCGGCCGTTGAGCTGGAGCAACAGGTTGAGCAATGGATCGACAACCTGCTGCTCAACAGCCCCGCTGCGCTGCGCGCCAGTAAAGATCTGCTGCGCGAAGTCGGCAACGGCTCACTGACCCCGGCCCTGCGCCGCTACACCGAAAACGCCATCGCGCGTATCCGCGTCAGCCCCGAAGGCCAGGAAGGCTTGCGTGCCTTTCTGCAAAAACGTCCGCCGAACTGGCAAGCCGCAACCACCACCAAGGAGCCGCGTTGATGAGCGCACCTGTTCTCACCACCCTGCTGGTGGCCAACCGTGGCGAAATCGCTTGCCGGGTCATGCGCACCGCCAAAGCCTTGGGCCTGACCACTGTCGCGGTGCACAGCGCTACCGACCGTGAAGCGCGGCACAGCCGAGAAGCGGATATCCGTGTTGATCTCGGTGGCAGCAAAGCGGCTGACAGTTATCTGCAAATCGACAAACTGATCGCGGCGGCCAAGGCCTGCGGCGCTCAAGCGATTCATCCGGGTTATGGTTTTCTTTCCGAAAACGCCGGGTTCGCCCGCGCTATCGAGGCGGCGGGCCTGATATTTCTTGGCCCACCCGCGTCCGCCATCGACGCCATGGGCAGCAAATCAGCCGCCAAAGCGCTGATGGAAACCGCTGGTGTACCGCTGGTGCCGGGTTATCACGGCGAAGCACAGGATATCGACACCTTCCGTGACGCCTGCGAACGCATCGGTTACCCGGTGTTGCTCAAGGCCACGGCCGGTGGTGGCGGCAAAGGCATGAAAGTGGTTGAGGACGTCAGTCAACTGGCTGAAGCCCTCGCCTCCGCTCAGCGTGAGGCGCAGTCGTCATTCGGCGACTCGCGGATGCTGGTAGAGAAATACCTGCTCAAACCCCGTCATGTGGAAATCCAGGTGTTTGCCGATCAGCACGGCCATTGCCTGTACCTCAATGAGCGTGACTGCTCGATTCAACGCCGCCATCAGAAAGTGGTCGAAGAGGCCCCGGCACCGGGCCTGTCGCCGCAACTGCGCAAGGCCATGGGTGAAGCGGCGGTGCGTTCGGCACAGGCCATCGGTTACGTCGGCGCGGGGACGGTGGAGTTTTTGCTCGACGCACGCGGCGAATTCTTCTTCATGGAGATGAACACCCGGCTGCAGGTTGAGCACCCGGTGACCGAGGCGATTACCGGTCTTGATCTGGTGGCCTGGCAGATCCGCGTGGCCCGTGGTGAAACGCTGCCGATCACGCAGGATCAAGTGCCGCTTGACGGCCATGCGATTGAGGTCAGGTTGTACGCCGAAGAACCTGCAAATGATTTTCTGCCGGCGACTGGCCGCTTGCAGCTGTATCGCGAATCGGCTGAGGGGCCGGGGCGCAGAGTCGACAGTGGCGTTGAAGAAGGTGATGAAATTTCGCCGTTCTATGACCCGATGCTCGGCAAGTTGATCGCCTGGGGAGAGGATCGTGAACAGGCGCGCCTGCGTTTGTTGTGCATGCTCGACGAATTCGCCATTGGCGGGTTGAAAACCAACATCAACTTCCTGCGACGCATCATCGCTCACCCGGCGTTTGCGGCAGCAGAACTGGATACCGGGTTTATTCCGCGTTATCAGGAGCAGCTACTGCCGCCGCCGGGCGAGTTGAGCGATGCTTTCTGGGATGCAGCGGCGCAGGCGTTCGCGCAGAGTCTGCCGGGCGTTATGCGGGCGGACGATCCTTCTTCGCCGTGGTCGCTTAACAGCGGATTGCGCACCGGCCTGCCGAAGGAATTCACCCTGCACTTGAGCTGTGAGGGCCAGGATCGAGCGCTGACGCTGAGTTCAGGTGGCAACGCCACACTAACGGGCGAGACGCTGGTGGTTGAGCAAGAGAACGTACGTCGCACGTTGCGCGCTATTCGTCAGGGAGATTCGCTGTATCTGCGCTGGGATGGCGAGTTGCGGCGTATCGAGGCGTACGATCCGATCAGTGCGGCCGAAGCCAGTCACACTCATCAGGGCGGTCTGACTGCGCCAATGAACGGCAGCATCGTACGGGTATTGGTCGAGCCCGGGCAGAAGGTCGAGGCCGGTGCGCAACTGGTGGTGCTGGAAGCCATGAAGATGGAACACAGCATCCGCGCACCACATGCCGGGGTGATCAAAGCGCTGTATTGCCAGGAAGGCGAAATGGTCGGCGAAGGCAGCGCTTTGGTTGAACTGGAAGAAGCGTGAGTGAAGGATCGATCCTGCGCCTGGCGAGGATCGATCTGACTAGAAACGCGCCGTAGCCTGTACCACGACGCCGATGATTCGACATTCATCGGTAAACAGGGCCTTGGGCCAGGTCGGATTGAGCGGCACCAGATAACGCTGGCCGCCCTCTTCGTCGAGCTTGCGAAAAATCGCTTCATCGCTGCCCGCCCACTGGGCAATCACCAGCTTACCAGGCACGGCCTCGACCTCTGGATCCACCAGAATAAGCATGCCTTCGGCAATACTCTGACCGCTGGGAGCGGTCATCGAATTCCCTGCCACCGTCAGCCAGAACGCCGCACCACGGGCATGATAATCCGTGAGTGCGAACCGCTGCCTGGCTGACGCCGGGGCATAGGCGGATCCGTTCTCGCGCACCTCGCAGGGTGTCTGCCAGTCGCTGACCGGGTAACGAAAGTACGGGTTGTACTTCTGCGCCAGCGGCATCTCGTCATCCGGCGTCACCTGCGGCTCACGAATCACCAGCACCACTTCAAGGAAATCCATGCCGAGCGCTTGCAGCACGCGGTTCATCTGCGTGATACCGGGTTCGCGACGTTTGTTCAGCCAATGACCGATGCCCCCCTGGGACATGCCGACGCGCTCTCCGAGCTCTGTTTGAGTGATTTTGAGCTCACTCATCTTGGCCTTGACCAACTCAATCCATTTATCCATGTGCGGCACCTTACTCGGACACCTCCGGCCAACAAAACACATATTGTAGTATTAAAAATGTGGTCACAACTACGCATCGTACTATTCTGAAGGCACGGATTATCAATCGAACAAGGAGCGGCCTTTCATCATGAATATCAGCAGCAAAGACTTGCCCGATCTGCAGATGGACACCACGTTTACTTCACCACAAGGCAACGCCGCGGCGCAGCGAGCCTTGGATTATTACTTGAAACCAGCTGTGTCAGAACCCGAGGTCGATGAGCGTTTTTTCGATGTCAAACAGCATCTCAGTGGCGAAGAAGCCTTGGTGCACGCCTCCGATCTGTTGCGCTGCGCGGCCGCCACTGCTTTCAAGGCTGCGGAAAACCTGCAAGGCGCGAATCGCGACCTGGCGTTTTCAGTGGTTCATATGGTGGATATGGCGCGGGCGATGGTTGACCACTCGCTCGATGGCGATGAAGTCTGAGGAACGGGGGACGATCGTGCGGGAAAGAGTTTTCCAATCGCACAGATAAAAACATTTGACTTGCAAATGATAATGATTATTATTGCAAGCAACTGATCGCGAGATCAGTCGATGGACCAGAGACCTTAGGTCGGTCTTCTGGACTATCTCCTCATCAGGCTAATCACGGTTTTTGACCCGGCTTTTTGCCGGGTCTTTTTTTACCCGTTTTTCGGGCTTATGGCTTCAGGCTAATGAAGTCGTTAAGTGCTGCAAATTCAATGACGCCGATAGTATCAAAAGAATATCGCTTGGCAAGCGAAGCCCAGCCACATTGGGGAAAACTAATAGCAATTAGCGCTTGAGAATCAATCGCATAGCCTCTAAGCTGCATGAGCGTCATGGAGGACGCCCCCGCCACGACCCCGCATTTCCCCTCGGTTTCATCTCTGTCTTGCGTGTAAAGTAGCCACCATAAAAATCATACTCAGGAATCGATTATGACCGTGGCCAAATCTTCGTTCGACATCAGTGCCAACTTCGATACCGGCAATATTCAAGTCATCGACATCAGCAATCCGCTCAATCCGGTTCTGGCCATCCGCCCGGACACCCGAAGCGCCCACTTTCAGTGGTTCCACTTCAAGGCCAGCGGTCTTCACGTCGGTCAGGAACACTGGTTTCGCCTCAACAACGCCAGTCAATCTTCGTACAACAAAGCCTGGGATGGTTATCAGGCCGTAGCCTCCTACGATCACGTCAACTGGTTCCGCGTACCCACCATTTTCGAAGGCGACTGCCTGCGTTTCTGCCTGGAAGCCACCCAGACTCACGCCTGGTTCGCCTATTTCGAACCCTATAGCCGCGGCCGTCACGACTGGCTGATCGAACAAGCGCTGACCAAGGCCGGCGCCGAGTTGCTGGCGACAGGTAAAAGTGTCGAGGGCCGCGATATTCAGTTACTGCGCAAAGGCAGCGGCGCGCAAGGTCAGCGCAAAATCTGGATCATCGCCCAGCAACACCCGGGCGAGCACATGGCTGAGTGGTTCATGGAAGGGGTGATCGAACGCCTGGAAAGACACGACGATCCGGTGCTGAATAAACTGCTCGCCAGTGCCGATCTGTACCTGGTTCCCAACATGAACCCGGACGGCGCCTTCCATGGGCATCTGCGCACCAACGCCATGGGGCAAGACTTGAACCGTGCCTGGCAAAGCGCCAGCCAGGAAATCAGCCCTGAAGTCCTTTTCGTGCAGCAGCAGATGGAAAAATACGGCGTCGATCTGTTTCTCGACGTACACGGCGATGAGGAAATCCCTCATGTCTTCACCGCTGGCTGCGAAGGTAATCCGGGGTATACGCCGCGGCTGGAGAAACTCGAAGAACATTTTCGCAGCCATCTGAAACACACCACCAAAGACTTCCAGACCAAATACGGCTACACCCGTGACGAACCGGGCCAAGCCAACATGACCCTGGCGTGCAACAGCGTTGGCCAGAAGTACGATTGCCTGTCACTGACCCTGGAAATGCCGTTCAAGGATCACGACGACGCGCCGAACGCGCAAACCGGCTGGTCGGGCAAACGCTCCAGTCAATTAGGCAAAGACGTGCTGACGACCATTGCCGACATGGTCGACACACTGCGCTGATCCCTCCCCTTGCCTGGTCAAAGGAACGGAGGCTGTCCCGGAAAATGGCGCATCGTCACAATGCGCCATTGCGGTCAGCTAACCGCGATTGCGACCGCGCAACATGCTGTCCAGCACGTCGTCACGGCGCACCCAGCCATGGAACAGCGCCGCCGCCAAGTGCACCAGCACCGTCAGAAACAGCAGATAAGCCAGATAACCATGAGCGCTGCGCAGCAACGCAAACAACTGCGCATCGGCCGGGACAATCGACGGCAACTGCAGCGATGCACTGAGCATCACCGGCTCGCCCGAGGCGCTGATCATCGCCCAACCGAGCAGCGGCAGCACCAGCATCAACGCATAAAGCAACAGATGCGAGGCCTTCGCAGCCATCACCTGCCAGCCCGGCAGATCCACCGGCAGCGGCGGCTGGCGTGTGGAGAAACGTACCAGCAGACGCACGATCACCAGCAGCAGAATCGCAATGCCCAAGGGCTTGTGCAGGTGGATCAGCCATTCATGCCGTTCGGAGACCGAGGTGACCATGCCGGCGCCAATAAACAGCATCGCGATGATCATCAGCGCCATCAGCCAATGCAGCAGTCGCGCCAACAGCGCGAAATGAGTCGGTTGAGCGCTCATGGACGAGCCTCCTGTTTGGCGGCGGGCAACTGGCTGACTTCGCGGGTGCGACGCCGATAGGAATTGGCGTAACCGGCGGAACGGGCCGCGAGCAACGGGTCGTCGGAGCCTTGAATCCCGGCCGGCAACACCAACGGGTCGTAATTGATGTCGCGGCACTCACCGCTCAGTTGCGGCTGAGTCTTTTCCAGCACCAGGGTGCCGGCGTTCACAACCTTGCGCCCTTCGGGCCAGGCCTTGCTGGCGTCGTTCACCGGGTCACCGGCGTTAGCCAACGTGATATTCAACTGAAAACGCAGCGGCGCAGCGGCAAGCCGTTGCACCAGATCCTTTTCCAGAAAGTCAGCGCCCTCAGGTGCGCTGTCACCCGCCGCGTCTTTAGCCAATGGCGTCATGCTCCAGCGCACGGCTTGCCGCTTCCCGCTGGCGTCCACCAGATAGAACGCATTGACACTGTTATAGGTTTCGGTGGCGTAACTGGCCGATGGCTTGGCGGTCTTCACCCAGGTCAGAAACGGCACAGTTTCCGGGTGCGCGGCGAAGAACGCCGGCACCTTGCCTGGGTCAGGTTTGCCTGTGGCCGGATCCGGCGACTGCGCCTGCAGCAACTGATAGAACGCCTCAGGCGTGCCCACCGGGAACACCGGCATGCTGTTCATCCCGGTGCGCCACTGCTGACCATTGGCCTGGGTGAAGCGCAGCGCCAGACTGCGAATCGGCACGCTGCTGTCCGGGGCATAGGGATTACCCGCCGGCAACGCAAAACGCCCCACCACCGGGGTGCGCGGTTCGTTGAACACTTGCGCAGCCGAGAACACCCGTGCCTCGCCACTGCTCTCGAAATGCCCGATCACGCACACACCTTTGGCATGATTGCGGCGGAATCCGGGATGCACGCCGTTGTTTTTCTCCAGCACATCGACCAGCGCCTTGGGCGTCAGACGTTGTGGGTCAAAGGTGCCGTGAACATAGGCAAACGCCCCGGCCACTGCGGCGACTACCGCGGCAATGCCGCCCAGACGCAGTACCACGCTCGCGGCACTCAGTGGCGGGCGCTGCGGCCCGCCTGAGGGTGAAGTGCGATCAACCATGAATAACTCCGGGACCATCGGCCACAAGTAGGAAGGGTCAGCAAGACGCACCCCGTCGGGATTTATTCCACAGTCCGGTATTTATTTTTCCGAACGTGGAATAACCTTCGACGGTGGACGTCTCCCTAGTCCACAGCGTAGTGACCAGCAGAATTTCATGAGCGAATTCGACGAGCAATTGAGAGAAATCATTCCCGGATTGCGGCGTTTTGCCGTGTCGTTGACGCGCAATAGCAGCAGCGCCGACGATCTGGTGCAGGCAAGCCTGGAGCGGGCCTTGTCGAGTTGGGGCGGCAAACGCGTCGACGGTGATCTGCGCGCCTGGCTGTTTGCGATCCTCTACCGACAATTTCTCGATGCTCATCGCCGTTCCCGACGCTATGCGCGGATGCTCGAATTTTTCACCGGGCGCGACGATGCCGAACCTTCGGCGGAGCGCACCGTCATCGCCCGGTCGACACTGCAAGCCTTTGATAGATTGCCCACCGAACAGCGCGCGCTACTGCTGATGGTCTCGGTTGAAGGCCTTTCCTATAAGGAGGTCGCCGAGATCCTTGGCGCCCCGATCGGCACCGTGATGTCGCGCCTTTCCCGCGCCCGCCAAGCCTTGCGCCAACTCAGCGACGGCGAAATCAGCAGCCCTTCTTTGCGGATACTCAAATGATCAGCCTGCCTCCCAGCGAGCATGACCTGCACGCCTACGTCGACCACCAACTCAGCGACGCCGACCGCCGGGTGCTTGACACCTGGCTGGCGAATCACCCAGACCAAGCCGCGCAGGTTCGCGCCTGGCAACGTGACGCCCAGCAATTACGTGCGGCACTGGGGGGCGCGTTGCAGCGGCCGGCCAATCCGGCGCTTGACCCGGCAACGATTCGCCAGCGCCGCATACGTCAGTCACGTCGACACCTGGCCAGCGCCGCCGTGTTGCTGATCGCCGTCAGTGTGGGTGGTTTCAGTGGTTGGCAAGCGCGGGAAATGACCCTCGTGCGCACCTCGGTATTACCGATGACCGACGCCTTGCAGGCCTATCGCTTGATTGCCCAGCAGGGAATGCTCCCGGCCGATTACAAGGTCGACAGTAACGGCGACATGCAGCGCTGGCTCGACCGTTATTTCACGCAGGCGAGTCGCTTGCCGGATCTCAAGGCTGCCGGGTTCGAACCGGTCAGCGGACGGTTGCTCAGCACCGACGAAGGCCCGGCGGCGATGGTGATGTATGAGGATGGGGGTGGGCACAAAGTCAGCTTTTATGTGCGACCGCCGGGACCGAAAAATACCTTTCTGCCGCGTGGCAGCCGCAGCGACGGGGATCTGCAGGCCGAATACTGGTCCGGGCACGGGTATAACTATGCGATGGTCAGCCCGGTTGATACGCCGGTCGCCCCACTGCTCAAGCAGTCCCTGCCATTGTGAAACGCGACATAACACTGTGGGTGCGGACACGACCCATACAGCGGGCCCTGACGCACATTTGTGTTCAATGAACGCCTACTCTCGACCGGCTGCAGTAGAAGGCGTGCTCTGCGTGTGGTTACACTACGCCGCCGCGCTCCGGGGAGCCGGTTTGACGAACACGGAGTCACCACAAAGTGCCCGCCCGACCGCCAAAACGAACGCGATTGATCCAGCGCTGGCCAGCGTTACGCCGCTGGTTCGGCAAACGCCTGCCTGCCAGTGCTGGCCATGACGCCAGCGCCCAGTCGATCCGCGACTACTTCCGGCACAAGGCCCACAGCCAGGGTTACACCCTCAGCCACAGCCAGCAGCGCGTCATCGATTGTCTGGCGCAGCAGGCCAGTCTGCTGTTCGGCGCAAAAGCCCCTACCCCGCCGAGTCTGTATCTGTACGGCGCCGTTGGACGCGGCAAGAGCTGGTTGCTGGATGGCTTTTTCCAGGCGCTGCCGATCAAGCAAAAACGACGCCTGCATTTCCATGAGTTCTTTGCGCAATTGCATCAAGGCATGTTCCGTCATCGTGAACAGGACGATGCCCTCGCCCTCACGCTCGATGATCTGCTGCAAGACTGCCGGGTGCTGTGTTTCGACGAGTTTCATGTGCATGACATCGGTGACGCGATGCTGATCAACCGGTTGTTCAAGGCGTTGTTCCAGCGCGCGATCGTGCTCCTGGTGACCTCGAACTATCCGCCTGAGGGCTTGCTGCCCAACCCGCTCTATCACGCTCGCTTCAAACCCGTCATCGAACTGATCAACTCACGCATGCAGGTCATGGAAGTCGGCGGGCCGCACGATTACCGAAGCCAGGCGCGCAACCAGGCGCATCAATTGTTCACGCAAGGTCACTACGTATGGCCGGCCACGCCTGCTCAGCGCCACGTCCTGAACCTGCCACCACACGATGCTCCAGCGCTTGCCCTAGCGGTCGGCACGCGGCAAATTCAGGCACGGTTGTGTGAAGGTCGGCGGGTCGGTTTTACCTTCAAGGACCTGTGCGAACAGCCGACGGCGGTGATGGATTATCTGGAGCTTTGCCGGCGTTTCGACCACTGGGTCATTGATGATTTACCGGCACTGGCTGAATGCTCGATCGCCGCGCAACAGCGTTTCATCAATCTGATCGACGTGCTCTACGATCAGGACAAATGCTTGACCCTGCTCGGTCAACTGCCGCTGTTTGAGCGTCTGGGCGGCAATGCCATTGACCTGGCCCGCACGCGGAGCCGGTTGGGGCAGTTACAGGAAGTGCGCCTCCTTACCTGACAGACAAAGATCGCGCCCCACAGAGGATCGCAGTGCAGAGGAAGAATTCGACAGTGTTGAATCTGCCGTTATCATGTCGCCCATTCCTTGCGACTCCTCTATGGCGAAGACCTTTATGCATACCCTTGCTCAATTGCGCGCCGGCGAATTGTCGGGCATCACGCGGCTGGATCTGTCCTGCGGGCTGACCGAGTTCCCGCGGCAGATCTTTGATCTGGCCGACACCCTCGAGGTGCTCAACCTCAGCGGCAACGCCTTGAGCAGTCTGCCGGATGATTTGCATCGGCTGACTCGAATGCGCGTACTGTTCTGCTCCGACAATCAGTTCACCGAGTTGCCCGCCTGCCTCGGCCAATGCGCCGCGTTGACGATGATCGGTTTTAAAGCCAACCGCATCGTCGATGTGCCGGGTGCCGCCCTGCCAACGCGGCTGCGCTGGCTGATCCTGACCGACAACTGCATCGAAACCCTGCCGAGCGAACTGGGCGAACGTCCTGACCTGCAAAAACTCATGCTGGCGGGCAATCGCCTGCAATCGCTACCCGCTTCTCTGGGTAACTGCCATCGGCTGGAGCTGATCCGCATCGCCGCCAACCGCCTGAGCCAATTGCCACCCTTTCTGCTGGCGTTGCCGAGCCTGACGTGGCTGGCCTATGCCGGTAATCCACTGGAAACCGAAGCCGACGCCGCCGCCCTTCAAGCCACACCGCAAATTGACTGGTCAACGCTGCGCCTGGAGCAGCAACTGGGCGAAGGCGCTTCGGGGGTGATTTGCCGGGCGACTTGGCAGCACGCCGAGGGCTCGCTGAAACCGGTCGCCGTGAAGTTGTACAAAGGTGAAATGACCAGCGATGGCTCGCCGCTGCATGAAATGAACGCCTGCATCACGGCCGGGCTGCACCCGAATCTGATCCGGGTTGAAGGTCGTATCGATGACCATCCCGAAGGCCAGCAAGGGCTGGTGATGCAATTGATTGATCCGAGCTTTCGCAATCTGGCGGCATTGCCGAGCCTGGCGTCCTGCTCACGGGACGTTTACGCCGAAGATTGCCGCTTCACGGCCGACGTTGCGCTAAGAATTGCCAAGGGCATCGCGTCGGCGGCCGAACATCTGCATCAACAGGGCATCACCCACGGCGACCTCTACGGGCACAACATTCTGTTGAACGACGAGGGCGATTGTCTGCTGGGAGATTTCGGCGCGGCGTCCTTCCATGCCACCACGGACAACGTCGAGACACGATCACTGCAACGCATCGAAGTGCGAGCGTTCGGGGTTTTGCTCGGGGAGTTGCTGGCGCGGATCGACTCGGGGTTGAGTGATGAGCGGCGTGGGGTGCTGGAGGATTTGCAGCGGCGCTGCTGTCAGGCCGATGTGCTGGGGCGGCCGGGGTTCAGTGAAGTGAGTGCGGTACTGGACAAGCAGTGACCGCAACGCGGTCAATCGCGGGCTTGCCCGCCATTGACGGCGTTACCGGTAAAACCAATCAGCCCGCCAGACCGACAAACATGTCCTGTACGTCGTCATGGTTGTCGAGGCCTTCCAGGAACGCTTCAACCTCAGCCATTTGCTCATCGCTCAAACCGCTGACGGGGTTCTTCGGCTGGTAGCCAAGCTTGGCCGACAGCACGGTAAAGCCTTGCTCCGGCAGGGCTTTCTGCACGGAGTCGAGGTCGGTCGGATCGGTCAGGAACAGGGTTGCGCCGTCTTCACCCGGTTCAAAATCCTGGGCACCGGCTTCGATGGCGGCCATTTCCGGATCGGCGTCCGGGGTGTCCGGCGAGGCTTCGATCATGCCCACATGGTTGAAATCCCAGGCAACGGAGCCGGAAGCACCCAGTTGACCCTTGCGGAACGCCACACGGATTTCCGCGACGGTGCGGTTGATGTTGTCGGTCACGCACTCGACGATCAGCGGTACCTGGTGCGGCGCGAAGCCTTCGTAGGTCACGCGATGGTATTGCACGGTTTCGCCTAGCAGGCCCGCGCCTTTCTTGATTGCGCGATCCAGGGTTTCTTTCGGCATCGAGGCTTTCTTGGCCTGTTCGACCACCAGACGCAGGTGTGCGTTGGTGGCGGTATCGGCACCGTTGCGGGCAGCGATGGTGATTTCTTTCACCAGTTTGCCGAAGATTTTGCCCTTGGCGTTGGCTGCCGCTTCTTTGTGTTTAACCTTCCACTGTGCGCCCATTACTCACTCTCTTGATCTGTGGCGCCGAGACATCTATTGGCCGACGCGTGGCGCCAAGTTTATACGGCCTAAACTCGGCAATCGACCAAAAAAATCCAATGTGGAATCGACTTATTCACCAGACCTTGTAGGGCGATTCTGAAAAACCCCTTTGACATAACCATTCAACGCTGTGGTTTCGTACCCTCTGAGGCCCGTATTGCCTGACAGAGCCTGTTCGAATGCTCAATGACAAGGAAAGTCCGTTCACCCTCACCCTGACCGACAGCGGCTTATGCCTGCCAGTGTTGCGCTTTCAAGGCGAGGAAGCGCTCAACCAGCCCTACCGTTTCGACATTGACCTGATCGGTCTGGCACCCGCCGTGCCCCCGGGTACGCTGCTGCAGCAACCGGCATTTCTGCGCCTGAACGACCATCACGGGATCCACGGCATGATCCACAGTGCCACTTGCGAACACCGTGGCACGCATCGGATTGGCTATCGACTTGTCTTGGTGCCACACCTGCAAAGACTGTCGCGAACGATTAAACGGCGTGTGTTTATACAACTGAGCGTGCCGCAGATTCTTCAGCAATTACTCGTTGAAAATGCCCTGCCGAGCAATAGTTACCGAATTGAAATGACCGTGGGCCAGTACCCGACGCGGCCGTTCTGCATCCAGTTCGAGGAAAGCGATCTGGCGCTGCTGCACAGGCTTTGCGAAGAGGAAGGCATTCACTATCACTTCGAACACCGGGTGGACGGTCACGTTGTCGTGTTCGCCGATGACAGCCTGAGCCTACCGCAAGCCCCCGTTCTGGTGCCGTTCAATGTCGACGAACAAACAGCCTCGCCCTGCGTCAGTGCGCTGTACCAGCATCATCACGCCGCGCCCATTGCGACGCTCCACGCCTTGCGCAATCGTGGGCAACAGGCTGTCAGCGAGGATGCAGCCAATCAGACTTCGCCTATCGCACCGCAGCCCACGTTGTCGCTTGAACAACGTCATGCCGAACAACGCAGTCGCCGCCATCTGGAGCGACAACGTTGCCAGCATCGCTCGATCAATGGCCGCAGCGACTGCGTCGGTTTGCTCAGTGGGCACTTGTTGCAAGTGACCGAGCACCCGATCAGCACCTTCAACGACCAATGGCGGATCACTGCCATACGCCATCACGGGCAACATCCCTCGATTCTTGACCCCACCCCGACCCAGCACCGTTATTACAACGACTTCACCGCCCAGCCCTGGTCAACCGACTATCGCCCGCCCCTCAAAGAACCGCGTCCCAGCGTCGCAGGCTTTCATCTGGCGCAGATACTTGGCGCGTCGGGGCAACCCGCGCAACTTGATGAGCAGGGGCGCGTCGCCGTTATTCTCTGGCCTGCGCCCCCCCCGAACACCACTGAAACCGACGCGCTGTGGCTGCCCATCGCCATGACCCGGGCCAACAGACGACTGGCAGCGAATGAACTCCCGTCTGCAGGCAGTGAAGTCTGGGTGAGCTTCCTCGACAGCGATCCGGACCGACCGATCCTGTGCCTCGACAGCAGACGCAGTCCACCGCCACGCGAGACAGTGCCGATGCCTGACAGCAGCCTTCTACTGGATTGGCTGCTCAACAGCACCGCGCCATGACAGTCCTCCCTGCTGGCGTTGTCGCAGCCTGCGACAGTTCCTGCTGGGGGCCTGAAGCGAACCTGTCAGGCCGGCGCCAATGCAAAAAACGCCTGAATCAAACGCAACTCCCGTCGCCGCTCCATGCAGCCGATCATGTGCCGGTTTCCCAGCCCTTCGCCGGCAATCGGAATCGCCACCACCCGAGGGTCGTGGCTGACCTCCACCGAAGACACCACGCCAACCCCCAGTTCTGCGGCAACCGCTTCGGTCACCGCTTCGCGGCTGTCCAGTTCCAGCAAGACCCGTGGCTGAATCGACGCCTGCGCGCAAGCCTGATCAAACGTGCGCCGGGTAATCGAACTCGGCTCACGCAAGACCATGATTACCTGATCCAGTTCTTTGAGCTTCACCTCCCCGGCCCGCGTCGCCCAAGGATGGCCCGCTGGCACCAAAGCGCAGATCCGCGACTCGCTCAACGCTTGCAGATGCAAGCCTTTGCGCGGTTCGACTTCGGTCAACACGGCGACATCTGCGTGTTCCGATAACAGCGCTGCCAGCGTTTCCTGCGCATTGCCCAAGCGTAAATTCACCGTAATCCCCGGATACCGCGCCCGCAGACTCGCCAACATCGGCATGACCATGTGCGGCCCATCCGCCGCCACCTCCAGGCGCCCGGTCAGCAGTTGCCGATTGGCCTCCAGCATCGCCTGCGCTTCTTCGGCGAGACCAAACATCGCCCGGGTGATCGCCGCCAGTTTGGTGCCCTCCTCGGTCAATTCCACCCGTCGCGCCGTACGTCGCAGGAGGGTGATCTGGTAATGCTCCTCCAACGCCTTGATGTGCCCGGTGACCGCTGGCTGGCTGATGAACAAACGCAAGGCGGCGCGGGTGAAGCTGCCCTCCCGGGCTACGGCGTCGAAGGCGCGTAGCTGAAACAGATTCATGAATAACCCTCGCTGATGGCTGGCATAACAACAAACAATTTGATTGATGCAACGGCGAATTGCAACGTATGCCCCCTAGCTTCACCCCACAGCGCTATCCAAGGACATACGAATGAGTATCGCCGAACCCATCCTGCTGACTCCCGGCCCGTTGACCACTTCGGCCCGCACCCGCCAGGCGATGATGATCGACTGGGGGTCATGGGATGACCGTTTCAATCAACTGACCGCCAGCCTTTGCGAACAACTGCTGGCGATCCTCAACGGTGCAGCCACCCACCACTGTGTGCCGTTGCAAGGCAGCGGGACATTCGCCGTCGAAGCGGCCATCGGTACGCTGGTACCGCGTGACGGCAAAGTGCTGGTACTGATCAACGGTGCCTATGGCCAGCGTCTAGCGAAGATCTGCGAGGTGCTCGGCCGCTCGTTCAGTACCTTCGAAACCGCTGAAGACAAACCGACCACGGCCGCCGACGTTGACCGCCTGCTGCGTGCCGACAGCGCCATCACCCACGTCGCGCTGATCCACTGCGAGACCAGCACCGGGATCCTCAATCCGCTGCCAGAGATTGCCGAGGTTATCGCCCAACACGGAAAACGCCTGATCATCGACGCCATGAGCTCTTTCGGCGCGCTGGCGGTGGATGCACAACAAGTGCCGTTCGACGCGCTGATCGCCGCGTCCGGCAAATGCCTGGAAGGCGTACCGGGGATGGGTTTTGTCTTCGCTCGCAAAGAGTCGCTGGCCGCTTGCGCCGGTCAGTCGCATTCGCTGGCGATGGACCTGTACGACCAGCACACCTATATGCAGAAGACCGGCCAGTGGCGCTTCACCCCGCCCACCCATGTGGTCGCGGCGCTGCACGAAGCCCTGCTGCAATACAACGAAGAAGGTGGCTTGCCGGCACGGCATGCGCGCTACGCGGCCAACTGCCAGGCGCTGATGGAAGAGATGGGCGAGCTGGGTTTACGCAGTTTTCTGCCGGCAGCGATTCAGGCACCGATCATCGCCACGTTCCATGCGCCGACCAATCCGCGTTATCAGTTCAAGGACTTCTACGAGCGCGTCAAGGCCAAGGGCTACATCCTCTACCCCGGCAAACTGACCCAGGTTGAAACCTTCCGCGTCGGCTGCATCGGCCACGTCAGCCCGGACGACATGCGCCAGGCCGTCGCAGCAGTCGGTGAAGTGTTGCGCGAGATGGAAGTCCTCGACATCTGATTCACCCCCAAATCCCTGTGGGAGGGGTCTTGCTCCCCTCCCACAAAGAACCGCATTGCCAACTCAGGAATTGACTGCCATGAACTATGTAAATCCAGACAAGCTGCAAGCCGCCATCCTCGACTGGGCCGGCACCGTGGTCGACTTCGGTTCTTTTGCGCCGACCCAGATCTTCGTCGAAGCCTTCGCCGAGTTCGACGTTCAGGTCTCCATCGAAGAAGCCCGTGGCCCGATGGGCATGGGCAAGTGGGATCACATCCGCGCTCTGTGCGATCAGCCGCAGGTCGCCGAGCGCTATCGCCAAGTGTTCGGTCGCACGCCGACCGACGACGATGTCACCGCGATCTATAACCGTTTCATGCCGCTGCAGATCGAGAAGATCGCCGAACACTCGGCACTGATCCCGGGCGCTCTGGATACCATTGCCAATCTGCGCGAACAAGGGATCAAGATCGGCTCCTGCTCCGGTTACCCGAAGCAGGTGATGGACAAAGTCGTCGAACTGGCCGCCACCAACGGCTACGTCGCCGACCACGTCGTCGCCACCGACGAAGTGCCGAATGGCCGCCCATGGCCGGCCCAGGCACTGGCCAACGTGATCGCGCTGGGCATCGACGACGTCGGCGCTTGTGTGAAGATCGATGACACTGTGCCGGGCATTCTCGAAGGTCGGCGTGCCGGGATGTGGACGGTGGCGCTGATCTGCTCCGGTAATGCACTGGGCCTGGACTACGAGGGGTTCCGCGCACTGGGCAGCGATGAACTGGCCAGCGAGCGAAAGCGCATCCACGCACTGTTCGAAGGTTCGCGCCCGCACTACATGATCGACACCATTACAGACCTGCCCGAGGTGATTGCCGACATCAACAAGCGTCTGGCCCAGGGTGAAATGCCGCAGTCGAGCTGATCCATCGCCTGCTGTAAACGAAAACGCCAGTGTCTGTCGCGACACTGGCGTGTTTTTTTGGACTCTTCCTGACCCAGCGCATTGAAACGCCGATCAGCAACAGGCAAATCCGCCAAAGCGGATTACAGTTAAGACATGCCGTCATACAAGAACGGTGCGTTTGCCCCCTGATCTGTGAGGAAACACCGTATGCCGTGGACCAGTTCCGAATCTCGTTACAGCACCGTCTCAGTCTTGCTGCACTGGCTGATGCTGGTGTTGTTGGTACTGGTATACGCCAGCATGGAATTTCGCGGCATCTTTCCCAAAGGCAGCGGCGGTCGCACGCTGATCAAAGAGGCCCACTACATGCTCGGCCTGACGGTGTTCGTGCTGGTGTGGTTTCGCCTGCTCGCCCGCAGCGTCGGCCCGGCACCGAAAATCTTCCCGGCCTCGCCGGCATGGCAAACCGTGCTGGCGCGGCTGATGCACTGGGCGTTGTACCTGTTCATGATCAGCATGCCGATTCTCGGTTGGTTGATCACCAGCGCCGAGGGGCATCAAGTGATGTTCTATGGTTTTGATCTGCCGATGCTGGTGAATGAGGACAAGGCACTCGCCAAACAGGTGGAATATTGGCACGTACTCATCGCCACGATTGGCTACTGGTTGATCGGGCTGCATGCGCTGGCGGGGATCTATCACCACTACGTAGTGCGCGATAACACACTGGTGCGGATGATGCCCAAACGCGATTGAACCTCACGGCGCCGCCGCAAATCCGCGCCGCCCCTGCAAACCTCCGGTATGCACGAAAATCAGTCGCGTGCCGCTGGCGAACCTGCCCGCTACGACCTGCTGCCTGAGCGCCAGCAACGCCTTGCCGGTGTACACGGGTTCCAACGGCACACCGCTGACCTGTTCGGTCTGTTCGATGAACCCCAGCAAGGGCGGATCAACCTTGGCAAAACCACCACGGCTGGCGTCCAGCAGTTCATAGTGCGCCATGCACAACCCGGCCTCGCGAATGATCGCTTCGACGTGTGGTGCCACGCCGTGGTCGCCGGGCACGGCCAATGCGCCGTATACCGGACGTTCGCCCGCCTCCGCCAGCACCAGTCCCGCCAACGTCGTTCCTGTGCCGCAAGCCAACCACCAGCCGTGGAAATCACTCCAGCCCAAATGGCTCAGTTGTGCATTGGCCTGCGCTTTGAGCGCGACGCAACCGAGGGCGCCGCTTAATCCACCGCCACCCTCCGGCACCGCATGCAGCGTGGGATATTGCGCCTGCCACGGCAGCCAGAATCCCGGTTCGTGCCGCGCCCGATAACCGCCGTAACCCAGCCAGTGCAAGTGCATGCCGAACGCTTGCAGATCTTTCACAGTGGGCGTTTCCCGGGCATGGCCACGCAACAGCCCGACCGTTTTGAAGCCCAGACGCTTGCCCGCCGCCGCCAACGCGTGCAGATGATTGGAATGTGCCCCACCGAGGCTGATGATGCCTTGCGCACCAGCACGGTCAGCAGCGTTCAGGTGTTCGACGAGTTTGAACCACTTGTTGCCGCTGATCAGCGGATCGATCTGATCGAGACGCAGGATCGCCACTTCCACATTCGCGGCACTGAGCCAGTCCAGTTGGAGGCGTTCGAGGGGGGCTTGAGCAAGCCAATCGTTGGAGGGGAAAAGCATTAATGGCGGTTCCAGAACAAGAACCGCCATCTTAGCAGCCAGAGACACTTCCCCAGTGGGGGCGGGGAATTTGCCCTGCTTAGAGTTCGGCGGCGAGGCGCGAACCCTGATTGATCGCGCGTTTGGCATCCAGCTCCGCCGCCACATCGGCGCCGCCGATCAGATGCACATTCTGGCCTGCTGCCACCAAGCCATCGTGCAACTCACGCAGCGGGTCCTGTCCCGCGCAGATGACAATGTTGTCCACTGCCAGCACTTGCGGCTCGCCGGTTTCGCCGATGCGGATGTGCAGACCTTCGTCATCGATGCTCAGGTAGTCGACGCTGTTGAGCATCTGCACCTGCTTGTTCTTCAAACCGGTGCGGTGAATCCAGCCAGTGGTCTTGCCCAGACCATCGCCCACCTTGGTTTTCTTGCGTTGCAGCAGGAACACTTCGCGGGCCGGCGCGTGCGGAGCCGCCTTGATGCCGGCCACGCCACCTCGGGCTTCAAGGTGCATGTCGATGCCCCATTCTTTCCAGAACGCGGCTCGATCGAGGCTGGTGGCCACGCCTTCATGCACAAGGAATTCCGAGACGTCGAAACCGATCCCGCCCGCGCCGATCACCGCCACACGCTTGCCGACCGGTTTGCGCTCAAGGATCACATCCAGATAACTCAGCACCTTGGCGTTCTCCACCCCCGGAATCGCTGGCACGCGCGGCGCAATACCGGTGGCGAGGATGATTTCGTCGTAACCGCCGTCCACCAGTTTTGCCACATCGACGCGGGTGTTCAGGCACACCTCGACATGGGTGGTCTGC
The DNA here is from genome assembly GCF_963970575.1 of Pseudomonas sp. EA_65y_Pfl2_P74. NCBI lineage: Bacteria > Pseudomonadati > Pseudomonadota > Gammaproteobacteria > Pseudomonadales > Pseudomonadaceae > Pseudomonas > Pseudomonas sp. EA_65y_Pfl2_P74. The sequence continues at coordinate 62,015 of NZ_CAXAOQ010000035.1, forward strand.
AACTTGCGTTTGAAGTAACGCAGGGTCTCGAAAAACTCTTCCTTGCCCGGCACGCGTTTGGCGATGTTGAACTGGCCACCGATCTCGCTGGCCGAATCGAACAGGGTCACCTGATGGCCGCGCTCAGCCGCCACGGTGGCGGCGGACAACCCGGCAGGCCCGGCGCCGACCACGGCGATTTTCTTGATCTGCTGCACCGGCAGGTAATTAAGTTCGGTTTCGTGGCAGGCACGCGGGTTGACCAGACAACTGGTGAGCTTGCCGCCAAACGTATGATCCAGACAGGCCTGGTTGCAACCGATGCAGGTGTTGATCTCATCGGCGCGACCTTCGGCCGCTTTGTTGACGAAGTCCGGATCGGCGAGGAATGGACGCGCCATCGAGACCATGTCGGCATCGCCTTCGGCGAGAATCTGCTCGGCGATTTCCGGGGTGTTGATGCGGTTGGTGGTGATCAGCGGAATGCTTACCGCCCCACGCAGCTTGGCCGTGACCTTGCTGAATGCGGCACGCGGCACTTTGGTGGCGATGGTCGGGATCCGCGCTTCGTGCCAACCGATGCCGGTGTTGATGATGGTCGCACCCGCCTGCTCGATGGCTTTGGCCAGGGTCACGATTTCATCCCAGGTACTGCCGCCCTCGACCAGATCAAGCATCGACAGACGGAAGATGATGATGAAGTTCGGGCCGACCGCCTCACGCACGCGGCGAACGATTTCCACCGGCAGGCGCATACGGTTTTCGTAGCTGCCACCCCAGCGGTCGGTGCGGTGGTTGGTGTGTGCGGCGAGGAACTGGTTAATGAAATAACCTTCCGATCCCATGATCTCAACGCCGTCATACTCAGCCGACTGCGCCAGTACCGAACAGGTGACGAAATCGCTGATCTGCTTCTCGATACCTTCCTCGTCCAGTTCTTTGGGCTTGAACGGGTTGATCGGTGCCTGAATCGCACTCGGTGCCACCTGTTTCGGGCTGTAGGCATAACGACCGGCGTGAAGGATCTGCATGCAGATCTTGCCGCCCGCCTCGTGCACTGCGCGGGTCACGATGCGGTGCTTGAGCGCTTCTTCTTCGGTGGTCAGCTTGGCTGCGCCGGAGTAAACGCCGCCCTCGTCGTTAGGGCCGATACCGCCGGTGACCATCAGGCCGACGCCACCACGGGCACGTTCCGCGAAATACGCTGCCATGCGCTCGAAACCACCCGGTTTCTCTTCAAGGCCCGTGTGCATCGAGCCCATCAGGGTGCGATTGCGCAGCGTGGTGAATCCCAGGTCCAGCGGGGCCAACAGGTGCGGGTAATGAGCGGCGGTCATCGGTAACTCCACAACGAGCAATCACGGAAAAGTTGCGGGAGCTCTTTGTCCCCCGTCAGTCATACTCGACAGACTAAGAGTCGCATCGCTGTCACTCAATGACCGTAACTGACAACTTATTGATCCAAATGCACAGCGCCCCTTGGCAAGTACGCCCATGGGCCCTACCCTAGTCGCCACACCCTGTACCCGGCTGCTGTTGGTTTTCATGCGCAAACTTTTGTACCTGTTTTTTTCCATGGCCATCGTGGCCGTTCTCACCACCTATGCCATGTGGGCGGCAGACCGGCCTGCGGGGCATTACCTGTCGGACTTGCGCATCAAACTGGCGGTCAATCAGGGCACGCCTGCCGACCGTGGCAATTTGCTGGGTATCCAGCCAGAGCTGTTTCCTACCGACTATCAGAACCCCGAGCGTCTGCACCGCAAGCTCGCGGCTTATTTGCAGCAAGCGCAGGATCAGGGCTTGTTGAATGACAAGACCGTGGTGGTGCTGCCCGAACATGTCGGCACCTGGCTGATGATCAGCGGCGAGAAAGACGAGTTGTATCAGGCACCGACTCTTGCAGAAGCGATGAGCTGGCTGGCAGCGAGCAATCCGCTGCTGTTCGCCCGGGCCTGGCTCAGCGCCAAGGGTAGCGACCGTCTCGACGACGCTCACCTGCGCATGAAATCACGCGCCATGGCCAAGGATTACCAGACGCTGTTCGGGGGGCTGGCCAAAGAGTTTCATGTGACCCTGGTGGCTGGTTCCATCGTGCTGCCTGAGCCAACCATCCGCGACGGCCAACTAAAACCCGGCAGCGGCGCGCTCTACAACAGCAGCGTGGTCTTTGGCCGCGACGGTGTGCCCCTCGGCCAGCCGCAACGCCAGATGCATCCGGTCTTTGACCAGCATGACGTCATCCAGGCCAGTGAACGGACGATCAACGTCGTCGACACCCCGGCCGGACGTCTCGGCGTGCTGATCGGCCGCGACAGTTGGTATCCGGACAACTACCGCCAACTCGATGAACAAAGCGCGCAACTGGTGGCGGTGCCGGCGCAGGTGCTCGGACAGGGTGCCTGGGATCAGCCGTGGCGCGGCTATAAGGGTTCGAGTACACCGAGTTCAGTCAGCCTCAAACCCGGTGACGTCAGCGAAGGCCAAGCCTGGCATCGCCTGACCCTGACCACGCAGCCGCCCGACAGCCGGGCGATTGCCGGGATGAGCGTATTCCTGCGCGGGCAATTCTGGGACAAAGCGAGTTCGGGTCAGAGCTTCCTCAGCAGCAACGGTCAGCAGTTTGCCGCAGGCGATGCCCGCGGTGCATGTCTGCTCAATATCTGGTTGTAAGCCATGAAGCCGCTGCCGATGCGCCTCGGGGATCTGTCGGTAGGCTTTGTCCATAGCCTCGCCGACGCCGTGCGCAGTCATGGCGCCGACCCACTGCCGATATTGGAGCAGTACGGTCTGGATGCAGCGCGATTGGCCGAGGCCGGCGCACGGCTTTCGATCCCGCGTTATATGCGTTTGGGTTACAGCGCGATTCAATTGACGCAAGATCCGGCGCTGGGCTTGCGCATGGGCCAACTCAGTCGCCTGAGCCAGGCAGGACTGGCCGGTGTCACCGCGTCGCAGGCCCCCACGGTGCGCGAAGCAGCTCGATGTCTGATCCGTTTTGAACCGTTGTACGGCTCCAATTACCGCGGCCAGTCGAGTTTCCACGAAGACGCCAACGGCGCGTGGCTGCGTTTCTATTCGATCAGTCCGTACAACGCCTATAACCGCTTTGTGGTGGATTCAATCATCGCCGGCTGGTTGCATCAGCTATCCAGTGTCGGCGGCGAAGTGCTCAAGACCGAGCGCATCGAAATCGAATTCGACACGCCGGATTACCACGACGCCTACCGCGTGCTGGGCGATTGCCCAATCCAGTTCGGCGCCGAGCGCAATCAATTGCGCCTGAACCTGAGCAGCCTCGCCCTGCGCAACCCTCAGCACTGCCCGAGCACCTGGCGGCACCTGCTGCAACTGTGTGAACGAGAACTGGAACAACTGACCCGCACTCGCAGCCTGCGCGAACGCATCACGCAATTGCTCGGGCCTTTGCTCAGTGGAGGCCGGGAACCGGACCTGGAAGAAGTGGCGGCACGCCTGAAGCTGCCTACCTGGACATTGCGGCGCAAACTGGCCGAAGAAGGCACGCAGTTTCGCGCGATCCTCAATGACACTCGCCGTGATCTGGCGATGACCTACATCCGCGACACCGAACTGGCGTTCGGCGAAATCGCCTACTTGCTGGGCTTTGCCTCAGCCGAAGCATTCCAGCGAGCGTTCAAACGCTTGAGCGGACAAACCCCGGGCGAATTTCGCCGCAGTCATCGCAAAACAGCTTGAAACCTTACAGCTCGGTGGCGTCTTCGGCCGGCTCGGGCTGATCCAGTTCATAGGCCTGGAACTCGAGCAGTTCTTCTTGATAGTCATCCATTGTGTCATCCCCCTACTGCTCTATTCGATGGTGTCCCGAGCATAGCGCGCCCGTGTGAAGGAAAAATGAAACAGCGCCTTCATGAATAAAACGTAGCAGGTGGTCAGGAATTTATCGCAGTTTTTTTGACAGCCCATAAATCAAAAGCGGGCCGGCTCGCGAAGAGGTTGTGTCAGTCGATGCAAATGTCGACTGACACACCGCATTCGCGAGCGCCCCCGCTCCCACAGAGATTCGGTAGGCGAATTATTGGCCGGAGGCTGGCATCGCCGGAATTGGCTCGGACGGCGGCGGGATGTCCGTCGGGTTGGCGGGTGGCGTGATGGTTTGCGTGGCTGGCGCCGCCGGTTCAGCACTCGGCGCGGGGGCAATCGGGGTTGACTCGGCGGGTGGTACAACCGGCTCTGAACTCAGCGGTGTGGTTTCAAGTGGCGCCGGCGCGGCAGCCGCTGGGGCGGGTGTTGGTGCTGGAACGGGCTCAGCGGCAGGCGCAGGAGCAAGTTCTGCGGCAGGAACTGCTTTAGGCTCAGGCATGCCCAGATCCGTCTTTGGCTTTTCTTCGATATGCGCGGCTTTCTTCGTTTCTGCCGGCAGGAACTGTTCTACCAGGGTAAAGAAACGCTCGTAGAACTTTTGAGCGGTCACCGTCTCGCTGGCAACCTTGACCATCGAATCGTCCGAAGAGCCGATCGGCATGGACACCGAGCCCAGCACACCAACCCCCAGACTGGCGGAGTTGTTGGTCTTCTTCAGTGCGTAGCGATCTTGCAGGGCGTTGGCGAACACCGTCGCATGATGCTTGCCACTGCCATCTTCGGCGCAGACCACGTTGAAACTGATCTCCAGGTGAGTTTCACCGGTCTGCTGGAAGCTCTTGTGGCCGCTGACCAGTTTCGGGTCACTGCTGGTAATGATGTAGCCCTGACTGAGCAACGCACGGCGAGCCGCTTCGCAACTGCCGATGTCGCTTACCGGATAGTTACGCGAAAACGTGCCGGAATCGTCGAAGCTCTCATGCTCATAAATCGGCTTGTCCTTCGAACAGCCAGCAACAGCGGTCAACAACAGCGCCAATCCGACAACACGCAGGGGGGTGGAAATCAACATTGAACATCCTGAGGGAAAACAGTCCGGGGCGTATTGTGCAACAGATCGCAGCCGGACGGCGTATGGATTAGTGTCTTAAAACAGTTACAACGCTATCGACCTTCAGCTGCGGGAAAAAGTCGCAGCGATAAATCATCGATAAACATCCGCGACCTCGCGGTGGCGGTGAGGAAAATTGCACGGAGAAGGTCAATAAATGAGCCTCTGAAACGGCTATGTCGCCTGAACTGCCAACAAAAGCGCACCCACAAAAAACCCCGGCTGTCAGGCCGGGGCTCTTGTCTTGCCGCTCAGTCAGACATCAATAACGCTTGATCTCTGCCTGGGCTTCCAACTGCTTGCGATACGCCGCGAAGTCCTGCTGACCTTCACGAGACGCGAGGAAGCGACGGTATTGAGCCTTCTCTTCATCAGTCGGTGCAGCCGCTTCGTTGACGCCGTTCAGCCGAACGATCATCAGGCTACCGTCCGGCAGGGTCACGCTGCTGTACGTAGGCTTGTCCTTGGCAACCGGCTTCGGCATGCGGAACAACGCTTGCAGCACAGCAGGATCAATACCTTCCTGAGCACGGGTGGCCGCTTCGGTGGTTTTCCAGCTCTGTCCATCAACCGCCTTGCCATCGCGCAGATCAGCAATCAGCTTCTCGGCCTTGGTTTTGGCAGCTGCACTGGCGTGCTCTTTGGTCAGTTGTGTGCGAATGGCCGCGCTCACGCTTTCCAAAGGCAGTTGCGCAGGCTTGAGGTGCTCCTTGGCACGCAGCACGACCACGGTTTCAGGATCCAGCTCGATGGCAGTGCTGTTGGCGCCTTCATCGATCACTTCAGTGCTGAACGCGGCGGTGACCACGGCACGGTTGGCCGTAATACCTTCACCACCCTCACGGCCAAACGGCTTGGAGGTGTGCACAGTCAGCTTCAGATCCGCCGCCGGCTGAGCCAGGTCAGATGCCTCGAACGCAGTGTCTTCCAGTTGCTTGGTCGCCTCGACAAAACGCTGCTCGACTTGCGCCTCTTTCAACTGGCGGGTCAGCTTGTCCTTCAGGCTTGCAAAGGTCGGCACTTGAGGTGCTTCCACGCCCAGCAACTTGATCAGGTGGAAACCGAAGTCGGTGCGAACCGGCCCGGAAACCTGATCCTTGGACAAGGCGTACAGGGCCTTCTCGAAAGCCGGATCGTAAACGCCGGGACCGGCATAACCCAGGTCACCGCCATTGTTGGCCGAACCCGGATCCTGCGAGAACTCTTTGGCCAGCGCTTCGAACTTCTCGCCCTTGGCCAGACGCGCCTGGATGTCTTCGATCTTCGCCTTGGCCTGCGCTTCGGTGGTCTTGTCGTTCACTTCGATCAGAATGTGCGCCGCACGACGTTGTTCCGACAGGTTGGCGATGTCTTTTTGATACGCCGCTTGCAGGTCTTCGTCCTTGACGGCGACCTGATCGAAGAAGGAAGACTTCTTCAACTCAAGGTAATCGATGACCACCTGATCCGGGGTCATGAATTCCTTGGCGTGTTCGTCGTAGTAAGCCTTGACCTCATCGTCGGTCAGCTTGATCGCAGCCGGATCGGTCTTGACGTTCAGGGTGGCGAAATCGCGAGTCTGTTTCTCCAGACGGGCGAATGCCAGCACTTCAGCGTCGGTGACGAAACCGCTGCCAGCGACACCGGCCCGCAGTTGGCCGATCAGCATTTCCTGAGCCAGCATCTGGCGGAACTGCATACGGCTGTAACCCAGAGAACGGATCACCTGGTCGAAACGATCAGAGCTGAACTTGCCGTCCACCTGAAATTCAGGCGTTTGCAGGATCACTTGGTCCAGAGCAGCTTCGGAGAAAGCGAATTTCGATTGTTCGGCACCTTGCAGCAGCAGCTTGCGATCAATCAGGCCCTTGAGAGCCGACTCGCGCAGCATTTTTTCGTCGAGCAAGGAAGCATCGAAATCCTTGCCCAACTGTTGCATCAGCTGACGGCGTTGCATGTCAACGGCCTGGCTCAGCTCGTTCTGGCTGATTTCCTCACCATTGACCTTGGCCGCCTCGTTAGAGTGCGTCGTGGCCTTGAAAATGGCGTCGAAACCGGTCAGAGCCATCAGTGCAACGATGACTCCGATAATGGTCTTGGCAATCCAGCCTTGTGAATTGTCCCTGATATTCTGCAGCATGCGTCCCCCAGAAACGGTTGAACTTCAAAATTAGGCAACCGTGGAGCGTGGGTAGAATCCGGATAGAAGAAAGGCGCATCCGAGGATGCGCCTTCTCGTAACTGGCGGAGCGGACAGGGCTCGAACCCTCGATCCCGGCGTTACAGGCAGCTGTTTCAGCGACCTGCTCTACCGCTCCGCTGCCAGGTCAGGCATGACCCCGACCCGGATAGGTAAAAACCTGAAAACTTAGTTAACAGCTTCTTTCAGTGCTTTACCGGCTTTGAAACCTGGTTTTTTGGCCGCTGCGATCTGCAGCGTCTTGCCGGTCTGTGGGTTACGACCAACGCGAGCCGGACGATCAGTCACGGAGAACGTACCGAAACCAACCAGAACAACGGAGTCGCCAGCCTTGAGAGCGCCAGTGACGGATTCGATTACTGCGTCCAGCGCACGGCCAGCAGCAGCTTTCGGGATATCAGCGGATGCAGCGATAGCATCAATCAGTTCCGACTTGTTCACTCTAAGTCCCCTTATATCTATTTTGAGATGATTCTAAGTTTTTTGGTGAAAGCAAAAACGTGTGCTGAATGGCCTACAGACACTTAAGAGCCGCTTTATAACAAGGGCTCTAAAAAGCTGTCAAGGAAGCCACCCAGGCAAAAACGTATTAATGCGTGCTAATTCTTTCCTTAGAGTCAGACTCACGTTTTTCGTCCTTGGCAACTATCTCCGGAGCCACATCCGGCAAGGGCTCCGGCGCGTATTGCAGCGCAATTTGCAGGACCTCGTCAATCCATTTAACCGGTTTAATCTGCAGATCCTGCTTGATATTGTCAGGAATCTCCTTCAGATCGCGCACATTCTCTTCCGGAATAATCACAATCTTGATTCCGCCGCGGTGCGCCGCCAGCAGTTTTTCCTTCAGACCACCAATGGCCAGCACTTGACCACGCAAAGTGATTTCACCGGTCATGGCGACATCAGCGCGCACCGGAATGCCGGTCAAGGCCGAAACCAATGCCGTGCACATGCCTACACCCGCGCTCGGTCCATCTTTCGGGGTCGCCCCTTCCGGCATGTGGATGTGTGTGTCGCGCTTTTCGTGGAAGTCCAGAGGAATGCCCAGACTCTTCGCACGGCTGCGCACCACGGTCAGGGCAGCAGTGATCGATTCGACCATTACATCGCCCAGCGAACCAGTCTTGATCAACTGGCCTTTACCTGGCACAACTGCGGCTTCGATGGTTAGCAATTCGCCCCCCACCTGAGTCCAGGCAAGGCCGGTAACCTGACCGATCTGATCCTGCTGCTCGGCCAGACCGTAGCGGAACTTGCGCACACCGAGGAAATGTTCCAGCAAGTCTGCTGTCACTTTCACCGAGAAGCGTTTTTCCATCGCGTGCTCTTTAACGGCCTTGCGGCAGACCTTGGCGATCTGACGTTCAAGGCCACGCACACCGGCTTCACGTGTGTAGTAACGGATGATGTCGCGGATCGCCTCTTCGTCAAATTCCAGCTCGCCTTTCTTCAGACCATTGGCAGCGATCTGCTTTGGCGACAGGTATTTGACCGCAATGTTGATCTTCTCGTCTTCGGTGTAGCCCGGCAGACGGATGACTTCCATCCGGTCCAGCAGCGCCGGCGGGATGTTCATCGAGTTGGAGGTGCACAGGAACATCACATCCGAGAGATCGTAATCGACTTCCAGATAGTGGTCGTTGAAATTGTGGTTCTGCTCGGGGTCGAGCACTTCCAGCAACGCCGACGCTGGATCGCCACGCATGTCGCTGCCCATTTTGTCGATTTCATCGAGCAGGAAAAGCGGGTTACGGACGCCCACCTTTGTCATCTTTTGAATCAATCTTCCGGGCATCGAACCGATGTAAGTCCGGCGGTGACCTCGAATTTCCGCTTCATCACGCACGCCACCCAAGGCCATGCGGACGAATTTACGGTTTGTGGCGTGGGCAATCGACTCCGCCAGCGAAGTTTTACCCACGCCTGGAGGACCGACCAGGCACAACACCGGGCCACGGATTTTCTTCACGCGTTTTTGTACGGCGAGGTATTCAAGGATGCGCTCCTTGACCTCTTCGAGACCGTAGTGATCCGCATCGAGAATGTCTTCTGCGCGAGCCAGGTCCAGGCGCACTTTGCTCTGGGCCTTCCACGGCACCTGTACCAACCAGTCGATGTACGAGCGCACCACAGTGGCCTCTGCGGACATCGGCGACATTTGCTTGAGCTTGTTCAACTCGGCAGTGGCTTTGGCCAATGCGTCTTTCGGCAGACCGGCAGCGTCGATGCGCTTTTTCAGGTCTTCGATTTCGTTGTGACCTTCGTCGCTATCGCCGAGCTCCTTCTGAATGGCCTTCATCTGCTCATTCAGGTAGTACTCACGCTGACTGCGCTCCATCTGCTTTTTAACGCGACCGCGAATGCGTTTTTCGACTTGCAGCAGGTCAATCTCGGCGTCCAGCAACGCCAGGACGTGCTCGACCCGGGCCGACAAATCGATGATTTCCAGGATTTCCTGCTTCTGCTCGATTTTCAGCGCCATGTGGGCGGCCATGGTATCGACCAGACGGCCCGGTTCTTCGATGCTGTTGAGCGACGACAGGACTTCTGCGGGGACTTTTTTGCCCAACTGCACATATTGTTCGAACTGAGACAGCAGTGTACGCACGAACACTTCGGACTCGCGCTCGGCAGCGTCGAGTTCTTCAATCAAGGAGACTTCGGCACGACAGTGGCCGTCGACTTCGCTGAAGCGCTCAACGGTACCGCGCTGCTCACCCTCGACCAGAACCTTGACGGTGCCGTCAGGCAGCTTGAGCAGTTGTAGAACGGTGGCAATGGTACCTACGCGATAGAGAGCGTCTTCACCGGGATCATCATCAGCCGGGTTTCTCTGGGCCAGCAGCAAAATCTGCTTGTCGCCCGTCATCGCTGCCTCGAGGGCTTCGATGGATTTCTCACGCCCCACGAACAGCGGGATAACCATGTGCGGATACACGACGACATCACGCAATGGCAGGAGAGGCAATTCGATGGTTGTCTTCATGATTTCGCCTCTACGGCGGCCATATGGCCGTAATCAGATGGAATTAAGCTTGAAACCAAGATGGGGGCTGCCTTGAAAAAAAACAAGCGCAAAGCGGATGTAAAAAACGACATAAAAAAAAGAGGCCCGAAGGCCCCTTCTTTGTTCCGGCAGCGTAGACGCTTAAGCGTCCGGTGCTGCCTTGGCAGCTGGCTCACTGTTCTCGTAGATATACAGTGGCTTGGACTTGCCTTCGATCACACCCTCATCGATGACGACTTTGCTCACCTCGGACTGCGAGGGGATTTCGTACATCGTATCGAGCAGCACACCTTCGAGAATCGAACGCAGGCCACGGGCACCGGTTTTACGTTCCAGGGCACGTTTGGCGACCGATTTCAGCGCGTCGGAGCGGAACTCCAGATCCACGCCTTCCATCTCGAACAGCTTCGCATACTGCTTGGTCAGAGCGTTTTTCGGCTCCGTGAGGATCTGCATCAGCGCAGCCTCGTCCAGCTCGTCCAGTGTCGCAAGGACTGGCAGACGACCGACGAATTCCGGGATCAGACCGAACTTGACCAGATCGTCAGGCTCGACTTCTCGCAGGGACTCACCGACTTTCTTGCCTTCTTCCTTGCTGCGAACTTCTGCGTTGAAACCGATGCCGCCTTTGGTGGAACGGTTCTGGATGACCTTCTCGAGGCCCGAGAACGCACCACCGCAGATGAACAGAATGTTACGGGTGTCGACCTGCAGGAATTCCTGCTGCGGATGCTTGCGGCCACCTTGCGGCGGTACGGAAGCGACCGTGCCTTCGATCAACTTGAGCAAGGCCTGCTGCACGCCTTCACCGGAAACGTCCCGGGTGATCGACGGGTTGTCGGACTTGCGGGATATCTTGTCGATTTCGTCGATGTAGACAATACCCATCTGGGCCTTCTCTACGTCGTAATCACACTTCTGCAGCAGCTTCTGAATGATGTTCTCGACATCTTCACCGACATAACCAGCCTCGGTGAGGGTGGTTGCGTCAGCGATGGTGAACGGAACGTTCAGCAAGCGGGCCAGTGTTTCGGCCAGCAGGGTTTTACCAGAGCCTGTCGGGCCGATCAGCAGGATGTTGCTCTTGCCGAGTTCGACGTCGTCAGCCTTTTTGTCACGCTGGTTCAGACGCTTGTAGTGGTTGTACACCGCTACGGCCAGAACCTTCTTCGCACGCTCTTGACCAATGACGTATTGATCAAGGATGCCGCTGATTTCTTTAGGCGAAGGCAATTTATGCGCGCTGCTTTCGGCCTGGGCTTCCTGCACCTCCTCGCGGATGATGTCATTGCACAGGTCGACGCACTCGTCGCAGATAAAGACCGAGGGGCCGGCAATCAATTTGCGTACTTCATGCTGGCTTTTGCCACAGAAGGAGCAATAGAGCAGCTTGCCGTTGTCCTCGCCGTTGCGGGTGTCAGTCATTCGTTCGATCCAAATCCGATAGGCTTGCAACACAAGATGAAGGCTATTGCGGGCTTTTTCAAGCCCGCCGCTGATCAGACGCGCCGACCAAGCCTATTTTGAGCTGCTTATTTTAAGCTGGGCGCTGGTTGATCACTTCATCGATCAAGCCGTATTCCTTCGCAGCTTCTGCACTCATGAAGTTATCGCGATTGGTATCGCGCTCGATTTCTTCAAGGGTACGACCGCTGTGCTTGGCCATCAGCGTGTTCAGGCGCTCGCGAATAAAGAGGATTTCCTTGGCATGGATTTCGATATCCGATGCCTGACCCTGGAAACCACCCAGTGGCTGGTGAATCATCACGCGCGAGTTCGGCAGGCAGAAACGCTTGCCTGGAGCACCGGCGGTCAACAAGAACGCGCCCATGCTGCACGCCTGACCGATGCAAGTGGTCGATACGTTGGGTTTGATGAACTGCATGGTGTCGTAAATCGACATGCCCGCTGTCACCGAACCGCCCGGGGAGTTGATATAGAGATGGATGTCCTTGTCCGGGTTTTCCGCTTCAAGGAACAGCAGTTGCGCACAGATCAGATTGGCCATGTAGTCCTCTACCGGACCAACCAGAAAGATCACTCGCTCCTTGAGCAGGCGCGAGTAGATGTCATAGGCGCGTTCGCCACGAGCAGATTGCTCGACAACCATCGGGACCAGGCCGCCTGCGGCCTGGATATCAGAGTTCTGCTGAATATACGAATTACGGAACATGCTCTGCAGTCACTCCCAAATAGTTATGTCTTGAATACGCATAAGCCAGCTCGAGAGCTGGCTTATGGTGTGCACTTCTTAACGCAAAAACAATCAGTCGGCTGTTGGAGCTTCTACCGGCTTGACCGCTTCTTCGTAAGAGACCGATTTGTCGGTCACGCTAGCTTTCTGCAGAACAGTATCCACAACTTGTTCTTCCAGCACAACCGAACGAACCTCGTTCAGTTGTTGGTCGTTCTTGTAGTACCACGACACGACCTGCTCAGGCTCCTGGTACGCCGAAGCCATTTCCTGAATCATTTCACGAACACGGGCATCGTCAGGCTTGAGGTCGAACTGCTTGACCACTTCAGCCACGATCAGACCCAGCACTACGCGACGCTTGGCTTGCTCTTCGAACAGCTCGGCCGGCAGTTGGTCAGGCTTGATGTTGCCACCGAACTGCTGAACAGCCTGCACGCGCAGACGATCAACTTCGTTGGACAGCAGGGCCTTAGGCACTTCGATCGGGTTGGTGGCCAGCAGGCCGTCCATTACCTGATTTTTCACCTTGGATTTGATCGCCTGACGCAGTTCACGCTCCATGTTCTTGCGAACTTCGGTGCGGAAGCCGTCGATGCCGCTTTCCTTGATACCGAATTGAGCGAAGAACTCTTCGTTCAACTCAGGCAGCTTTGGCTCGGAAACAGTGTTGACCGTCACGGTGAACTCAGCGGTTTTACCCGCCAGATCCAGGTTCTGATAGTCCTCAGGGAAGGTCAGGTTCAGAACGCGCTCTTCGCCCGCCTTAGCGCCCACCAGGCCTTCTTCGAAGCCCGGGATCATACGACCGGAACCCAGAACCAGCTGAGTACCTTTGGCGGAGCCACCTGCAAACACTTCGCCATCGACCTTGCCAACGAAATCGATGTTCAGTTGGTCTTCGTTCTGGGCAGCACGATCAGCCACTTCAAAACGGGTGTTCTGCTTGCGCAGGATGTCGAGCATTTTGTCCAGGTCAGCGTCAGCCACGTCAGCGCTCAGGCGCTCAACGGTGATGCCTTCGAAACCGGCAACGGTGAACTCAGGGAACACTTCGAATACAGCAACGTATTCCAGATCCTTGCCCGCTTCGAGCGATTTAGGCTCGATCGAAGGCGAACCAGCCGGGTTCAGCTTCTGCTCAACCACAGCTTCATAGAAGGAGGACTGGATGACATCACCAACAGCTTCCTGGCGAGCGTCAGCACCGAAACGGCGCTTGATTTCGCTCATTGGCACTTTGCCTGGACGGAAGCCAGCAATCTTGGCCTTTTGGGCAGTCTGCTGCAGACGCTTGTTGACCTGGCTCTCAATGCGCTCAGCCGGCACGGTGACGCTCATGCGGCGCTCAAGAGCAGTAGTATTTTCAACAGAAACTTGCATGGATATTCCTCGTTGCACAGACGTTAGCCGGCCGTTTCCGACCCCAGAATCAAGGGCATGCATTCTAGTGGGTCAAACTCAAGAAGTCACCCTACTGAAAACGGGTAAAAAAACAGCAGGCAATTTATAGGGACCGTTGCACGAATGCGTGGCGCCCCACAGGCGAATACAACCAATCACGCCAGGGCTCTGCGCCGATCTCTTCTATATATAGAAGAGACCGCCAATCACGCCCTGACGGCCGACCCTGCAAGCAAGCCCGGCGAGCAGCACAGAATCATCGAGCAACATAAACACGACGAAACGCCCCACTCCTGCGAATCGAAGCCGGCAATCGCCAAGTCTTCAAATCGCTAAAACAAAAAAGGCGCCAGACTGTTAAATCTGGCGCCTTTCGAAATATGGGGTGGACGATGGGGATCGAACCCACGACAACGGGAGTCACAATCCCGTGCTCTACCAACTGAGCTACGCCCACCATATTGCGTAACAAAAAAGCCAAACAACTTCTTTGTTGAACCTCACCTGCCCGAAGACATGAATGAAGCTTTAATTGGTGCGGATGAAGAGACTCGAACTCTTACGCCTCGCGGCGCTGGAACCTAAATCCAGTGTGTCTACCAATTCCACCACATCCGCGGATCAAGCTTTAAAGCAAAGGCGCCAGACTGTTACATCTGGCGCCTTTCGAAATATGGGGTGGACGATGGGGATCGAACCCACGACAACGGGAGTCACAATCCCGTGCTCTACCAACTGAGCTACGCCCACCATATCGCGTTACTTGTGCCAAAGCTGCCTAATGGCGCACCCGGCAGGACTCGAACCTGCGACCATCCGCTTAGAAGGCGGATGCTCTATCCAGCTGAGCTACGGGCGCCTTATTAATCTGTACTCTTAAAGGACTACAAACTAAGTGCTTTCCAGTATCACAGAACCTTGATTCCGCTTCACCTTCTTAACCAGTGCTAGGCTGTGCCCGACAAGTGCGACGAATAGTATAGAGCGCCCGAAAGGTCGTCAAATCCTTTTTAAAAAAAATTCATTTAATTAAAGGAGTTAGAGGAATTTGCTGACCAAGCGCCTTTGCCCTCACCGCTCGACATGCGAGAATGCGTTCTCATTTTTTCCCCTCTCGATGGTTAATCACGCGCAATGACTGCACAACTAATCGACGGCAAATCGATCGCCGCCAGCCTGCGCCAGCAGATCGCCCAACGAGTTGCCGAGCGTCGCCAGCAAGGCCTGCGCACTCCCGGCCTCGCGGTGATCCTGGTCGGCAGCGATCCTGCCTCTCAGGTTTATGTCTCGCACAAGCGTAAAGACTGTGAAGAGGTCGGCTTCCTCTCTCAAGCCTACGACCTGCCCTCTGAAACCACGCAAGAAGCGTTGACCGATCTGATTGATCGCCTCAACGACGACCCGGCAATCGACGGCATTCTGTTGCAACTGCCGCTGCCCGAGCATCTGGATGCCTCCAAACTGCTGGAGCGCATTCGCCCGGACAAAGACGTCGATGGCTTCCATCCTTATAACGTCGGGCGTCTGGCCCAACGCATCCCTCTGCTGCGTCCGTGCACCCCTAAAGGCATCATCACTTTGCTGGAAAGCACAGGCGTTGATCTTTACGGACTGGACGCAGTTGTGGTCGGCGCCTCAAACATCGTCGGTCGTCCGATGGCGATGGAGTTGTTACTGGCTGGCTGCACCGTGACCGTGACCCATCGCTTCACCAAGGATCTGGCCGAGCACGTCGGTCGTGCCGATCTGGTCGTTGTGGCTGCCGGCAAGCCGGGCCTGGTCAAAGGCGAGTGGATCAAGGAAGGCGCGATCGTGATCGATGTCGGGATCAACCGTCAGGACGACGGCAAACTGGTCGGTGACGTTGTCTACGAAACCGCCCTGCCCCGCGCCGGCTGGATCACGCCGGTACCGGGCGGCGTCGGCCCGATGACCCGTGCCTGCCTGCTGGAAAACACCCTATACGCAGCGGAAACCCTGCACGCCTGAGTGGTTTTTTTCACGCGCTGGCAATACCCCCGAGAACCCCGCCGCGTGCGGGGTTTTTCGTGCCTGAGAAAAAGCTGTAACCGTTCGCCGGAAAACCCTATTTCTACAGGCCTTTTCACAAGATTTTCAGGCCACTCAAACAACCATCGACAGTTATTAAGCCATACTCCTAAAATGCGACGCTTTTAAGAAATAACCCGTTACAAACTAACGGAATATCCAACCTTTATGAGTTCGCCCGCGTGAAAATTCGTCTTTCGATTCTGAGCCTGTTTTTTGCTTTTACAGGCACATTCATCACGCCATCGATCAATGCCGCGCAAACCATCGCTGCCCCCCGTGACGCTTCGCAATTGAAAATCGCCTCCGGTAGCGCCCTGCTCATGGATATGCAGACCAAAAAAGTCATTTATTCCAGCAACCCTGACGTGATTGTGCCGATCGCTTCCGTCAGCAAGCTGATGACTGGCCTGGTGGTGGTTGAAGCCCGACAGAACATGGACGAATGGATCAATGTCGATATCAGCAATACGCCGGAAATGAAGGGCGTGTTCTCCCGAGTCAAACTCAAGAGTGAACTGCCGCGCCGCGAGATGCTGTTGATTGCTCTGATGTCTTCGGAAAACCGTGCGGCCGCCAGCCTCGCGCATCACTACCCGGGCGGTTACGCAGCCTTTATCGCGGCGATGAACGCCAAGGCCAAGGCGCTGGGCATGACCAACACGCACTTCGTCGAGCCGACCGGCTTGTCTGAGCGCAACGTGTCGACTGCCCGTGACTTGAGCAAGTTGCTGGTAGCCGCCAGCAAGTACCCGGTCCTCAGCGAACTCACCACCACCAAGGAAAAGACCGTCTCTTTCCGTAAACCCAATTACACACTGGGCTTTCGCAATACCGATCACTTGGTCAATAAGGCCGACTGGGACATCAAGATCACCAAAACCGGCTTCACCAATCCTGCCGGTCATTGCCTGGTACTGGTAACGAAAATGGGCAACCGCCCGGTCGCGCTGGTGATTCTCGACGCGTTTGGTAAATACACCCATTTTGCCGATGCCAGCCGCATCCGCAGTTGGGTGGAAACCGGCAGGAGCGCCAGCGTTCCAGCAGCGGCTCAACAGTACAAAGCCGACAAAAACCTCAAGGCGCGCCAGAGCGGCGTGGTCGAAGCCTCCAAGTAATTCGCGCCATAAGGAAAAGCCCCGAAATTTCGGGGCTTTTTCTCATCTGCTGTCTCGTCCTGAATAAGGTTTACACCTTCTGGCTTCTTATCAGGAGGGGGCAATGGATACGGGCGCAAAACGTAGTCAACGCGATTACACGCTGACTTTTAAATTGTCGGTTGTCGACCAAGTCGA
>NZ_CAXAOQ010000036.1:0-75200 GCF_963970575.1 Pseudomonas sp. EA_65y_Pfl2_P74
TGGTCTGGCCAGACAAGAAACTGGGAGCCGATGGGCACTGTGATGTTGAACCCGGATCGGCAGCAGCAGACCGAGAAAAGAGCGGCATAGTTAGACGGCGACGCGACAACAACCTTGAAAAACGCCGAAACCAGCAAGTAGTACCGACTGGTTTCCTTTTGGTGTTGGGTGATTCAACGCACCGCGCTAACACCATCCAGCGTCGAGAACGAGGTGTCCTTGGCCGTCAGCAGAAAATCGCGCATGTACGGCGCATCGAGCATATCGGCGCGAATCCCGGCGTACAGCGTGGCAAACAAGCCTTTCTCCCCCAGCCGTTTGCCCTTCACGTAACCGCGTGAGCTGTATTCATGCAGCGCCCAGTGCGGCATGCCGCAGACGCCACGGCCGCTGGCGACCAGTTGCATCATCATCACCGTCAGTTCCGAGGTGCGTACCTGCGCCGGTTCGATGTCGGCCGGTTCAAGGAAGCGGGTGAAAATGTCCAGGCGGTCGCGTTCCACCGGGTAGGTAATCAGCGTTTCGGTCAGCAGGTCTTCGGGGACGATGTAGGGTTTGTTCGCCAACGGGTGCTGATTGGCCACCGCGAGCATGGCTTCGTAGGTGAACAGCGGCACGTAGGTGATGCCGGCGATGTCCAGTGGATCAGAGGTCACTACCAGATCCAGATCACCCCGGGCCAGGGCCGGCAGCGGGGCGAAGGAGAAGCCCGAGGCGAGGTCGAGTTCGACTTCCGGCCAGGCGTCGCGGAACTGGTCGATGGTCGGCATCAGCCACTGAAAGCAGCTATGGCATTCGATGGCCATGTGCAGGCGCCCGGCGGTGCCGCCGGCCAGTCGGGCGATGTCGCGTTCGGCGCCGCGCAGCAGCGGCAGGGTCGCGTCGGCCAGTTGCAGCAGGCGCAGACCGGCGCTGGTGAAACGCACCGGTTTGGTCTTGCGCACGAACAATTGCATGCCCATGCGCTCTTCCAGCTCCTTGAACTGGTGGGACAGCGCCGATTGGGTCAGGTGCAAACGGTCGGCGGCATCGACCAGGCTGTCCGCCTCGCGCAATGCGTGCAGGGTTTTGAGGTGACGGATTTCAAGCACCGGTTGGCTCCATGAGCAAAACTTGTGATCAACACGAAAAGGTTGAGTTTGTCTCATGTTGGCCTGGCTGTCGACAATGGCGCCATCTTTTACTCATGGAGCACCTTCGACATGGCCGTGGCCCACACCCTTGGTTTTCCGCGCATTGGCGCCGACCGCGAACTGAAAAAAGCCCTCGAAGCCTACTGGAAAGGCGATCTCGATCAGGCCGCGCTGAACCAGGTTGGCCGTGATTTGCGTGCCACTCACTGGCAATTGCAGAAAGCGGCCGGCATCGACTTGCTGCCGGTCGGCGACTTCGCCTGGTACGACCAGGTGCTGACTCACTCGCTGACCTTCGGCGTGATCCCCGAGCGTTTCGACGGCGTGCGCGATGAGCACGGCCAGCCGAGCCTCGACACCCTGTTCGCCATGGCCCGTGGCGCTACCTCGAACTGCTGCGGTAGCGAACACGGCCAAACCCGATATGCCCAAGAGCTGACCAAGTGGTTCGACACCAATTACCACTACCTCGTCCCGGAATTCAGCGCTGATCAACAGTTCAAGCTGAGCTGGGAGCAGTTGTTCGATGAAGTCGAAGAGGCCAAGGCGTTGGGCCACAACGTCAAACCGGTGATCATCGGCCCGTTGACGTATCTGTGGCTGGGCAAGGCCAAAGGTAACGATTTCGACAAACTCGACTTGCTGGAGCGTCTGCTGCCGGTCTACAACCAGATCCTCGTGCGCCTGGCCGAGCAAGGCGTGGAATGGGTGCAGATCGACGAGCCGATCCTCACCCTCGACCTGCCGCAAGCGTGGAAGAGCGCCTTCGAACGCGCCTATCACATCCTTCAGTATTCGCCGTTGAAAAAACTCGTGGCGACCTACTTCAGTGGCCTGCAAGACAACCTTGGTCTGGCTGTCGGCCTGCCAGTACAAGGGCTGCACATTGATGCGGTGCGAGCGCCGGAGCAACTCGGTCAGGTGCTTGATCGCCTGCCGACCTACAAGATTCTTTCGGTGGGCCTGGTCAATGGACGCAACGTCTGGCGCTGTGAACTGGAGCAGGCGCTGGCGCAATTGCAACCGGCGCAGGAGCGTTTCGGCGACAACCTGTGGGTCAGCAGTTCCTGCTCGTTGCTGCACAGCCCGGTGGATGTCGAGCGTGAAGACACGCTCGATCCGGAACTGAAAAACTGGTTGGCGTTTGCCGTACAGAAGTGCAGCGAAATTTCCGTTTTGCGCGATGCGTTGAACGACCCGCAAGCGCCCAAGGTACAAACCGCACTGGCCCAAAGCCGAGCGATTCAGGCAAGCCGTGCGCAATCACCGCGCATTCATAAAACCCAGGTGCAGGCGCGGATCAACGCGATCAATGCCAGCGACAGCCAGCGCCATTCGCCGTTTGCCAAACGCATCGCCAAACAACAGGCGCGCCTGCAATTGCCGACGTTCCCGACCACCACCATCGGCTCGTTCCCGCAGACCGCTTCGATCCGTCTGGCGCGTCAGGCCTTCAAGCAGGGCAAGCTGTCGGCCAACGATTACCACGACGCCATGCGCAGTGAAATTCGCCACGCCGTGCAGGTGCAGGAACGCCTGGGGCTGGATGTGCTGGTGCACGGTGAGGCCGAGCGCAACGACATGGTCGAGTACTTTGCCGAGCAGCTCGACGGTTACCTGTTCACCCGTTTCGGCTGGGTGCAGAGCTACGGTTCGCGCTGTGTGAAACCGGCAGTGATTTACGGCGACCTGAGCCGGCCGCACGCCATGACGGTGGACTGGATCAGCTACGCGCAAAGCCTCACCGACAAAGCCATGAAAGGCATGCTGACCGGTCCCGTGACCATGCTGATGTGGTCGTTCCCGCGTGAAGACGTGTCGCGCAAAGTCCAGGCGCAGCAATTGGCGTTGGCGCTGCGTGATGAAGTGGTGGATCTGGAAAACGCCGGGATCAAGATCGTGCAGATCGACGAAGCGGCGTTCCGCGAAGGCCTGCCGTTACGCCGCGCGCAATGGCAGGAATACCTCGACTGGGCGGTTGAGGCGTTCCGCTTGACGGCTTCGGGCGTCAAGGACGAAACGCAGATCCACACCCACATGTGTTACAGCGAATTCAATGACGTGATCAAAGCGATTGCCGACATGGACGCCGACGTCATCACCCTCGAGACCTCGCGCTCGGACATGGAACTGCTCGAAGCCTTCGAGGCGTTTGATTACCCCAATGACATTGGCCCGGGTGTCTACGACATCCACTCGCCACGGGTGCCGGACACCGCCGAGATGGTCAAGTTGATGAGCAAAGCGGTGCAGCGGATTCCGGCCGAACGGTTGTGGGTCAACCCCGACTGCGGCTTGAAGACCCGGGCGTGGCCGGAGACCGAAGCGGCACTGGTGAACATGGTGGCGGCGGCGCGGCAGTTGCGCACCCGGCTGGCGTAAGCGCTGGGGGTGATCGAAAGCCTGCGTGGCGAGAGAGTCGATCTCTCGCCACAGGCGTCCCTTGCCACCGCGTCAGTTAACGTCTGGCAGCATCAAAAAGTAATCGAGGATGGCCGATCCCCTGCCAATCTGCCCGGCAGGCAGGTCGGGGTTTTCGGCGCGGGTGACAAAGCGGTGTTCGGGCAGTTTCAAATGCGCTTTTTCGAAATCCCTGAACGGCACGCCCGGCCTTCGATAGTGAAAGTGGGCGTACCAAAGCAATTGTGCTGGGTCCAGCGATATGTCCCAGATCTCGTACTCCTGCATATGATCTGGTTTGTTCGGGGTTTTGGTGAGGTTCTGCAGGGGGCTGACCCTGCGGATCTCCACGACGTCGTGATCGATAAGATCCTGCAACATGCCATCGGTAGGCTGCTGGCTGGTCAATGATCGCTGGGTGCGTATGGATCGGCCGGTGACAATCAATTCGTCGGCCTTGTTGCGCAGTTGCTCAATGATCGGGAGCTGTGCCGACCTGGCCTGAATCAGGTTGGCGCGTTGATTCAACTCGCCGGCCTGACTGACCATCATGTGTTCCAGGTCGACGGGAAGCATGCCCAGATCGGCATTGCTTTCAACCGTGGCCCGGTAGGCTGCCTGGGCGTCCAGACGCCGTTGCGCATCGCTTACAAGGACGGCGAGCGCCACCTGTGGCGGTGTGGGGGGCGCAATGTTTTGCGGGTTCGTCAGACGGATTCTGCCGTCGGCGCCTTGTTCCCAGATTTCCTTGTATCCCCCGCGCCCGGTGAACACGTACTGGCGTGCCTGGGTCACCGGATGCCATTGCTCAACGCCATAAAGCACCTGATTGTCGGCGGTGGTGAAGACCCGCTGCACTACCTGCCCTGTGCGCCTTGGTGCAGGGGGATCAATGATGCCCCGGCGGGCACGGTCGCCCAAACGCTCGATTCCGCTCAGCAGCGGTTCAACCACATCCAGGTGGAAGTGTTGCGGATAGTTGGTGGTCCAGATCGTCATCTCGAGACGAAACCGGGAATACAGGTTGAGGCAATTTTGCAGAATCTGGTTGCGTTCGGCCTGTGACGCAATGACGTTAGGCAGGTTGTGCTGCGTGTACAAAGCCAGGTCAACATCGTCGCGAAGTTCGCGTGCCTGGGCCAACAGGTAGAACCACGACAAATCATCCGTGCTGCCATAGTTCTTGACCATTTCCAGTCGATGGGCGGTTTTCAGATACAGCAGGTTGGTATCGCTGTGGTTGGTATTGAGCTCCTCGACCAAGTGCGTCATGTTTTGTTTGTCCGCTCTGACGCGGATGCGGTCATACCAGAGGTTGACTTGCCCCCTGAGCGCCTCCATCTGCTCCAGCCATTGCACCATCTGTACACGCAACGTGCGGGTTTCTTCCAGCATCATCAACCGCTGGTGGAGCGTATCGGGCAGTAGATCGTCCATCGCTTCACTCAGCACTTTGATTCTTTCTGACAAGGCTTTGGCTCTGTGTGAAAGGTGCAACGCGCGGCGCCTGTGCCGGTCAGTGATCAACCATGCGGTCTTGCTCTGCATTTCGATCAGGGTTCGTTTCTTGTTGCCATGGGTCAGTGGCATCAGGTCAACCAGTGTCTGATAGCGTTTGCTCGCCAACTGGATATCGCCGACACAGGCGGCTTCGACAGCCGGTTGCAGGACCGCTCGATCCGCCAGCGAGGCGCTAGCGTATTTATTGATCAAGGCATCGCTTATCTCTCCCCGGGCCTGGAGTTGGTCGGCGAGGTCGTCAACCGCCTGCGTCAATTGATGGTGTCGGCGAAATGTACGGCTGGCCCACCATTGCGGCAGTCGTTGTCGAATGGGGTCCGGCCAGTGCGGATCAAGTGCATCGGCCAGATATCCGACGATGTTGCCGCCGCCGAGCATGCCGCCTTCCAGGGTGGTGCCATACACGCCGAACCAGGTATCCCACTGGCCGGTTTCGTCCAGGGCGATGGGCTGTTTGTAGGTTTTTTGCGAGGTGCCACGCAATCGCCAATTGCGTGAATCGGTGCTGGGCTGAACTTCATAAATCCGCCCCTGACGCACGATGAAGTCACTGTCGGCGTGGCGGTAAACGCCGCGATAAAGGCCGCTGGTCCCCGGCTCCAGCCCGGCCAGGGAAATCGGACGTTGATACTCGTAGCCGGCAAAACGGGCGATCAAGTGGCGGGCCTGGCGCTGCGAAGGCATGTGCATCGCCGTCGCCGAGGTCGCCAGTGCTCGGGCCTGGCGTGCCCGCACCAATGAGCGAACCCCGCGCGAGACTCCCGAAAACACCATTTCACCGGGCAACAGATCCATGGCAGCGTCAATCAATGACACCAGTACCGACTCGATTTCGGCCAGGCCGTCACCCACGTCTGCGCGCAAAAAAGCCGCCACGGCCTGATTAGCCGCCGTCCAGGCATCGTAGAGCGCCAGGGCGGTGCCGATGAAAGGCAGCATGCCCAGGGCCATTTTGATGTAGTTGAATGCTCGCGGCCCTTTCAGGGCATAACGCTCCATGTACAACGCATCGTTGGAGCGAGAGGTCGAACGATGGGCTTCGATCAATCGGCCCATGTGCGCATCGAGCAGGTGGGCGGCAAACGAAGTCGTGGCCGGCCAGCGCACGCCGACGCCGATGATGGCGTCAAAACGCTTGAGCACGGCCTGCGCAATCCGGCCTTCATGTGCCCGCACGGTGCCTTGCAATGCCCGGCCGGCCAGATAAGAGGTCCACTTGTCTGTCTGACACAGCGTGTACAGGCCCAGGCGGGCCGCTTCCAGGTTGTCGTAACGGCGCAGGAATCGCTCATCGGGGCTGTCGGGCAGATACAGCAAGGTCGTGCCGCTGACTTGCTCTTCAATAAAAGTCACCCCGGACAATGTGGCCGGGCCCTCGTTGTGCGTGTCCTTGCCACCCGCGCTCAGATAGGCCGGGCGGATCACCACACGTTTGTTATCGGCATGCCAGGCCTCAGCGGTGTTGGCGTCGATGGCAATTTTCAGAATCTGCAACTCGTCCAGGCTGATCTGCTTCTGCAGATGGGCGAATTCACCTTGCAGTCTGAGCATGACCTGCCAGGGCTCGATCAGGCATTCGCGGCGATGTTCGCGCACATAAGCGGACTCATCCACCGACCCTGTGAAGGTATCGCGAATGAGTTTTTCATAGGCGTTGGGCAGATCCAGTTCCGGAATGACACGTTTGAGGTACGCAAAGGTAATGCCGTCCTCCAGCGTCTGGCGTTCGGTGGCATCGGTGGCGGTGATTTCGGTCTGGACGAAATTCAAACGCAACGAAAGCGGTTCGAGTTGCATGGACGGGGTGTTGTCGATGTTGAGCTGAGCAAACTCCACCAGGGTCATTTTGCTGCGGGCGGTACTGGGCACCATCACCAGTTCATAACCGGAATGTCCCGGGGCGGGCTTGAAGCGTTTTTCGTATTTCACAGACTCGGGCAGGTCGAGCGTCACCTCGAAATCGCCCTTGATCGAAAAATCATCGCCCAGTCGCTTCAGCAAATGTTTGCGGGTGAATTCGTCTCGCGATTCCAGCGCCAGCGCCAGTTGTTTATGGCTGCGGTGCATCGCCGAAATAAAGCGCTGGATCAGGTCCTTGAGTGTGCCCCGGTCTGTCTCGGACAGATGCTTGAGCCAGCCTGGCAGACGGGTGGCGAGCGTGTCGCTGCGATCCTGCTCCAGCACATGAGCGAAGGTCAGGTTGCGCGCGGCATTGACCGGCACCTGCAAGGCGGCGAGGGTGCGTTTACGCAGGATTTCCAGCTCGTCGGCGTGTTCGCTGCGGCCACGCAGTGCGCTGGCGTTCGACTCGAACTCACTGATCTGCGCATCAAGGCTCGAGTGCAGCGGATCGGTGTCGATCCGGTTCAACAGCAGCGCCAGTTCGGGGTCCTTTTCCTGGATCTTGAACACTTCGCGTTCCAGTTCGCGGCGATTGGCAAAGCGTTGCAAGCCGCCTCCACTGCCGGGCCAGTAAAGCAACACACTGCCTGTCGAGTCTGGGTCGAGAAGCGCGGCTTGCCGCATCACAACAAGCGGGCCCTTAAGTGTTTCGGTCTGCTTGGTGGTGGTCGGGTCAGACGTTTGAGTCATTGTCAGGGTCAGGCTGGCAACCGTGAGCTCAGCGTCGCGCTCGGCTGCGAGGGGCGTGTCCAGAATCGCCTTGAGCAGATTGTGCTCAGCGCTATCGAGTTGACCCAGTGCCAATTGCACTGTTGCCTCGGCGTGCAAGCCGTCCTTGTGCGCCTGATGAATCTGATTGAACGCTGTATTGAACGTGCTCAGGTCCTGTGGTCGCGCTCGATACAGCAGGGCCGTCGCGGCCGTGTCGCAGGTTTTTTCTGCTGCTTC
This sequence comes from Pseudomonas sp. EA_65y_Pfl2_P74, assembly GCF_963970575.1. Taxonomy (NCBI): domain Bacteria; kingdom Pseudomonadati; phylum Pseudomonadota; class Gammaproteobacteria; order Pseudomonadales; family Pseudomonadaceae; genus Pseudomonas; species Pseudomonas sp. EA_65y_Pfl2_P74. The sequence goes on from NZ_CAXAOQ010000036.1 coordinate 7,905, forward strand.
CAGGGCTTTGAGTGCGTCTTTGCACTCTTGCTGACGATGTCCCGTGCCGTCGGTTTCCAGCAATGCATCGAGTGCGTCGCGCGCTCGTTTGAGCGACGCCTGTCGCACCGACAACGGGATTGCTGCGCGCAGGCTGCCGAACAGCGATTGTTCGTCGGTTTCGATATCGAGTTGTGCGGGCACCGGGTTTGGCGGCAACGCCACGATGATCGCTTTGCTGCGCTGGCTATCGAGCAGGTCTGCCTGAACAAGCGAGTGCGCGCCATGCTCCATCAGCCCGGGCTTGCCGTGGTTGGCGTTGCGTAACGCGCTGATTTGAGCCTGTGGGCGATCGGCAAACAGGTCGCTTGAGCCCGTGATCATTGGATCGGCAGCGGCGCTGTAGACAAAGCGCAGGTCCTTGGTCGGCAAACCGGTCGGGACAAGCGCCTGGCCGCTCAGCCAGTCTTCCATGACTTGGCGTGTGCTGAAGGCCTGGATGGCAACGGGGTGGGAGGGCAGATACAGCAAAGGGCTGGCCTTGGCCGGATCGCCCACGCTGATGACCCACGCGCCTTTGAGTTTGACTTTGCTGTTATTGCTCAGCAGCAGTGCCAGTTGTTCCGTATGGATAGGCTGACCGTCCAGTGTCAGTACCCCGGTGCGGGTGTCGATGATCTGTTGCAACGGTTTGAGTTGTTCTACGGTCAGGGTCCTGCGGGCGAATGCCACCTGGGCAGTGGCTTCGAAGTGATCGCGGTAAAGCTGAATTGCCCGCTCGCGTCGAGTCACCGGGGTGCCGCGCGCCCGCGCGTCCCAAAAACTCAACCAACGAGCCTGGTGTGCCTGTTCGGTGCTCATGGCTTTGAGCTGTTCAAGCATTTGCAGCGGCTTCAAGGTGGCCAGCGGATGAGCCACAGGCACGCCGGTCACCCGGCTGTACCGATCGACCGACGCCTCCAGTGTCGGGTGTTGCACAACAAAAGCACAGGCATCGGTGAGGCAGACAAAACGCTCTGGCTGGTTATCCGTGGCGGTCGAGCGCAGGCCGGCTTGCTCGCCATCAAGATCCAGTTGTTGGCGCAACAGTTCATTGATCGAGTCGCGCAGTGCTGGCGTCGCGGCAACCAATTCGCGCAAACCCTGGCTGCTTTCGCGCCAGCGGGCCGTGGCCTGCAGCAACAGGCTGTCATCAAGATGTCTGGGCAATGGGGCGGCGGGTGGCAGCGCCAGCGGTAGTGGGTAAGGCAGATCGGGGAAAAGGCTATCGGGCATGGCGGCATATCTCGCAATGGGAGCGGCGGTTCCACTCCTTGAGCAAGCCATTTAAGAGGGATCGCGAAGCACCATGGCGGTAGATAGTTATGGCATTGACGACCGCTCGGCACTCTTCATCAAACTGTCATCGAACTGTGGCAGCGCGCTTGTACAAACTTCATCAGACTCGCGCTCTACTGGGGTTCTGCGTTTCGGTGTTTTTCATGTACAAGGTGTTTCTATCAGTCGCGGCCATGTTGGCCGCGCTTTTGTTCGGTTTACCGGCATCTGCGGCGTCGCGTTGTGACGTGAATGTGCCGACCGAGCGGGTTGATCTGGCGCAGGTAAGCCTTGCTTACCAGAGCATCGGTCGTGCCTCGGACCCGGCGCTGTTGCTGGTGATGGGCCTGGGCGGGCAATTGATCCATTGGCCGGATGAGGTGGTGGTTGCGCTGTGTCAGCAGGGCTTTCGAGTCATCCGCTATGACAACCGCGATGTCGGCTTGTCTACCTGGCGGCAGGCACCGGCGGAGGCCAACCTGACCTTTGAAGTGCTGCGCTACAAACTCGGTCTGCCGGTGGCGGCGCCCTACAGCCTGACCGATATGGCCGAGGATTCACTGGGTTTGATGGATGCGCTGCACATCGAGCAATTCCATGTGCTGGGCGCGAGCATGGGCGGGATGATCGCCCAGCACATCGCCGCCATGGCGCCGCAGCGGGTGGAAAGCCTGACGCTGATCATGACCAGCTCCGGCGCCGAAGGTTTGCCGGCGCCGAGTGCGGCATTGGTGCAACTGTTGTCACGGCGCAGCGCACCGAACCGTGAAGTGGCACTGGAACAACAGGCGGATTTGCTGGCGGCGCTGGGCAGCCCTTCGGTCACCGATGATCGGCAGGCGTTGTTGCATCAGGCGGCGGTGTCCTACGACCGGGCGTTCAATCCCGAAGGCGTGAAGCGGCAGATCATGGCGATCCTGGCCGAGCCGAGCCGGGTGGCGCTGCTCAATCAACTGCGCGTGCCAACGCTGGTGGTGCATGGCACGGCTGATCCGTTGTTGCCGGTGATGCACGGCGTGCACCTGGCGGCGCATATTCGTGGCAGCCAGTTGAAACTCATTCCGGGATTGGCCCACCGTTTTCAGGAGGCGTTCAAGGCGCCGTTGCTGGCGGCGGTGTTGCCGTATCTGCAGGCGCATCGTGAGGACACGTCGCATTGGGCGCAGATCGAACCGGTGGCGGCGGGGAATCTGTTGTAGCTGAGGTTTGGCGGGGCCCCTGCGGGAGCAAGCTCCCTCCCAAAGGGGAACGCATTGCCAATGTGGGAGGGGGCTTGCTCCCGAAGGGGCCAGCACTGTCGCCGCAAGACCGGACAGGTGTATCGTCTGGGTTTTGCGGCGCGAGGTGGCTCATGAATTCCACTCTGAAAATCGATTTTGTCAGCGACGTGTCCTGCCCATGGTGCGTCGTCGGTCTGTATGGCTTGTTGCAGGCGCTGGAAATCCTGCGCAACGAAGTGCAGGCCGAGATTCATTTTCAGCCGTTCGAACTGAACCCGAAAATGAGCCCAGAAGGCCAGAACATCGCCGAGCATATCCAGGAAAAATACGGATCGACCCCGGAGCAGTCGCAGAAAAATCGCGAAGCCATCCGTGCCCGTGGCGCTGAGCTGGGGTTTGCCTTTCGCACCGATGGCAACAGCCGGATCTACAACACCTTCGATGCCCACCGCTTGCTGCATTGGGCGGGGCTGGAGGGGTTGCAGTTGCCGTTGAAGGAGGCGTTGTTCAAGGCGTATTTCACCGATGGCGGAAATCCGTCGGATCACGCGCAATTGGCGCAGATCGCCGAAGACGTCGGGCTGGATCGGCAACGCGCCGAGGCGATTCTGGCGGCGGACGAGTTTGCCGGGCCGGTGCGCGAAGAAGAGCAGGTATGGCTGCAGCGCGGGGTGAGTTCGGTGCCAACCGTTGTGTTCAACGGTCAGTACGCGGTGACGGGCGGGCAGCCGGTGGAGACCTTTGTCGGGGCGATCCGGCAGATCATGGCCGAGTCCAAGGGTGGCACCGTCAACTGACGAGCGAAGTGCCCCTCACTGAAGACCTCTCCCGCAGGGAGAGGGGCTGACAGGCTTTGATCTTAACTGTGAAGACGCACCCAAACGGTCACCAACACCGTCGCTGCCATCAACCACGCCACCGCCGCGACCGCCAGCGAAGCCTCCAGGCGCATTCGATCGACCATCACATACAACGTCGCCAGATACACGAAGTACGGAATGATCGACCACATGCCGAACACGATCGTGGTCTTGAGGTCATCGATTGATCGCCCCTTGCCGACGATATAGTGCGCGATCAAGGCGAACGTCGGAAAAAGCGGCACCAGGCCGGCGATGTAATAGTTTCGGGTCTTGGCCAGCGCCGCCAGAATCACGACAACGGCAGCGCCGAGTGCCGCTTTCAGTAGCAGATCCATCAGTGGCTCAACCCATACTTTTTCACTTTGTCGAACAGCGTGGTCTTGGCCATTCCCAGTTCCAGGCTGGCCTGGGTCAGGTTGCCGCCACTGCGCAGCAAGGCGTCGTTGAGCAGGTTGCGTTCGAAGGCTTCCACCGCTTCGGCGAATGTCAGCCCCTGGCTACCGCTGCTGGCGCCGGACTTCTTGAAGGCCGGCAAGCCGAGGGCGAAGCGTTCGGCGACGTTACGCAGTTCACGCACGTTGCCCGGCCAGTCGTGGCTCATCAGGTTCGACAGGGTCTGGTTGTCCAGTTCCGGCAGGGCACGGTCGAAACGCAGGGCTGACTGCTGGGTGAAGTGTTCGAACAGTTGCAGGATGTCTTCGCGGCGTTCGCGCAGTGGCGGCAACTCCAGGGTCACTACGTTGAGGCGGTAATACAGGTCGCTGCGGAATTCGCCGGCCTTGCTCGATTCATCGAGGTCGGACTTGGTTGCCGCAATCACCCGGCAATCCACCGCCACGCTCTGGTTCGAACCGAGGCGTTCGAGGGTGCGTTCCTGCAATACGCGCAGCAGTTTGATCTGCAACGGCAGCGGCATGCTTTCCACTTCATCGAGAAACAACGTGCCGCCGTCAGCGTGTTCGATCTTGCCGATGCGGCGTTTGCCGGCGCCGGTGAAGGCGTTGGCCTCGTGGCCGAAGATCTCGCTTTCAAAAAGGTTTTCCGGCAGACCGCCGCAGTTCAATGCGACGAACTGCTTGCTGTGACGGCGACTGAAATCGTGCAGGCAACGGGCAACCAGTTCTTTGCCGGTGCCGGTTTCGCCCTCGATCAGGACGTTGGCCGAAGTGTCGGCGACGTTGGCGATCAGCTCGCGCAGGTTTTGCATGGCTGGCGAACGCCCGATGATCCGCCCTTCAAGGGAATCGCGTTCGGCCAGTTGCCGACGCAGCGACGAGACTTCGCGCGCGAGGCTGCGTTGCTCCAGCGCACGCCGCGCAACGTCCACCAGCCGCTCCGGCGAGAACGGCTTTTCCATAAAGTCGTAGGCGCCTTTCTGCATGGCGCCGACGGCCATGGAGATGTCGCCATGGCCGGTGATCAGCACCACCGGCAGGCTGCGGTCACGCTGCTTGAGACGGGTCAGCAACTCCAGGCCATCGATGCCCGGCAGACGAATGTCGCTGATGACGATCCCGGCGAAGTTGTCGCCGACCCGCTCCAGGGCTTCTTCGGCACTGCCGACGCCGATGCAGGGAATGTCTTCCAGCGTCAGCGCCTGTTGGCAGCCGAGCAGGACATGGGGGTCGTCTTCGACGATCAGCACACTAAGGTCGTGGTTCATATTGGCTCGGCAGGAGTAGGGCTTACCAACGGTAAACTGAGGACGAAGGTGGTGCCACCGCTGGCCGGGTGTTCGACACCCAGATGCCCGCCGGTGGCGGCCGCGAGGCTGGCAGAAAGGGTCAGGCCCAGCCCCAGGCCTTGCTCGCCCGGTTTGGTGGTGAAGAACGGTTCGAACAGATGCTTGCGTACTTGGGCGTCGACACCATGGCCGTTGTCGCGCACCCGCAGGCGATATTTTCCGTTGAACTCGTCACCCTCCAGCCACAGCTTGGGCAGCGGCTGCGCTTGCATGGCGTCGAGGGCGTTGCCGATCAGGTTGACCAGAATCTGTTCGAGACGGGTCTGGTCGATCTGCACCTGCACATCTTTGAACTGCCGATGCAGTTGCAGCGCCGAGCTATCCAGGCGTGCGCCGAGTAATTGCAGGGCCGCCTCCACGGCCTTGCCGAGGCTGGCCTGGCCCTGATTGTCACCACGCCGGGCAAAAGAACGCAGGCTGGCGGTGATCCGGCCCATGCGATCGATCAAGTCATTAATGGTCTTGAGATTGGTACTGGCGACATCGAGTTGACCGCGCTCAAGGAAGCGAACGGTGTTGCCCGACAGCGTGCGCATGGCCGCCAGTGGCTGATTCAATTCGTGGGCGATGCTGGTGGACATCTGGCCGATGGCAGCGAGTTTGCCCGCCTGCACCAGCTCATCCTGAGCCCGGCGCAACGTCTCTTCGGCCTGACGCCGTTCGCGAATCTGGCTCTTGAGGCGATCGTTGCTGGCGCGCAGGTCAGCGGTGCGTTCGGTAATCCGACGCTCCAGTTGATTGTTGGCTTGCTGCAAGGCTTCGCGGGCTGCGAGGCGGGTGGCGATGACCTTGCGCCGCTCGTTCCAGGCGATCAGCAGGAAGGCGACCAAGGCAAACGCGATGGCGACCAGAATGCCCTGATTGATCGCTTCGCGGCGCAGATCCTGAAGCGGCGTGAGCAGTGTGAAATTCCACGGTGTATCGCTTAAGGGGCGGGTCTGTGCCAGATAACTGATGTTTTCGTCATCGGACTGTAATTCACTGTTGGCCGGGAACGTGAGTTTTTCCACGCCTTCGGCCAGGGTTTCCCGGGCCAGCGGTTGCAGTTCGTTGAGCGGAAACCAGTAGTACTGCAGGCTGCGGGCGAGTTTTTCCTTGGTCTCATCGCTCAGCGGTACCACCGATTTGAGCCGTCGGGCCGGATCGCTGGAGAGAATGATGATGCCGTTTTCGTCACTGACAAACGCTTCGAGGCGCGCCCGTTGCCAGCGCTCTTCCATGGCTTCGAGCCTGACTTTGACGACGGCAACGCCGATGATCTTGCCGTGTTCTTCCAGGCCATGGGCCAGGTAATAACCGGGTTCGCCGTTGGTGCTGCCGATCCCGTAGAAGCGTCCGGGTTCGCCACGAACGGCTTTCTGGAAGTAGGCGCGAAAGGACAGGTCTTCACCGAGGTAACTGTCGACATCGCGCCAGTTGCTGGTGGCCAGGACGCGGCCAGTGGTGTCCATGACGTAGATGGCCCGACTGCGACTGCGCCGGTTCAGGCCCTCAAGGTATTGGTTGACCGTTTGCCGATGTTCCGGGGTCGGGTCGGCCAGCAGTTGCGGGACACTGGTTTCCAGTTCCAGCAGGCTGGGCAGGTAGGTGTATTTGCTGATCTCGCTTTCGACTGCTCGGGCGTGCAGTTCTAGCTGACGCTGGCCGTTCTCGCCGAGGCTGCGGATACCGAAGTGTTCACTGGTCCAGAAGCCGATGTAACCCAATCCGATCATCAGGGCGATGACCAGCGGCGGCAGGAACAAATGACGAATCAGACGGGGCTTCACGGCAAGTGATGGCGGCGCGGCGCGATAGAGAGTGGGGTCGCATTTCATCACAGATGCCTTGGGTCAACCACAACACAAATCTCAGGATCATCATTGATCCAGTGTGAAAGCGGGCTTGCTCGCCAAAGCGGTGGGTCAGTCAACGATAATGTTGAAAGTGCCGGCCTCTTCGCGAGCAAGCCCGCTCCCACAGAGGGGAGCGGTGTGTTGCTTTTAGTGCTGCAGAATTTTCTCGAGGAAATGCTGCGCACGTTCGGAGCGGGCCTTGATGTCGCCGAAGAACTCTTCCTTCGGGCAGTCTTCGATGATCTTGCCGGCGTCCATGAAGATCACGCGGTCGGCCACTTTGCGAGCGAAGCCCATTTCGTGGGTCACGCACATCATGGTCATGCCTTCGTTGGCCAGTTGCACCATCACGTCGAGTACTTCGTTGACCATTTCCGGATCGAGCGCCGAGGTGGGTTCGTCGAACAGCATGACGATCGGGTCCATCGCCAGCGCACGGGCAATCGCCACACGCTGTTGCTGGCCACCGGACAGTTGCCCCGGGTGCTTGTGGGCGTGGGCCGACAGACCGACGCGCTCAAGCAGTTGCAGACCTTTCTGGGTCGCCTCTTCCTTGCTGCGGCCCAGCACCTTGATCTGCGCGATGGTCAGGTTTTCGGTGATGGTCAGGTGCGGGAACAGTTCGAAATGCTGGAACACCATACCCACGCGTGAACGCAGCTTCGGCAGGTTGGTCTTCGGATCGGCAATGGAGGTGCCGTCCACGACGATGTCACCTTTCTGGAACGGTTCCAGCGCGTTGACGCACTTGATCAGGGTCGATTTGCCGGAACCCGACGGGCCGCAGACCACGATCACTTCGCCTTTTTTGACCTCGGTGCTGCAATCAGTCAGCACCTGGAAGTCGCCATACCACTTGTTGATGTTCTTGATGGAGATCATACGGCAAACCTTTTTTGCAGACGCTTGACCAGCAGCGAGGCGGCAAAGCTGATTGTGAAGTACACGACACCGGCAATAATCAGGAACTCATTGGAACGGCCAATGATGTCGCCACTGGCGCGGGACGCGTTGAGGAAGTCCACCAGGCCCACGGTGTAAACCAGCGAGGTGTCCTGGAACAAAATGATGCTCTGTTGCAGCAGCAGCGGGGTCATCTTGCGAAAGGCCTGCGGCAGGATGATCAGACGCATCATCTGGCCGTAGGTCATGCCCAGTGCCTGCGCCGCACCCATCTGGCCTTTGGGGATCGACTGCACACCCGCCCGGACGATTTCGCAGAAGTACGCCGCTTCAAACATCATGAACGCCACGATGCAGGAGGCGAACGCACCGATCGGGGTGTCTTCACCGGTAATCCAGCGCAGCACGAACGGCACCGCCAGATAGAACCAGGTGATCACCAGCAGCAGCGGGATCGAACGGAAGTAGTTGACGTACGCGCCAGCGATGCTCGAAAGCAGCTTGTTATGCGACAGACGCATCAGCGCCAGGATGGTGCCGAGAATGATCCCGCCGACCACGCCCATGGCCATCAGTTTGAGGGTCATCACCATGCCGTTCCACAAACCGGGAATGGCCGGGACGATGCCACTGAAATCGAATTCCATTATTTACCCCCCACGGAGATCAGGCCGGGCACGGCAACTTTCTTCTCGATCACGCGCATCAGCAGCATCAGGCTCATGTTCAGGGTGAAATAGATCAGCGTTGCCAGGGTGAAGGCTTCGAACAGGTTGGCCGAGAACTCGGCTGTCTGTTTGGTTTGAGCGAGCAGCTCCATCAGACCGATCAGCGAGGCCACGGAGGAGTTTTTGAACACGTTCAAAAACTCCGAGGTGAGCGGTGGAATGATGATCCGGTAAGCCTGGGGCAGCAGCACGTTCCAATAGATTTGCGGCAGCTTGAAACCCATGGCACGGGCGGCCGATTCCTGGCCGCGAGGCAGCGCCTGGATGCCGGTGCGCACCTGTTCGCAGACCCGCGCGGCGGTGAACAGGCCAAGGCACACGACAACACTCAGGTAGGCCGAGGTGGTCGGGTTCAGGTCCTGCTTGTACCACTCTTGCAGATCCGGCGGCAGCAGGTCGGGTACCAGGAAGTACCAGATGAACAGCTGAACCAGCAGCGGCACGTTACGGAACAGCTCGACGTAGCAGGTCGCGATGCCCGATACGATGCGGTTCGGCACGGTACGCATGACGCCCAGGATCGAGCCCAGCAGCAGGGCGATGATCCAGGCGACGATGGCGATGGCGATGGTCCAGCCCAGCCCGGAAATGAACCAGTCGAGATAGGTCTCGCTGCCCACGCCGGTGGACTTGAAGAACACGCCCCAGTCCCAGTTGTAATTCATTAGGGTCTCCCCTCGATTCGATCGATGTACAAGTGCCCGCCTGGGGAAACTCCGTTCCCGGCCTGATCCTGAGGGTCAGGCACACGCGATCGGCTCGACAGACACCGGTTCGAGTGTTTCCAAAAAATGCCAGCAGGGAGTGACCATCCCCTGAAGAGGCAGGTGCCTCTTCAGGGGACAAGGTTAGTCAGAAATCAGGACTTCTTGTCGTCAGCCGCTTTGTCGGTCGGATTGGCGATCAGGGCCTTGAGCTCGTTGCTCATCGGGAAGTTCAGGTTCAGGCCTTTTGGTGGAATCGGCTGCATGAACCACTTGTTGTAGATGGTGTTGATCGCGCCCGAGGCGTAGGTAGCCTTGATGGCGTCATCGACAGCCTTTTTGAACGGCTCGTCGCCTTTGCGCATCATGCAGCCATAGATTTCGTACGACTGTGGAGTGCCGGTCACTTCCCAGTCAGCCGCCTTCTTGGCCTTGGCGGCTTCACCTGCCAGCAACGCGTCGTCCATCATGAACGCAACGGCACGGCCCGATTCCAGCATCTGGAAGGACTCGCCGTGGTCCTTGGCGGAGATGACGTTCATGCCCATTTGCTTGTCGGCATTCATCGACTTGAGGATGCGCTCGGACGTGGTGCCGGCGGTGGTCACGACGTTCTTGCCTTTGAGGTCGTCGAAATCCTTGTACTTGGAGTCTTTCTTGGACAGCAGACGGGTGCCGATTTCGAAGATGCCGACGGAGAAGTCAACTTGCTGCTGACGCTCGACGTTGTTGGTGGTGGAACCGCACTCGACGTCCACGGTGCCGTTCTGCACCAGCGGGATACGGGTTTGCGAGGTCACCAGGTTGTATTTGACCTGCAGGTCTGGAAGGTCGAGGTCTTTCTTGATCGCTTCGACGATGGCCATTTGGATATCGTGCGAGTAGCCGACCGGTTTGCCGGACGCATCAGCGATGTAGGAAAAAGGAATAGAAGCGTCGCGGTGGCCCAGGGTGATCACACCGGACTCTTTGATTTTCTTCAGGGTGCCGGTGAGTTCGGCGGCGAAAACTGGCGTGCTGATCAGAGCGGCAGCAATGGCTGCGCCCAGGATATGGGGAACGATGCGCATCAAATTTTCCTCGACATTGTTTTTTTTATGGAGCCAGTTCGTCGGCCCTTTTGTGCTTCGAATGCCTGACGGCTCCTGAAGGATTGGCTCAACAGACATTCGTCGCGAGAGTGTAGAGCATGAGTCGTGCCAAACCAGTCGAAAGTGGTTAACTGCTTGATCTGCTTGGTTATTAAGTTTTTGTGTCGGTGTTATTCGGGAAAACTGATCCGGTTATCCGAATCGACCGGAAGGTCGCGTTCGGAAAACCGAATACAGCCACTTCAGCGCCAGACCGGCAGGCAATCAAAAACAAACAGCAGGTGCGAAACCGCGCAGATCACCCCGAAAAACAGCACCAAAACGATCATCGGCGTACCGCCCCAGACCCGATAGCGCGGGCTGCCGAAGCGTTGGCGCGAGGCTCTGGCCAGCAAGGCCGGGGTAATCACCGCCCACAGGGTAGCGGCCAGTCCGGCGAAACCGATGGCGTGAAGAAACCCTTCGGGCCAGAGCAACCCACACAGCATCGGTGGCAGGAACGTGACCGCGGCGGTCTGCAGGCGGCCCATGGGGCTGTCATCGAAACCGAGCACATCGGCGAGGTAATCGAACAGGCCAAGGGTGACCCCGAGGAACGAGCACGCCACGGCAAAGTTAGAGAAGAAGGTCAGCAACAGATCGATGTTGGCGCTGTTGAGTCGCGCGCCCAATGCGCTGATCAGCACGTCGATATTGCCCCCTTGCCGGGCGATGTCCTTGAACCCGTCCCGGGGAATGTTGCCCATGCTGCACAGCATCCACACCAGGTACAGGCCAAGCGCGATCAGCGTGCCGCTGACCAGGCAGGCGCGAATCCGCTGTGGGTCCTTGCCGTAATGCTTCATCAGGCTCGGCACGTTGCCGTGGAAACCGAACGACGTCAGGCAGAAGGGCAGGGTGACCAGCAGATAGGGCCAGTAGTGGCTGTCGGCGCTATCGAGATTGAGCAGGGTGGTGCTTTGCACATGGCCGAGCAGCCCGCCGAAGGTCAGAAAGAACGCGAGGATTTTTGCCCCGAACACCAGCGTGGTCATGCGGCTGACTGCCGTGGTGCTGAGCCAGACGATAAACGCCACCAAGAGCGTGAAGCCCAGACCGCCGACACGCGATGACAGATCCAGGCCCATTGATTGCGCCGTATGGCGAATCACCGAACCGCTGGCCGAAATGTACGCGTAGGTCAGGATGTAGAGCACAAAGACAATGCTCAGGCCGTTCAGCCGGTTCCAGTGGCGTCCGAGCAGATCCCGGGTGATGGTGGAAAAACTCGCACCTTCGCGGTAGTTGAGATTGGCTTCGAGGATCATCAGGCCCGAATGCAGGGTGCAGAACCAGGCGAACAGCAGGACCGCCACCGAGCCGTAAAACCACAGGCCGGACATGACCACCGGCAACGAAAACATGCCCGCGCCGACGATCGTGCCGCCGATGATCATGGCACCGCCAAGGATTGAAGGTGATCGTTCGACAGCGGGAAGGGAAGCTATTGAAGTGACGCGCATGGCAAGGGCCTGCAATTTGAGTTGTTATAGGTACGGCTAACACGACCCCTGTGGGAGCGGGCTTGCCCGCGAAGAGGCCATCGAATTCAACGTCTCTGTTGACTGATCCGCCGCCATCGCGGGCAAGCCCTCTCCCACAGGGTTTTGTGCACGATGCGATTCAAACGATGTTCAGCAGGTGCGTCAGCAGCCGCACGCTCGCCAACAGGAAGTCGTCCTGCCCCGGCAGCGCATCGAACGACAACCCCACCGGCAACGAACCGGCGCGGGCGACCGGAATGCTGATGCTCGGCGCCGCCAGGTTGCTCGCCGGGTCGGTATTGCGCACGAAGGTCTCGAAATTGCTCTCGTCCGAGCAATCGCTGAGCAACGGCGCGCTGCACGCAACGGTAGGGTAGGCGAGCAGGTCCAGTTGGTGCTGGCCGAACAACGCCCGGTATTCCTTTTCCAGGCGCAGCTTGCTCATCAACGCCTGCACGTAGTCGGTGTAGGAGATCGCCGGGCTTTCCAGTTGGGCGGTGAGAATCCGCTTGATCGCCGGATCGCGGATCTGCGCGAGGATGTCGAGGAACTGCTCACCACGCCCTTGCCCCATGAGGAAACGAGGGAAGTCGATGAAGAACTCATAGATTGGCAACGGAAACTGAATGGCTTCGTTGATTTCACCGATCAGGGCATCGTCGACCGGCACGATGCTCACGCCGCGATCGGCCAGGCTGTCGATCGCGGCGCGGCAGTCGCGTTGCACGTTATCTTCAAGGTCGGCCCACAGGAAACGTTCCGGGATGCCGATGCGCAGCGGCCGATCATCGGCCAAACGGACGGGACGGTTACCGGTGAGGTGGCGGTGAACAAACTGGCAGTCCTCCACGGTGCGGGTCAGCAGGCCCGAGGTGTCCTTGGTCTGCGACACCGGGACGATGCCGTCTACGGGATATAGCCCGGTGGTCGGGCGGAAACCGACGATCCCGCAGAACGCTGCCGGGATACGCACAGACCCGCCGGTGTCGGTGCCGACCGCGCACGGCACCAGCCCGGCGGCGACAGCGGCGGCGCAACCGCCGCTGCTGCCGCCGGCGCTGTGGCGCTCGTTGGCAGGGTTGATCACGGCGCCATGGGTATGGTTGGCCGACGTCACGCCGAACGACAGTTCGTGCATGTTGTTCTTGCCCACGACCCGTGCGCCCAATTGTTTGAAGCGCTGGACGATGCCCGCATCGTGCTGCGGAAAGTAATCGGACAGGCCGGGGGTGCCAGCGGTGGTCGGCATGCCGCTGACGTTGATGTTGTCTTTGAACGACACGGGCAGGCCAAACAGTGCGCTGTCACGCCCGATCCCATCGGCCTTGAGCGCCGCCGGGTCGAAGGTGATGAAGCTGTTCAGGTGTTGCGCCATCGCATGACGATCGCGCAGCGCTTGCTGCCAGGTGTCCAGGCAGAGTTGGCCACTGCGGAATCCGTTGACGAGCGCTTCAATAGAAAGCTGGCTGTACATGAATGTGTCTCGGCGATTGAAAGGGGCGGATTCAGCAGTAGCGATACTGCGAGTGCAGGTCATCGAGCGGGTTGCCGGCAATCAAGTCGCCACCCAGGCTGCTGATCACTGCGCAGGCACCGTTGAGTGCCGTCTGAATCGCACCTTCGGCCCAACCGCCGGTGAACGAGGCGCCGCAACCGGCCAGGTACAACCCGGTGTCTTGATTCGGATCGAGCGCGGTGCGGAACTGATAGAACAGGCGTTCGGAATAAATGTCGTCGCCGGGGAAGTTCAGCTTGAAGGCGCCCAGCGCATGCTTGTCGGTCAGCCAGTCGTATTCCAGAACGTAGCGCTGGTAGTCGCCACCGAGCGGCAGCAGATGGCTGGCAAATTCCGGTGCACTCATCGCCAGCTCATCGACCAGACGCAGGCAGCGCTGCACTTTGTCGGACATCGAGACCATTTTGTGCGAGTCATCTTCCCAGGTGTAACTGATCAGCACCACGCCCCAGGATTCCGGGTCCTGCGGTGCGTAGTCCAGGCAATACACGCCTTTGACCAGGGTGTCGGTCTGGATGTTTTGTGGCAGGCCGTGCTTGAGCCAGAACTTGTCCTTGGTAAGGATGAACAACTTGGACGAACCGACCATATGGGTCTCATTGATTGCCCGCGCCACGTCGCGATTGACGAAGGCCTGGTTCTGCGTGAGCTTGAGGTTGACTTGCAGTGCGCGGGTCGTGGTCGTGGTAATCACCCGGTCGCAGGCGTAGGTTTCGCCGTTGCTGCCAGCCAGCAGGATTTGCCCGTCCGGGCCTTTGTTGATCGATTCGATGCGCGTGCGACAGATCATGTCGCGTACCTGAATACCGTTGAACGAGGTGTCGGCGATCAGTTCGGCCAGCGCCGAGATGCCGTTGGGCACCAGGCGTTGATTGACCTCCAGGGCATTGACCACCAGCCGCAGGATTTCCGTGAACGAGGCGCGATACACCGACTGGAAACCGCCCGAGCCAATCCCCAGCGAACCGAACAGGTGAAAGTCTTCCGGCTTGCGCCACGCCCGGCCGCCGGGCGGATTGTTGCCGGTGAAAATGCGCACCATCGCCGAGTAAAACGAGCTGTCGCCGAAGCAATCCAGATAGCGCTGCCACTCCGGCTGCACTTCGCAGTAGTTGTGCTGCTTGAGCAATTCAGTCAGCAGCAGCGGCGGTGCGAGACTGCTGCCGTCATCGAGTGTTACGCCTTCGCGCAAGAATGCGTTCCAGCCTTGGTGTACGGTGCTGAACAAGGCCGGCGGCGGTTGCATCGCAGCCCAGTGATGGGCCTCGCCACGGTAGTGGATTTCTGTGTCGACGACGCCCGGATCGGGAAACGCTTCGGTGGTTTCGATGCCGAAGCGGTTGAGGTAATGGAACAGTCCGACTTCGCTGGGCGGGAAGCGCATGGCGCCCATTTCGGCGATGAATTGCGGTTGGTCTTCGTCAAAGCACTGGGTCAGCAGGCGACCGCCGACGTGTTCCGGTTCGGCTTCGAACAAGGTGACGCGGCGTGCACCCGAGCGCAGCAATTCGTAGGCGGCGACCAGCCCGCTCAGGCCGGCACCGACGATACCGATGTGTTTCTCGGCGGTTTCCACTGGCAGGTAACCGATGGCTTCTTCGGCATTGCGCAGGAACTGGCCGTAGTCATACAGCAGATCGACATAGGGAAAAGACAGGCACGCGGACGCCTGGTTGGAGCCTTTGGAAGTAGGGTTCACAGGGGGGATTCTCGGTCGATCAGATAATGAGCTGCAGGCTTTCAAGGGCGCGTGCGGGGTTGAGCAACAGGATCTTTTTGCCGTGGATTTTCCAGGTGCCATCGATATTGATCAGTTGGTGTTCGACGGTCACCGGGTAATGCCATTCGCTGTCGCCACGGGCTTCGCAATACAGCATGTTGCTGCTGGCGACGGCGCTGTACGACGATTCATCCAGGGTGATGCGCGGGCGTTGGGCGATGTGCAGGCTGCGGCTCTTGGGCTGCTGGGAAAAGTTGCGCGCATTGGCCAGCCGATTGATGCGCAGCGTGGTCAGAAAGCGGTCTTCATACACCAGCGATGATTCATGCAACGGGCTGCGTTGCTCGCGGGTCATGGGGATCCAGTAGGTGTAGTCGTCGCTGAGCAATTGTTGCCAGGCGTCGAAATCCTGCTGGTCGAGCAGGTGCAGTTCGGTCTCGATCAGTTGCTCGATGGCGTGTTGATTAGATGGATCGTGTCGCATGGTCGCCCCGCATCAAGTGCTGCCAACTGTTATAGAAATTACGCATCGCCATTTCGCTGGTGCCGGACACCACCTGGGTCTGCTCGTAGGTTTCATTGGGTTCGAACAAGCGACTGACGTTGACCCATTCGTTGGCATCGCTGCCCAGGCCTTCCATCGCCCGCTCGTACATTTCCACGTCGTCGTGGGCGACCATCGAGCACGGCGAGTTGATCAGGTTGTTGTATTGCACGGTTCTTTCGAGCAACTGCACGGGCGCGCCTTGCAGTTCGAAGATCCACGATTCGACGATGGTTTCCCGGGCGCTGACCGGCTTGATCACGCGCAGCGTCTGGATCGGGCCCTTGACCATCAGATTGGGGAAGTACACGGTGTTATGCCGGGTGTCGTCGAGGATCGCCCGGGCCTGGTCTTCGCCGTAGCTGTCGACCATCAACTCCCAGTAACCGGGAATATCGGTGTAAGCCTTGTGGATCGAGTTGCTGACCCCGGTGTGCCCGTGGCCGTTGGGCCAGACGCGAATGCCCATACCGGCGAAAAACTCGTAAGAAGCCATGAACGGCGAGAACAGTTCGACGGCCATCGGCGGCTTGCCCTGTTCCCCGGTTTCCTTCCACAGACGAATCGCTTCGCCCGCCGAGGACTCGTGAGCGATCATCGGATGGCAGGTATCAGTCTGGTTATCGACGACCATTTTCCAGTTGCAGCGATGGCGGTGCAGCAGCGGTTGGCCGATCACTTTCAACTGACCCCGCGGCGAGCGCATGACCATGTTGTCGAGGGTCGACAGCGATTCGCCGAAGAACTCGTCGAAGCCGATACCTTCTTGCGTCAAACGCACGAACACGAAGCCGCGATAGTTATGCACCGCCGCCACGTTGCGCATGCCCTTGTGCGCGGAACAACTGCTGAGGTCGCAGTCGTCGTATTCCTTTTTTACCGGAATGCTCAACAACTCGCCGTCGGTCTTGAACGTCCAGGCGTGGTACGGGCAGCGCATGAAACGCCCGACATTGCCACGAGTCTCGGCCAGGACTTTCACGCCCTTGTGCGGGCAGCGGTTGTGCAGCACGACGATCGCGCCGTTCTTCTGGCGCACCATCGCGAGCGGCTGCTGGGCGAGGGTGGTAGTGAAGTAGTCACCGGTTTCGGGGATCAGGCTGTCGTGACCCAGGTAACACCAACTCGCGGCGAAAACCCGCTGTTGTTCCTGTTCGAAGAGTGACTGATCAAGGTACAGAGATTTATGCACTTCTCTGCCATTGAAGTAGTTGTCCAACGGGGTGTCCTCTTTAGATCGCCAGCTTCAGGCGTGGGCTTTTCGCCCGTGAAACACAGGGATAGATCCGTGCGCTACAGGCAGCTTCTTGTTCGCTCATGATGAAGTCGCGGTGGTCGACTTCGCCTTCCAGTACGTCCAGTGCGCAGACGCCGCATTCGCCGCGACGGCAGTCGTACAACGGATCGAGCCCGGCCGCTTCCAGGGCTTCGAGCAGCGTTTGCTCAGGGCCGATTTCGACGCTAACGCCAGAGTCGGCCGCGTCGATCACAAAGCCTTGTGCGGCATCGTTGCGGGCAACGTTGAACACCTCAAGATGGATGCGCTCACGGGCCAGGCCGACGGCTTCGGCATGGCTCAAGATTTCGTTGAGCATCGAAGTCGGGCCGCAGACATAGAGACGGTCGTCGGCGTCGAGGTCGGCGAGCAGTTGATTGATCGCCGGGCGGCTGCCGGACAGGTGCAACTGCATGCGCTCCTGCAACTGAGCTTGCAGATGTTCGGCGTAAGCGGCGTCATCGGCACTTTTCGCGAAGTAGTGCAGGAGCGGCGTTCGCTCAAGCGTATGCAGATGGCGCAGGATGCCGGTCAACGGTGTAATGCCGATACCGCCGGCAATGGCGATATCGCGGCCGGTGCTGGCGTCGAGCGGGTAGTTGAAGGTGTTGAACGGGCCTTCCAGTTCCACGCAGTCATCCACGGCCAGAGCGCCGATGTAGCGGCTGCTGGCGGAATCCGGCGAGAGGCGGATAGCAAAGGTGAAGTTGCCGTCGGCGGCCTCATCCAGATGTACCGTCGAATAGTGACGGCAGTCGCTCAGCCCGGGGATCAACCACTTGAAATGCGCCCCGGCATGGCTCATGGCGGCCAGGGTGGCCGGGCCGCTGACCGTTATTTCCTTGATCGACGCCGA
The DNA here is from genome assembly GCF_963970575.1 of Pseudomonas sp. EA_65y_Pfl2_P74. Taxonomy (NCBI): domain Bacteria; kingdom Pseudomonadati; phylum Pseudomonadota; class Gammaproteobacteria; order Pseudomonadales; family Pseudomonadaceae; genus Pseudomonas; species Pseudomonas sp. EA_65y_Pfl2_P74. The sequence continues at coordinate 25,724 of NZ_CAXAOQ010000036.1, forward strand.
CAGCATCCGGCATTGGGTGACGGTGTATTTCATGCGGGCTTTACCGGGCTGATTGGCGTTTCGTGCAGGTACAACCATTGGACGTCGTGGTGCTGAACGCAAAGGATCGCTACCGAGATGCGCGACGTTTCAACCTGGTTCAGGCGATGGGTTTCCTTGTAGCGTAGCGCTACTGTCGCGCCTTCGTGCCAGACCGTATGCAGGTCGCTGATCAGGATTTCCAGGCCTTTACGGGCGCCGATTGCACCTTTGAACAACTGTTCGACCTGCGCCCGGCCGACCACCGCGGCTGAGGTGGTGACCATGCTGAAGTGCTCGGCGAAGACCGCCATCAGCGGTTCCACGCTGGCTTCGCCCGTGCCGTCGGTATCGGTAAACACGCGATGAATCAGTTCATGCACGTGGTGAATGCTGTGTTGCGCTTGTTCAACCAGGTTGTTGTTCATGACATTCCTTTGGAGGGTTCAATTGGCTCATTTGAAACAGCGGGAACAGCCCGACCAGCGCCGCAATCGCGAAGGTCGCGTGATAGGCCGCCGTGGTGTCGAACTGCTTGAGCAGCAGGTTGAAGATCATCAGAAACAGCGCGGCACCGAGGCTGAACGACATTTGCCGGTTGATGTTCCAGATCACGCTGGCCTTGTGCGTGTCGCCGCCGGCAAAATCCATCAGCGAAGTGGTTTGCGCGGTGTTGGCGCCGATGCCGCCACCGATGCCCATCAGGCTGTAAGCAATCACGATTACCCACAGATCCGTCGGCGCATTCACCAGCATCAGCGTGGCGATGCCCGCGCTGTGCAAGAGCATGCCGAGGATGAACAGGCGTTTGGCGCCGACCCGGTTGTAGACCCGGCCACAGATCGTCATCGCGATGAATGCGCCGATGGCATAGAGGATCATGAACATCCCGGTCAGCCGGGCGCTGAAGTGCAGGGTGTTCTGCAGGAAGAAAATGCTCATCAGGTTGACCCCGGTGAACACCCCCGGAATCGCGTAATAGATGAAGATCGAAGTGCTGAGTTTTTTGCTCTTGAGCAGGCTCAGTTCGATGATTGCGTTGCTGGATTTACGGTAGTGCGCAAGGTACAGCGCGATGAATATCAGGCCCGCGACCAAGCAGGCGATCGCGGCCGCTGCCGGGTAGTCGCCGCCATACAGCGACATGCCCATCAGCAGGCTGGCCAGTGCTGCGCTGACCAGCAACAGGCCTTTGATGTCCGGGCGGGGCAGGCTGGCGGGTTTGCTTTCCTTGATCCAGAACCACGACAGCCCGGCAGCGATCAACGAGAACGGGATGTTGCTGTAGAACACCCAGCGCCAGGAACTGCTATCGACGATGATGCCGCCGACCGTGGGCGAAATGGCCGGGGCGATCAGTGCCACTGCCATGACCAGCGTGGAGATTTTTGCCCGCTGCTCGCCCTGAAACAGATTGAACGTCAGCGCCTGGCCCACTGGAATCAGCAGCCCGCCGCCGATGCCCTGGATAAAACGCCAGATCACCAGTTCATGGAAGCTGTCGGACAAACCGCACATCCATACGGAACCGGTGAATACCAGCATCGAGGCGGTGAGAATCTCGCGACTGCCGAAGCGGCCCGCGAGCCAGGTGCTCACTGGAATAATCAGGGTCAGGCCGAGAATATAAGCATTGGCGACCCAGGCCACAGACGAAGTACTGACTTGCAAAGTTGCCGAGATACTGGGCAATGCCACAGCCGACATGAATATATTAATGCAGTCAATAAAAAAGCCGATCAAAAAAATCAGCGCGATTTTATAGCGATAGTTCATGTTGTATCCCCTTTGCCGCGCAGCATAGGGGCGGTGGACTTGAAGTGTCGATACGACTATGCTTAAAACAATGTTTGACAGGATTTAACAGTGAGCCATAGCGCCATGCACTCTCATCTTAATCGGGTTCAGACGTTTCTCGCGGTGGTTGATTTTGGTTCTTACACCAAGGCCGCCAATTACCTGAGTATCAGCAAAGCCATGGCCAGCCTGCATGTCAAGGCGCTGGAAGAGGTTTTGTCTGCGACATTGCTTATTCGCAATACGCGCAATATATCGCTGACGGAAATTGGTCAGGACTTTTATGAAGAGTTCAAGGGAATAGTCGCGGACATCGATAATGCCTTCGATAACGTATTGAAGGGTAATAATCGTGTCTCCGGTAAGTTGCGCATAAGTTCCACGAGTGAATATGGCGAAAAGTATATTCTGCCGTTGATCCCATTGTTCTCCGAGCGCTATCCGGAAATTCGCTTGTGCTACAACTTCAATTCTTCATTGAATGATCTGGTGGCGGAAAAACTCGATCTGGTGATTCGCCTCGGCAACTTGGCAGACTCGGCATTCAAGAGCCGCAAGCTGGCGGATTACGAAATTGTGCTGGTCGCCAGCGAAGGGTTTCTCGCTCGTTATCCGGTGAATGAGCCACAGGCTCTGAACAATGTGCCGTGGATCGCCAACAGCAATCTGCAGGCACCGACACAGTGGAGCCTGCGTGACGGGCAAGGGCAAAGCGTCGAGATCAACGGCATCAATCACTTCGAGTCGAATTCCTCCACGGCCATTCGTTCGATGACGCTGTCGTCGCTGGGGGTTTCGGTATTGCCGGTGTGGGTGGTCGAGGATGACATCGCCAGCGGGCGTCTGGTGCGTTTACTGCCTGAGTACGCACTGCCTTCGCAATCGATCAACGTGGTGTTCCCCAACAGCCCGCACCTGCCGCACAAGTCGCGGGCGTTTATTGATTTTCTGTTGTTGCATCTGGCGCGCTGACCTCGCTGGTCAGCGCCCGATCCGTAGAAAAGAAAAAGCCCCTGAATCTCACGATTCAGGGGCTTTTCCGTTCAAGCGATGATCAGTGATCAGGCCGCTTCAATCTTGCCATTGTGCTCGACCTTGCCCAGATACGCCGCCAGTTTCTCCTGCTCGGCCGCAGTGGTGAACAACCCCAGCTTGCTGCGGCGCCACAGAATGTCGTGCGCGGTAGTCGCCCACTCTTCGCTGCACAGGTAATCGACTTCACGGGTGTAGAGCCCGCCACCCAGGTGTTCGCCCAGGTCGGCGAAGGTTTCCACGCCTTCGAGCATGCGCCAGGTGCGGCTGCCGTAGGTGGTCGACCAGCGACGAGCGATTTCAGTCGGCACGAAGTCGAACTTGTCGCGAATCAGTGCGCTCAAGGCCTGCGGGGTGGTCATGTCTTCGCCGCCGGGCAGGGTAGCGGTCGCCGTCCAGCTCGGGCGCATCTGGGTGAAGAACGGCATCAACTGCGCCATCGCCGACTCGGCGAGTTTGCGGTAGGTGGTCAGCTTGCCGCCAAACACCGACAGCAACGGTGCTTCTTCGCCGCTGCCGGACAGCGCCAGGGTGTAATCGCGGGTCACGGCCGACGGGTTGTCGGATTCGTCGTTGCACAGCGGACGCACACCCGAATAGCTGTGCTGAATGTCGTCGCGGCTGATCTGCTTCTTGAAGTGGGCGTTGACCACTTTCAGCAGGTAATCGGTTTCGCCCTCGGTGATCGCCACTTTGGCTGGATCGCCGGTGTACTCGCGGTCGGTGGTGCCAATCAGCGTGAAATGGTTCAGGTACGGAATGGTGAAAACGATGCGCTGATCTTCGTTTTGCAAGATGTGCGCATGTTCGCCTTCGTACAGTTTCGGCACGATGATGTGGCTGCCCTGAATCAGACGGATGCCGTACGGCGACTCCATCTTCAAGTCATCACGAATGAACTTGGCGACCCACGGGCCGGCAGCGTTTACCAGCGCTTTGGCGGTGATCGAAAACAGGCTCCCGTCGGCGCGCTCCAGGTTCAGATGCCACAAGCCTTTGGCGCGACGGGCGCTGACGCAACGGGTCTGGGTGTGGACGTGGGCGCCTTTTTCCCGGGCGGCCATGGCGTTCAGAACAACCAGGCGAGCGTCATCGACCCAGCAGTCGGAGTACTCAAAGCCTTTTTTGATTTCGCTTTTCAGTGCGCTGTCGGCGCCGAACTTCAGGCTTTTAGAACCTGGCAACTTTTCGCGCTTGCCCAGGTTGTCATACAGGAACAGACCGGCGCGGATCATCCACGCCGGACGCAGGTGCGGGCGGTGCGGCAGCACGAAACGCATCGGCTTGACGATGTGTGGCGCCTTGGCCAGCAGGACTTCGCGCTCGGCCAGTGCTTCGCGCACCAGACGGAATTCGTAATGTTCGAGGTAGCGCAGACCACCGTGGATCAGCTTGCTGCTGGCCGACGAGGTATGGCTGGCCAAGTCATCCTTTTCGCAAAGGAAAACAGAGAGACCGCGACCGGCGGCATCCGCTGCGATCCCGACCCCATTGATCCCGCCACCGATGACGGCGAGGTCGTAGATCTCAGAGATAGGGGGCGTACGCAAGGTAGATGTTGACATCGGCTGGCCTCGGGCTCTTTTGATTTTCTGTATTGGAAATCGAACATTAATGTTCATTTTCGAAAATGGTAGCTCATAAAGACGCGTACAGCCAGTCGACTTCGATTGAAAAAACTCATCGAAGGGCGGTTAAAAGAAGATATTCGAACATCAAATGTGCGCAAGAGCGCGGCAGATGTGCTGTTTGTGAGGGACTCTTCGCGAGCCAGCCCGCTCCCACAAGGGGAGCGCATTCCATAGGTGGGAGCGGGCTGGCTGGCGAAGGCGTCGGTACAGCCGATGAATATTTGAGGGGTTAAACGACTTCCAGGCGAATCTTGTGCTGACTCAGCAACTGCGCCAACGCTGGCACTGGCTGCTGATCCGTCACCAGGCAATCAATCAGGCTGATCGGGCCGAGCCGAATCATCGCATTGCGCCCGAATTTGCTGGAGTCCGCCGCCAGGATCACCTGCCGCGCATTGGCGATGATCGCTTGGGAAACCCGTACTTCCTGATAATCGAAGTCGAGCAGGCTGCCGTCCTCGTCGATACCGCTGATACCGACCAGGGCGAAATCGACCTTGAACTGATTGATGAAATCCACGCTCGCCTGACCGACAACCCCGCCGTCACGGCGCACATTGCCGCCCGTCAGCAACACATCAAAGTCATCCTTGGCACTGAGCATCGACGCCACATGCAAGTTGTTGGTGATGATTTTCAGGTGGTTGTGATTGAGCAGGGCGCGGGCAATCGATTCGGTGGTGGTGCCGATGTTGATGAACAGCGAGGCGTGATCGGGGATCTGGGCGGCGATGGCTTCACCGATGCGTTGTTTTTCATCGCGCATCTGATCGGCGCGCATCGCATAAGCCGTGTTTTCGACGCTGGAGTCATAGGCGGCGCCGCCATGGTAGCGACGCAGCAGATTGGCTTCCGCGAGCTGATTGATGTCGCGGCGAATGGTTTGCGGGGTAACAACGAACAGCGTGGCCATTTCCTCGATGCTCACATAGCCGCGTTCGCGGACCAGTTCGAGGATTTGCTGCTGACGGGGAGGCAGATTCATGGGGCTTCCTTTGGGCTGCCGTGCAAAATTTGCCCATGATGCCGCAGGAATCCGCTCCCTACCAGTTAGAACCCTATAAGGATCCCGAGACTGTCTTATTCAGCGTCTTCGCGTTCCCAGTCACGGGTACGGCTGACGGCTTTTTTCCAGCCTTTATAGAGTTTCTCTTTTGCCACTTCGTCCAGGCTCGGTTCGAACTCGCGTTCGATGACCGCTTTGCCGCGCAGTTCGTCCAGGCTGCCCCAGAAACCGCACGCCAGACCCGCCAGATAGGCAGCGCCCAGGGCAGTGGTTTCGCGCATTTGCGGGCGCTCGACCTGCGTGCCGAGGATGTCGGCCTGGAACTGCATGAGGAAGTTATTGGCAACTGCGCCGCCGTCCACACGCAGGGCCTTGAGGCGTTCGCCGGAGTCCTGCTGCATGGCGTCGAGCACGTCTCGGGTCTGGTAGGCAATCGACTCCAGCGCGGCACGGATGATGTGATCCACGCGCACGCCACGGGTCAGACCGAACAGGGCGCCACGGGCATACGGGTCCCAGTACGGTGCGCCCAGGCCAGTGAAGGCTGGCACCAGATACACGTCGTTGCTGTCTTTGACTTTATTGGCGAAGTATTCGGTGTCGTGGGCGTCGTTGATGATCTTCAGTTCATCACGCAGCCACTGCACGGTGGAACCGCCGTTGAATACCGCGCCTTCGAGCGCGTAAGCCACTTCGCCGCGCGGGCCGCAAGCGATGGTGGTGAGCATGCCGTGCTTGGATTTCACCGCTTTGTCACCGGTGTTCATCAGCAGGAAGCAACCGGTGCCGTAGGTGTTTTTCGCCTGGCCCGGCTCGACGCACATCTGGCCGAACAGTGCCGCTTGCTGGTCGCCGGCGATACCGCCGATGGCGATGCCGCTCTTGGTGCGACCGTAGATTTCCGAGGAGGCTTTGACTTGCGGCAGCATTTCGCGCGGGATGTCGAGGATCTCCAGCATCTTCGAATCCCATTCAAGCGAATGGATGTTGAAGAGCATGGTGCGCGAGGCGTTGGTGTAATCGGTGACGTGAACCTTGCCGCCAGTGAATTTCCAGATCAGCCAGCTATCGATGGTGCCGAACAGCAGTTCGCCGTTGCGCGCACGTTCGCGGCTGCCTTCAACGTTGTCGAGGATCCACTTCAGTTTGGTGCCGGAGAAGTACGGGTCGGTGACCAGGCCCGTGGTGTCGCGGATGTAGTCTTCGTGGCCGTCACGCTTGAGCTGCTGACAGATCTCGGTGCTGCGGCGGCACTGCCAGACGATCGCGTTGTACACCGGGCGGCCGGTGGTCTTGTCCCAGACTACGGTGGTTTCACGCTGGTTGGTGATGCCGATGGCAGCCACCTGATCGTGATGCAAGCCAGCCTGAGCCAGCGCTTCAACCATCACTGCGCTTTGGGTGGCGAAGATTTCCATCGGGTCGTGTTCAACCCAACCGGCTTGTGGGTAATGCTGGGCGAATTCGCGCTGCGCGGTGCAGACCACGTTCGCGTCGCGGTCGAAAATGATCGCGCGGGAGCTGGTCGTACCCTGATCGAGGGCAATGATGTAGTTCTTATTCTCAATGTCGGTCATGTCGATTGCCTTGGACGAAAAAAGGGAGAGTGGGCCTTGGCGCAGGCTCTATTGGGCAGGAGCCTGCGCCGACTGTTTCAAGAAGTTCTTGGTTTGCCGTCAATGGCCGGTTCTGCATCCTTTGTAGCAGGTGTGGCGCCGGTCAGGTGGCGGGCGATGAGCCCGCGATACCCGGCAGCGCCGAGGCAGGCACCGACAATCGGTGCAAAAATCGGAATCAGGAAGTACGGAATGTCGCGGCCGCCAGTGAAGGAAATTTCACCCCAGCCGGCGAAGAAAGTCATCAGCTTCGGACCGAAGTCACGGGCCGGGTTCATCGCAAAGCCAGTCAGCGGGCCCATCGAGCTGCCAATCACCGCAATCAGCAAACCGATCAGCAGCGGCGCCATCGGGCCTCTTGGCAGGCCGTTGTTGTCGTCGGTCAGGGCCATGATCACCCCCATCAGGATGGCGGTGATGATCATCTCGACCAAGAATGCCTGGGCGGTGGACAGCACCGGGTTCGGGAAGGTGGAGAACACCGACGCCAACTCAAGGCTGGCCGCCGAGCCACGCACCATTTGATGAGTTTGTTCGAAATCGAAGAAGAGATTGCTGTACAGCGTGTAAACCAACAGCGCGCCGCAGAAGGCGCCGGCAATCTGCGAAAGGATGTAGAACGGCAGTTTGCGCTTTTCGAAGTCAGCGAAGATGGTCAGCGCGATGCTCACCGCCGGATTCAGGTGCGCACCGGAAACGCCGGCGGTGAGGTAGATCGCCATGCTCACGCCGACGCCCCAGATGATGCTGATTTCCCACAGTCCGAAGCTGGCGCCCGCGACTTTGAGCGCGGCGACACAACCAGTACCGAAAAAGATCAGGAGTGCAGTGCCCAGGAACTCGGCCATGCATTGGCCTGAAAGCGATGGTTGCTGTAACGCAGTTGTCATTGAAAACCTCGATTTTTGTTGTTGTCTGGCGCACTGCCGACAGGGCAAGGCGCGATTTTCACCGAGGCGGGATCCCCATCCTGTTCTCGGTCTGCTGCTGGGTGCTGCCGTGATCATAATTCTTACATTATTCAGATTCGAAAAAATATAGACAAGAAACAAACCTGTCAAAGGTCGAAAGTGAACCATTGGTCACAATAAAACTATCAGTGCGGTGAATGATCCTATTTGGAGGATGGAAGTTTTTTCGGTTGTTCGCCTGCAGGCCATGGGAAACGTGACTTGTGCTAGAGCCTTTTCGCCGGCGATGGCCTAGAATTCTGCGCAGGATTTTTCTGTCACTGCCGAGCCTGGAGCTGTCATGACCCCTGCGTTGGACTTGTTGAAAAAAGTTCGTGCCGAACATCGCGTGCACAGTTACGAACATGACCCCAAAGCCGCGTCTTACGGGCTGGAGGCCGCAGAAAAACTGGGGCTTGAGCCTGCGCAGGTGTTCAAGACGCTGCTGGCCGCCACTGAAAAGGGTGAATTGCTGGTCGCCGTGGTGCCGGTCGTCGGAAGTCTCGATCTAAAAGGTCTGGCACACGCCGCCGGTGTCAAAAAAGTCGAAATGGCCGACCCGGTGGCGGCACAGCGTTCTACGGGGTATCTGTTGGGTGGCATCAGCCCTCTGGGGCAGAAGAAACGCTTGCGCACTTTTATTGACCGCTCGGCTCAGGGGTTTGCGACCCTTTACGTCAGTGCCGGCCGACGCGGGCTTGAGGTCGAGTTGGCGCCTGCCGCGTTGGCCGAACATACCCAGGCCACATTTGCCGACATCGGCCGCGCATGACCATTTGCACTGTATGAAGAAAATTGGCCGGTTCTGTCACTGGCGCGGATCAGGTGTCAGTTGCATGCTCGATCAACGGACTGAGGGAGAAGGTTATGCAGCTCGAGTTTCATCAGGTCGACGCGTTCAGTGATCGGCCGTTCAGTGGCAATCCAGCGATGGTTTATCGGCTCGACGCCTGGCTGGCGGACGAGTTGATGCAGAAAATCGCCGCCGAACACAATCTGGCGGAAACTGCGTTTCTGGTACGCGAAGGTCAGGCTTGGCATATCCGCTGGTTCACCCCGACCACCGAAGTGCCGTTATGCGGTCACGCCACGTTGGCCAGTGCCTATGTGCTATTCGAAATTTACAAGGAAACCGCCGAACGCCTAGATTTTGTCTGTCAGTCCGGGCCGCTGAGTGTCAGTCGTGAGGGGCGGCGATTGTGGCTGGACTTCCCGTCGATCGAGCCTTGCGAGATTGGTGTGACGCAGGATGTCGAGCGGGCGCTGGGAGTCGAGGCGCTGGATGTGCTCGGTTCCAGTGAACTGTTTGTGGTGCTGGAGTCGGAGCAGGCCGTTCTGGATTGCAAGCCGGACAGGGTCGCGCTGGCCAAGCTGCCGTGGTTGGGTGCGATCGTCACCGCTCGCGGCAATCAACACGATTTCGTCTCGCGCTACTTTGCGCCAGCGATTGGTATCGATGAAGACCCGGTGACTGGTTCGACCCATTGCAGCTTGATTCCATACTGGTCAAAGAAATTGGGCAAATCGAGCCTGACCGCATGCCAGCGTTCGGCGCGGGGCGGGGAGTTGTTCTGTCGGCTGGAAGGTGAGCGGGTGAAGATTGGCGGTCATGCGACGCTGGTGGCGAGCGGCACACTGCGCCTGGGTTAAGACAAAAACCAATGTGGGAGCGGGCTTGCTCGCGAAGGCGGTGTATCAGCAAACACTCGTGCTGAATGACACGACGCTTTCGCGAGCAAGCCCGCTCCCACATTTTCTATCGTGTTGAATCAGAGCGCGCTGCTGTAGCGGCGCACGCCGTTTTCCACTGCCGGAATCTGCGCTGCCGTGCTACCGGATGCCTGGAACAACACCAGATGTTCGGCTGCAACACGAATCCCCACCTCAGCACCGACGTGGTGATCGGCATGACTGGGGAAGATCGACTCCAGTTGCGCACCGGTCGGCAGTTGCAGGCGATAAAGCGTCGAAGCCCCCAGGAACGTCTTGCCGACAATCCTCGCCTTCAAAGCACTGTCCGGCGCATAAACGATGTCGTCCGGACGCAACAGCACATCCACCGCACCACCCACCGGCCAGGTATAGGCGCGATTACCGCGCAGTTCACCCAGTTCGGTCTGCACCGATTCCGGGCTGCCGAGCTGGCCGCGAATGAAGTAGCCCTGACCGATGAAACTGGCCACAAAAGGCGTCGCCGGTTCGTGATACAGGTTGTACGGGGTGTCCCATTGCTCCAGTCGCCCCTCTTTGAAAACGCCGACGTGATCACTCACGGCAAAGGCTTCTTCCTGATCGTGGGTCACCAGTATCGCGCTGGTACCACGAGCCTTGAGGATGTCGCGTACTTCATGGCTGAGTTTGCGGCGCAGTTCGCCATCGAGGTTCGAAAAGGGCTCGTCGAGCAGCAGCAGTTGCGGCTCTGGCGCCAAGGCGCGGGCGAGGGCGACACGCTGTTGCTGGCCACCGGACAATTCGTGCGGGAAGCGTTTGCCAAGGTCCTTCAGGTTGACCAGTTCCAGCAACTCCTCGGTCACGCGCTCCTTGTGCGGATGCTTGCGAATGCCGAAGGCGATGTTGTCCGCGACGCTCAGGTGCGGGAACAGCGCGTAGTCCTGAAACACCATGCCGATCCGGCGTTTCTCCGGTGCCAGGGTGAAACCAGGGCTGGAAAGGGTCTCGCCACCGAGGGTGATTTCACCTTCGTGCACCGGTTCGAAACCGGCGATGGCGCGCAGGGTGGTGGTCTTGCCGCACCCGGATGAGCCGAGCAGGCAGCCGATATCGCCGGCGTTGAGGTGCAGATTGAGGTTCTGCACCACACGTTGATCTTGATAGCCGCAAGCGAGGTTGCGCAGGTTCAGCAGTAATTCATGGCTCATGCGTGGTGATATGCCGGTTCGACGAGGAACTCGAGCAGGGCCTTCTGTGCGTGGAGACGGTTTTCTGCCTGATCCCAAGCGACCGAGCGCGGGTCATCAAGCAGGTCGAGACTGATTTCTTCGCCACGGTGCGCGGGCAGGCAGTGCATGAACAGCACGTCCTCGGCGGCCAGATCGAGCAGGGCACGATTGACCTGGAACGGGGTGAACAGCTTGAGACGCTTGGCGGTTTCTTCTTCCTGGCCCATGGACGTCCAGACGTCGGTGCTCACCAGGTGCGCGCCGCGCACGGCGTCCTGTGGGTCGCGGACGATGGTCACGCGGTCGCCGGCCTTGGCGACGAACTCCGGGTTTGGCTCGTAGCCTTCCGGGCAGGCGACGCGCAATTGGAAGTCGAACTGGATCGCGGCCTCTATATAGCTGTTGCACATATTGTTGCCGTCGCCGATCCAGGCAACCGTTTTGCCCTGGATCGAGCCGCGATGTTCGAGGAACGTCTGCATGTCGGCCAGCAACTGGCACGGGTGCAGGTCATCGGACAGGCCGTTGATCACGGGCACGCGGGAGTTGGCTGCGAATTCGGTCAGGGTGCTGTGGGCAAAAGTACGGATCATCACCGCATCAAGCATGCTCGACATGACGATGGCGCAATCGCCGATCGGCTCGCCACGGCCCAGTTGGGTGTCGCGTGGCGAAAGGAAAATCGCCTGGCCGCCGAGCTGGATCATGCCGGCTTCGAAGGAGATCCGGGTGCGCGTCGAGGATTTCTCGAAGATCATCCCCAGCACACGGTTTTTCAGAGGCTCGAACAGTACGCCGCGGTTACGCAGGTCCTTGAGCTCAACGCCTCGACGGATCACGCTGACCAGCTCTTCGGGCGTGCAATCCATCAGGGAGAGAAAGTGCCTTGCGCTCATCATTGACTACCTTTTGCTACACACCGCAGATGCTCAAAGCCTTGTTTAACGGAACAACGGGCGAGACCTGCGGCGTAAGCCGCACGGGGCGACGAAAATGGGGGAAGGCGCGATATTGACACTAAATGTCGCGTTTTTCCAATAGGCTACGGTTTTTTGCGGAATTCGGAGGGCGGACTTGGAGTTGCAGTCGCGCATTTGAAGCCGGGTTCAGGACAGCAGCAAGCCTCTTTGTACACTGGCCTCAAGGGGCTTGGCAATCCGCCGTGGCGCAGATGGCGCTGCTTTGGTCGGTTTACGACCACAGCGGCACGAATCGCTTGGTCGGGTGCTCGGGCTGAAACATTTGCTAAAGCAAAGTGCTGGGTTATAAATACATTTCGAGCGACGCAGGAAGCCTCCGCATGGAATCGAAAGAACAACTGTTAATGGAATTGCTGGGCCACACGGCTCGCTCACTGACCCATCTCACCGCCTCGGTCACCTCGATGTCCTTCGAGCTGCTGCGCAGCGAGGACGAAGTGGTCAAGACTGCCGGTCGGCACATGATCGACCGGATGGCAACCATCAGCGCCGGGCTCGACGAGCATTGGCGTCTTATCGGTGAACTCACCGGCGTGCATATTGCCCACGAACAGATCGAAACCATCCAGGAAATTCAGTTGCAGGCGCCACCGCACTTGCCGCAGAACTGACGCAATGGGCTATGGGCTCGCCTGATAACCGTCGATTCACAAGACGAACGTCGCTGGCGCCCGGCCGGCGCCCGGGCCATAGTTTTGTTCCCGCAGGCGTAGTGCCCGCCCCAGAACAAGACAGAGACTGGCCATGACCAAGACTCTCCATCACCGTGCCTGCCACCTGTGTGAAGCCATCTGTGGCCTGACCCTCGAGACCACCGAAACCGATGGCAATGTTGCGATCACCTCGATCAAGGGCGATGCCCTCGACACGTTCAGCCGTGGGCACATCTGCCCCAAGGCCGTGGCGTTGCAGGATATTCAGAATGACCCCGATCGCCTGCGCCAGCCAATGCGCCGGGTTGGCAGTGAATGGCTGCCGATCGAGTGGGATGAGGCGTTTGCGCTGGTGGCCGAGCGTCTGGCGGCGATTCAGGAGCGCCATGGGCAGAACGCGGTGGCGGTCTATCAGGGCAACCCTAGCGTGCACAACTACGGGTTGATGACCCACAGCAACTACTTCCTCGGTTTGCTGAAGACGCGCAATCGCTTCTCGGCGACCTCGGTCGATCAGTTGCCCCATCATCTGAGCAGTTATCTGATGTACGGCCACGGTTTGCTGTTGCCGATTCCTGATATTGATCACACCGATTTCATGCTGATTCTGGGCGGTAATCCGCTGGCGTCCAACGGCAGCATCATGACCGTGCCTGACGTCGAAAAGCGCCTCAAAGCCATTCAGGGCCGGGGCGGCAAAGTGGTGGTGGTCGATCCACGGCGCAGCGAGACGGCGGCAATCGCTGATCAACATCTATTTGTGCGGCCCGGGGGCGATGCGGCCTTGCTGTTTGGTGTCCTCAACACATTGTTTGGCGAAGGCTTGACCCGCGACAGTCACTTGCCGGTCGACGGCCTGGACGAGGTGCGCGCCGCCGTGGCGACGTTCACCGCAGAAGCCATGAGCCCGTTGTGCGCCGTGCCCGCCGAACAGATCCGCCAGTTGGCCCGCGATTTTGCCGCCGCGCCCAGCGCGGTTTGCTACGGGCGGATGGGCGTTTCAACGCAAGCCTTCGGCACCTTGTGCCACTGGGTGGTGCAGTTGATCAATCTGGTGACCGGCAACCTTGATCGCGTCGGCGGGGCGCTGTGCACGGAGCCTGCGGTGGATCTGGTGGCATCGACCTCGGGCGGGCATTTCAATAAATGGCAAAGCCGTGTGTCGGGCCGTCCCGAGTACGGCGGCGAGTTGCCGGTGTCGGCGCTGGCCGAAGAAATGCTCACCGACGGCGAGGGGCAGGTGCGCGCACTGATTACCGTCGCCGGTAACCCGGTGCTGTCGACGCCTAACGGGCGGCAACTGGAGCAGGCGCTGGACGGTCTGGAGTTCATGGTCAGCATCGACCTGTACATCAACGAAACCACGCGTTATGCCGACCTGATCCTGCCGTCGACTTCGGCGCTGGAGAACGATCACTACGACACCACGTTCAATCTGTTCGCGGTGCGCAATGTCACCCGTTTCAATCGCGCAATTCTCGCCAAACCCGAGGGCGCCTTGCATGATTGGGAGATTTTCGTCGGCCTGGCCAAAGCGTTTGCCGAAAAAACCGGCAAGGAACTGAAGCCAACAATGCCGCCGGCGAAGATGATCGACTTGGGCCTGTGCATGGGGATCTACGGTGACGCGGGCGAGCAGAAACTGTCGCTGGCAACGCTGTTCGATCATCCGCACGGCATTGACCTTGGCGCGCTGAAACCCAATCTCACGGCACGCCTGAAAACGCCGAATCAACGCGTGCAGGCCGCGCCGCCGGAGATACTCGCCGACCTCGCACGGTTCGCGACATTGCAGGCGCCCGCCGCCGATGAGTTGCTGATGATCGGCCGCCGCCATGTGCGCAGTAACAATTCCTGGATGCATAACTATCATCGTCTGGTGAAAGGCAAGCCAAGGCATCAATTGCTGATGCACCCGGATGACCTCGCCAGTCGTGGGCTTGAAGATGGCCAGTTAGTGCGCGTCAGTTCACGGGTCGGGCAGATCGAAGTCCAAGTGCTCGGCAGTCTGGACATGATGAAAGGCGTGGTGAGCTTGCCTCACGGCTGGGGGCATGCGCGTCCCGGTGTACAGATGGCGATTGCCAGCAGTCAGCCGGGTTCCAGTGCCAACGACCTGACCGATGAGTGTCAGCTTGACGAGCTGTCGGGTAATGCCGCGCTCAATGGCGTTCCGGTGACGGTGGTGGCAGCCTGAGCATGTCTGTCGGGGAGACCGAGCATGGCGCTCGGGATTCCGTTACAATGCGCCACCGTGCCGACCCATGAGTCGGAAAGTTCAGCCGAGGTGCTCCATGGATATCATCGAAACGATTAAAGAGCAGATTGCCAACAACACCATTCTGCTTTACATGAAAGGTTCGCCGAATGCCCCACAGTGTGGCTTCTCCGCGAAAGCTGCGCAGGCTGTGATGGCGTGTGGCGAAAAGTTTGCGTACGTGGACATCCTGCAGAACCCGGAAATCCGCGCCAACCTGCCAAAGTACGCCAACTGGCCGACTTTCCCGCAATTGTGGGTGGGCGGTGAGCTGGTCGGCGGTAGCGACATCATGACCGAGATGGCTGCAGACGGTTCGCTGCAAAGCACCATCAAAGCGGCTGTCGAAGCCGCTGCTGCGAACAAGTCCGAAGCCTGATCGGCTTTTTCGGGTTTCGGCCAATGCTGAAACCCGAGCAATAAAAAGCCCCGCGCCTCAAAAGAGGGCGGGGCTTTTCAGTGTCTCGCGTTTAGCGGGCGCTAACTTACTCTTCGCCCATCTGCGATTGCAGATAGTTCTCAAGACCGACTTTATCGATCAGGCCCAGTTGGGTTTCCAGCCAGTCGATATGTTCTTCTTCGGATTCGAGAATGTCTTCGAGCAGTTCACGGCTGCCGAAATCGCCAACGGATTCGCAATGCGCAATCGCGGCTTTAAGGTCAGCATGGCCGGTCTTCTCGATACGCAGGTCGCATTCCAGCATTTCCTGGGTATGCTCGCCGATGTGCAGTTTTCCCAGATCCTGCACGTTCGGCAGCCCTTCGAGGAACAGAATGCGCTTGATCAGCTTGTCCGCGTGTTTCATCTCGTCGATGGACTCGTGGTACTCGTGCTTGCCCAGCTTGTTCAGGCCCCAATCTTCATACATGCGGGCATGCAGGAAGTACTGATTGATCGCGACCAGTTCATTGGCAAGGATCTTGTTGAGATGCTGGATGACTGTAATGTCGCCTTTCATGATGGGAGTCCTGCCCTGTATTAGCTGTATATAGGGCGGAGTTTGGGCTGCACTTTTATAAGTGTCAAACCTAAGTTATTGAATAATAAATGAAAATAAATCTGAATAAGAATGTTTGTGTTCCGCGTCTGGAGCCTAACCAATTGATTTTCAGGCATAAAAAAACCGGACATCAAGTCCGGTTCTTTGAAATGAGGGTATTTACGCGGCAGTAAATTCTACCGGGTAGGGGATCGCGGCCTGGGCGGTTTGCAGCTTGGTCAGGGTTTCGCGAACCACTTCCTTGGCCAGGCAAGCACATTTGCCACATTGGCTGGCGACGCCGGTGGCCTGGCGAACTTCTTTGTAGCTGCAGCAACCTTCATAGATCGCTTCGCGGATCTGTCCGTCGGTGACGCCAGTGCAGAGACAAACATACATAAGTGAGAACCGTCGCTGGTTGTGACTCAATTGCGATGGATCTTAATGTTAACGAGAATGATTGTCAAAGTGCTTTCGCAAAGCTTTTGGCCAGAATGGCCAGTGACTGACGAACGGTGACAAGTGGCTATTTGCCTGGCCCTGTAAATGCAGCGTCCTTATTCGCCTGCCCCAAAAAACCTTTAAGGACAGGCCAAAAACGCAGTGTATGATGGTCGGCCCTTGCGAAGGGGGTTCGTGTCACAGGGCTGTCGCCTGAGGGTGGCAGGCTGGCCCGGACCCTGAACTTCAAGTTTTTACACCAGGAGATATCAATGAGCGTACTCGTAGGCAAACAAGCCCCTGACTTCACCGTACCGGCCGTACTCGGCAATGGCGAGATCGTTGACAGCTTCACCCTGTCGTCGGCCATCAAAGGCAAATACGGCCTGGTGTTCTTCTACCCACTGGACTTCACCTTCGTCTGCCCGTCCGAGCTGATCGCTCTGGACAACCGCATGGCCGACTTCAAGGCACGCAACGTTGAAGTGATCGCGGTTTCGATCGACTCGCACTTCACCCACAACGCCTGGCGCAACACCCCGGTCAACAATGGCGGCATCGGCCAGGTGAAATACACCATGGCTGCCGACATGAAGCACGACATCGCCAAGGCTTACGATGTTGAATCCGAAGGCGGCGTGGCGTTCCGTGGTGCCTTCCTGATCGACGACAAAGGCGTTGTCCGCTCGCAGATCATCAACGACCTGCCGCTGGGCCGTAACATGGAAGAGCTGATCCGTCTGGTCGACGCTCTGCAATTCCACGAAGAGCACGGCGAAGTCTGCCCTGCCAACTGGAAGAAAGGCGACAAAGGCATGAACGCTTCGCCAGAAGGTGTTGCGGCTTACCTGACCGAGAACGCTGCTGCCCTGTAAGGCGCAACGTCAAGGTACAAAAAAACCGGCTCACGTAGCCGGTTTTTTCATGCGCGGGATTTATTCGAAAACCATCAGTCGTCGAAGTCTTCCCAGCCGCCCATCTGTTTCCAGCGATTGACGATGCCGCAGAACAGCTCAGCGGTTTTCTCGGTGTCGTAACGCGCGGAGTGCGCCTCACGGCCGTCGAAATCGATATCGGCTGCCTGACAGGCTTTCGCCAGTACGGTTTGACCGTAGGCCAGACCGGCCAGCGTGGCGGTGTCGAAGCTGGAGAATGGGTGGAACGGATTGCGCTTCATATCCAGTCGCGCAACAGCGGCATTGAGGAAGCCGAGGTCGAAGCTGCTGTTATGGCCGACCAGAATCGCCCGTTTGCAGCCGTTGGCTTTCAACGCCTTGCGGATGCCACGGAAGATATCGGTCAGCGCCGTTTCTTCGCTGACGGCCATGCGCAACGGGTGATCAAGCTTGATCCCGGTGAACTCCAGTGCCGCCGCTTCGATGTTGGCGCCTTCAAAAGGCTCAACGCGGAAGAAGTAGGTGTGATCCGGGTAAACGAAACCCTTTTCATCCATGGCGATGGTGGTCGCGGCAATCTCCAGCAATGCATCGGTGGCCGAGTTGAAGCCACCGGTTTCTACGTCGACGACAACCGGCAGGTAACCGCGAAAACGCGCTGCCATTGGATGACGGGAACCGCCGCCGCCACCTTGACCTTCCAGTTCGTCGTCGAAATGGTCTTCACTCACGCGTGTTCCTCCAGCAGGCGCCAGCGCAGCTTTTCACCGGCGCGCAGCGGGATAACGGTCAACTCGCCAAACGGCAGGCTGGTCGGGGCGGTCCATTCTTCGCGAACCAAAGTGATGCGGTCGGTATTGGCCGGCAGGCCGTAGAAGCGTGGCCCGTTGAGGCTGGCGAACGCTTCTAGCTTGTCCAGCGCATTACGCTGTTCGAAGGCTTCGGCGTACAACTCGATGGCGGCGTACGCGGTGTAGCAGCCGGCGCAGCCGCAGGCGGCTTCCTTGGCGTGCTGGGCGTGCGGTGCCGAGTCGGTGCCGAGGAAGAACTTCGCACTGCCGCTGGTGGCGGCGTCGAGCAGGGCTTCCTGATGGGTATTGCGCTTGAGGATCGGCAGGCAATAGAAGTGCGGGCGAATCCCGCCAACCAGCATGTGGTTGCGGTTGTAGAGCAGGTGATGCGCCGTGATGGTCGCGCCAACGTTGGCCGAAGCCTCGTTGACGAACTGCACCGCATCGCCAGTCGTGATGTGTTCGAACACCACTTTGAGCGTCGGGAAACGCTCGACGACACGGCGCATGTGCTCATCGATGAAAATCTTTTCGCGGTCGAACACGTCGACATCGCCGCGCGTGACTTCACCGTGGATCAGCAGCGGCATGCCGACTTCGGCCATGGCCTCCAGCGCCGGGAAGATCTTGTCGATGCTGGTCACTCCGGAATCGGAGTTGGTGGTCGCGCCGGCCGGGTACAGTTTGGCGGCGTGCACGAAACCGCTGGCCTTGGCCTCACGAATTTCTTCGGGCTGGGTGCGGTCGGTGAGGTACAGCACCATCAACGGCTCGAAACCACTGCCGGCCGGGCGAGCAGCGAGAATCCGCTGGCGATAGCCGTCGGCTTCAGCGGCGTTGCGCACCGGAGGTACCAGGTTGGGCATGATGATGGCGCGACCGAAGGTGCGCGCAACATCGGCAACGGTATTGGTCAACACAGCACCATCGCGAAGATGAATGTGCCAGTCGTCGGGACGCAGCAGGGTCAGGCGGTCGGACATGAGGGGATTCCAGGCGGGTCAAACTGAGGGGAATGCTACCCGAAAAGACTCTTGCAGGCACTCGCTATCAAGTTTTGCAGGAACCTTCCGATATCCCATAGGTATGCCGTAAACATGTGTCTATCGGTCTTTTTGTTGCAGAAGCCAATGGAGCCTCCCGTGCGCCAGCGTTATTTAGCCTTGCTCAGTGTGTTTGCCAGCCTTCCCGCGATGGCGCTGACCTACCAGACTCGACTGGAGAACATTGAGTGGACGGTCGCCGGCGATAAGTTCGAATGCCGTCTGACGCAACCGATCACTGATTTCGGTTCGGGAGAGTTCGTGCGCAGGGCCGGTGAACAGGCAATATTTCGTTTGAACGCCTATAACGCCATGCTGGGCGGCGGTTCGGCGACGTTGCTCGCGGCAGCCGCGCCATGGCAGCCGGGGCGCGGCGACATCAATCTGGGCTCTGTCAGGCTGGGCAGCGGCAACATTCTGTTCAGCAGTTCGCAGTCTCAGGCAGGTGGACTGATGAGCGGCCTGATGGACGGGCGCAGCCCTGTTGTACGCCGTGCCTCGGGCGATGGCCGGGTTTCGGAAGTGCGCCTGTTGCCGGTCAAGTTCAGCAAGGCGTTCAACGAATACCAGAGTTGTGTGGCGAAATTGCTGCCACAGAATTTCGATCAGATCAAACAGTCGCAGGTCGGCTTCCCTGGCGAGGGCATTGATCTTGATGCTGCCGCCAAGGCCAAACTGCAGGTCATGCTCGATTACATGAAGGCCGATCCGACGGTCAATCACATCGAGCTTGACGGCCACTCCGACAACAGCGGTAATCGCCTGACCAACCGCGAGTTGTCGCGCCGCCGTGCATTGGCTGTGGTCGACTTCTTCAAGGCCAACGGCATTCAGGAATCGCAGATCACTGTGCGTTTCCACGGTGAACGTTATCCATTGGTGCCGAACACCAATGCGGCCAATCGGGCGAAGAACCGCCGGGTGAATGTGCATTTGACGCGCGTGACCCCGACCACGGCTCCAGCGCCTCAGGCCAGCACTCCCGCCAATACCGCGGCGACTTCCTGACCTGCCGGTCATCGTCGCGCTCTCGACAGATTCTGTCGCTTTGTCGTCTTAAGCTGTCGCGCCTCTGTAAATTATCGCGTTGGAGCGGTAGACTCCTCGGCTTTCCGTAGAACCCCGTGGAGTGATGGCATGGCGGACGTAAACAAGGTCGTTCTGGCGTATTCCGGCGGCCTGGACACTTCGGTGATCCTCAAGTGGCTGCAGGATACTTATAACTGTGAAGTGGTGACCTTCACCGCAGATCTCGGTCAAGGCGAAGAGGTCGAGCCGGCCCGCGCCAAGGCTCAGGCCATGGGCGTCAAAGAAATCTACATTGATGATCTGCGCGAGGAGTTCGTGCGTGATTTCGTGTTCCCGATGTTTCGCGCCAACACCGTTTACGAGGGCGAGTACCTGCTGGGCACTTCCATCGCACGTCCATTGATCGCCAAGCGTTTGATCGAAATCGCCAACGAAACCGGCGCTGACGCCATTTCTCACGGTGCGACCGGCAAGGGCAACGACCAGGTGCGTTTCGAACTGGGTGCCTACGCACTCAAGCCAGGCGTGAAAGTGATTGCTCCGTGGCGCGAGTGGGATCTGCTGTCCCGCGAGAAGCTGATGGACTACGCCGAGAAGCACGCGATCCCGATCGAGCGCCACGGCAAGAAAAAATCCCCGTACTCGATGGATGCCAACCTGCTGCACATCTCCTATGAAGGCGGCGTGCTGGAAGATACCTGGACCGAGCACGAAGAAGACATGTGGCGTTGGACCGTCTCCCCGGAGAACGCTCCTGACACCCCGCAGTATCTGGAACTGACCTACCGCAACGGCGACATCGTTGCGCTGGACGGCGTCGAAATGACCCCGGCCACTGTTCTGGCGACACTGAACAAGATCGGTGGCGAGCACGGCATTGGCCGTCTGGACATCGTCGAAAACCGTTACGTGGGCATGAAGTCCCGTGGTTGCTACGAAACCCCGGGCGGCACCATCATGCTGCGCGCTCACCGCGCCATCGAGTCGATCACTCTGGACCGCGAAGTCGCTCACCTCAAAGACGAGCTGATGCCGAAATACGCCAGCCTGATCTACACCGGCTACTGGTGGAGCCCTGAGCGTCTGATGCTGCAACAGATGATCGACGCTTCCCAGGTCAACGTGAACGGTGTGGTTCGCCTGAAGCTGTACAAGGGCAACGTGATCGTGACCGGCCGCAAGTCCGACGATTCGCTGTTCGACGCCAACATCGCAACATTCGAAGAAGATGGCGGCGCTTACAATCAGGCCGATGCGGCGGGCTTCATCAAGCTCAACGCGCTGCGCATGCGCATTGCTGCCAACAAGGGCCGCAAACTGTTCTGAGATTTTTCAGACTGATGCGCAATGAAAAGGCGGCCTTGTCTTTGAGACAAGGCCGCCTTTTTTATCAATTCTTTGTTTGGTGCTAGTCGAGCAATGTCCCTGGTCTGTCTGCTTCTGCGGTAGTCCTCACCCGTCAAACCCGCCCCAGCAGCGTTACCGCTTGCGAGCACAGGTTGTAAACAATACAAAGCGTTGTGCCCGAGCCTTTCTTCGCGTGCCTGATCTGCGATAGCGCACTCTTGGTCAAGGAAACATCCGACACATGATTGGAAAGAAATACGATGGCCCGCGCAGTTTTCTTGTCGGTACGGCGGATCCTTTCCAGCATCGTGTTCAGTTCTCTCGATGCATCAATATTCCTTGCATCGATGATGTGCAGGTGGCTGATGGAGACAGGCAAGTGAATATTGTGTTGAACCGTCAGGTTCGGCGCTGAGCCGATGTCTGGTGGCGGGTCGGGCGCATTGTGGATTTTGCACGACTCCTTGCCTTGGGCTGCGCCGGGTTCGCTGGGCACGATGAAACTTGATATTCCGAAAGTCCCGTGAGCTGGATCCTGCTGTGATGTGTTTCGCTTGTTATCGCGACAATTATTGTTGATGACTTTTAAGAAGCTCTTGTCCTTGCCGAAATCAGAGGGTGAATAGAGTGAGCGGTAGTTGAAGTTTAAAGTGATAAAGAAAAGAAATAACAAGTAGAACGGAAAGCTTATCAGGAACCAGACGTAGATTTCGCGATCTTCGCTATCAAGGAACGGCAGAGAAACGGCGGCGGAGGCCTCGGATATAGCGGCGAATATAGCGATAATCGTCATCGGGTTGGATATTTTGTTTTTTATCTTTAACATTTAAGTGCTCTTTTTTTGAGTGGTTTTGTTGTGGGTGACTGTGTTTTGTTGTTTATTGGTTAAGTGTGCTGTTGATGTTTGTATTTATAGCAAAAGTGTTTGCTTAAGTATAAATATCTTGTTTCAAGTGTTTATGATTCGGTCGGTTGTATATTAAGGTTGTAGGAGATTGCCGTCATTGCATGATATTTCTGATTGGGAGTGAATTCGTGTTGTGGCGCTGGTATTCGACACAGGTCCCGCAGTTTGAATGTCATGATGCCCGGCTGTGAGACCGCGTTGCACAGGAGTCGGTCGCAAGCTGTTACAGGTAAAAAACAGAAATGTTTCAGGGGCGTGAGCGAGGTGCTTTGTCGGATATTTAGAGAAGAGTGGGATTTTTGTAGGATTAATCCTTAATGCCCGTAGGGTATGTCTCTCGATGCAAGTGCGTGAGAGCGCTGGCATGCCATCAGGCAAGTGACTGGGCTATTGTGCGTGTTCTAAAAATTCGAACAGCGAAACTGGACTTGCCCATGAATAAAGTGCTGATCGTGGATGACCACCCCGTCATTCGTCTTGCGGTACGTATGCTGATGGAACGTCATGGCTACGAAGTCATTGCAGAAACTGACAACGGTGTAGATGCACTACAACTTGCTCGTGAACAAATGCCCGATATTGTTATTCTGGATATTGGAATACCGAAACTTGATGGTCTGGAAGTTATTGCGCGCCTGACTTCGGTCGCGATGCCCATAAAAGTTCTGGTGCTGACTTCCCAGGCGCCCGGGCATTTTTCAATGCGTTGCATGCAATCGGGGGCGGCGGGTTATGTATGTAAACAGCAGGATCTGACCGAGTTGCTCAGCGCGATCAAGGCCGTTTTGTCCGGCTACAGTTATTTTCCCAATCAGGCGTTGCATACAGTACGTACCAGTCTGGGCAATGCCAGCGAAGCCGACATGGTAGATCGCCTTTCCGGGCGGGAAATGATGGTTTTGCAACAGTTGGCGCGAGGCAAGACCAACAAGGAAATCGCCGATGGCATGTTTTTGAGCAACAAGACAGTGAGCACCTACAAGACTCGCTTGCTGCTGAAACTCAATGCGCGCTCGCTGGTTGATCTGATCGAGTTGGCGCAACGCAATGGGCTTGTCTGAATACCTCAGTAAGTTGACGGGGTCATGGGCCGATCGAATTCAGCTAGTTATAGAAAGTGAAAAGCCTCCGGTTCGGGAGGCTTTCAAGTATCAGAGATCAAAATCGTAATCGGCCAATTGCTTTTGCAGTCGGCGCTCCTCCAGCAGGTTGTCGATCGTGCGGCGCTTGCTCAGATTGGTTTTGGCGACTTCCACGACCGGTTCCTCTGCATCAGCGTCTGCGGTGTCAACGTCATCTTCTATGTCCAGTTGTTCTTTGTCGCTACTCATAAGGTTAACTCCGGCTAAGACTGCCTTTGGCGCTCCTTATATCGGTAATGCAGCGACGGGTAAAAAAGATTTTTTCAATCGACCAATCAACAAAGCTAATAGCCTCTCAATCGTCCGATGTTTTGGCTTTGTACTCGCACAAGTCCTCGATCCGACAGCTACCACAGCGTGGCTTGCGCGCCAGACACACATAGCGGCCAAGAAGAATCAGCCAATGGTGGGAGTCGAGCAGGAATTCCTTTGGCACAAATTTCATCAGCTTCTTTTCAACCTCGACGACATTCTTGCCCGGTGCAATGCCTGTGCGATTGCTGACGCGGAAAATGTGCGTGTCGACCGCCATGGTCAACTGGCGAAACGCGGTATTGAGTACGACGTTGGCGGTCTTGCGGCCAACGCCGGGCAAGGCTTCCAGCGCTTCGCGCGTCTGCGGTACTTCACTGTCGTGGCGTTCGACTAGCAGACGGCAGGTTTCGATGACGTTTTTCGCCTTGCTGTTGTAGAGGCCGATCGTCTTGATGTATTCAGACAATCCTTCGACGCCCAAGGCATGGATCGCTGCTGGCGTATTGGCCACCGGGAACAGTTTTGCCGTGGCCTTGTTGACGCCAACGTCGGTGGACTGCGCCGAGAGAATTACGGCAATCAGCAGTTCGAAGGGCGAGGAGTAGGCCAGTTCAGTCTTCGGCTCGGGATTGTCTTCATGCAGTCTGCGAAAAATCTCATGACGTTTTGCGGCGTTCATGGGCGATGCGATTCCTTGGATATAGAGTTCGAGCGAGTCCACGCCTGACGGGCCGCGAGCAGTAGCCCCAGCACGATGAAGGCGCCGGGAACCGTGGTTGGCAGATGCAGGCCATCGCTGAGCAAAACAAGACCTTGCCAGTGTTCGGATAGCCCGCGACCGAGACTGCCGTGACCGATGAGTTCACGCAGTGCGGCGAGCGCCAGCATGAGCCCGCCAAACAGGCCCGCTAGCTTGAAGCGCTTGGCCGGCGGTTGCTGGAAGAAGCCATTGTGCTCCAGCACCACGCACTGCAAGGCGATCAGGCCCGTATAGAAACCGAACGCCTGATGCCATGGCAGCAACCAGCGCTGCGCAAGAATATCGGCGCAACTGGTCAGCGAAGCGGCGAGCAGCAAACTGGCCAGCAACGCACTTGCCCCGGTCAGTCGCGAGCGCATCAGCGGCATGCACACACCATAAATCCCCACGACAGTGACAAACATCAGTAGCGTGCCCAGCGCGGCGGCCAGCGTTTGCGTGGCGCCAAGCAGCAGCACCAGCATCAGCGTGTTCGACAGCTTCATGATCCACTCCCCAGCAACGCCGGCCGATGCTCATCGAAGTAGCGCAACGCATCATGGATCGCGTTGATCGCTGCACGGGAGGTGATGGTCGCCCCGGCCATCTGATCAAATTGTCCCTGATCGCTTTTCAACGCCCAGCCTGCGTTCGTCGGCTCATGGCTCGATTGGCCGGTGAACGCTTGCAGCCAGGCATTTGGCCAGTCACCAATAACCCCTCCCAGCGCCGGGGTTTCGGTTTGCTTCAGGGTTTTCACACCGAGCAATTTTCCGTCGGCATCAATGGCGATCAGCAGTTCGATGACACCGGCATATCCCTCGGTCAGGCTACGCAGCAGCACCGCAACCGGTTGCCCGCCTTTGGTCGCGCGATAGCCGCCCGCCAGCGTGCTGTGGCTTAAGGCAATGTCGGTCAAGGCCAGAGGTTGGTCCAGCGGTTGATTGTCGTAAGACTCGGCCGGGATCACATCCAGTAATTTGCGGTTATCGATCAGGCGTTGTTCGGCGGCGATCTGCGGCGCATTGCTACGCTGCACGAGATACGTCGCACCGATACCGATGAAGGCCAACAAAAACAGCGTGATGAGGCTGGTCGTGCGGTTCATGGGCTCACCCGTGTCTGGCGGGCGGCAGCAAAGCGTTCCAGTGCCGGTACGCACAGATTCATCAGCAATACGGCAAACGCCACACCGTCGGGATAACCGCCCCATGTGCGAATCAGATAAGTCAGCAGCCCGACGCCGACGCCAAACAGCAGGCGGGCGAACAGGTTTTTAGCCCCGGACACCGGCTCGGTAATGATGAAAAACGCACCGAGCATGGTCGCGCCGCTCAGCAGATGAAACAACGGCGATCCGTGGGAGTTCGAGCCCGAGCCGTTCCAGCACAACAGGCTGACGGCAAACAGGCTGGCGAGCATGCCGAGCGGCGCCTGCCAACCAATCACTCGGCGTTGCAGCAGGAACAGTCCGCCGGCGAGAAACGCCAGGTTGACCCATTCCACACCACGCCCGCCGACACCACCGAACGCCGGATTGGTGGCGAACAGTTCATCGATGGTCAGGCTTTTGTTGATGCGCAAGCTGTCCAGTGCCGTGGCCTGAGCCCATGCATCCGGCGGCTGTCCTGGATTGAACGCCTGTTGTACGGCTGCGATCAGGTCCATGCCGTGGGCCGGCCAATGAGTCATTGGCTGTGGGAACAAAACGATGGCCAAGACAAATCCGAGCATCGCCGGATTGAACGGGTTTTTTCCGACGCCACCGTACAAGTGCTTGCCGAGCAGCAGGCCAGAAGCAATCGCCGTGACCGTCAGCCACCACGGGCAGTAAGGGGGCAGGGCGGCCGCTAGCAGTGTCGCGCTGACCACCGCGCTGCCATCGATAAGGGTTGACTGAATGGGGCGATGACGTAAGCGGGTGACCGCCGCTTCGACGACCAATGCAGTGGTTATCGCCAGGATCAGATTGATCAGCACGCCCCAACCGTAGAACCAGAACAACGCCAGCAACCCAGGCAGCGTCGCGAGCAGCACCTGTTTCATCGCCTGTTGCAGGCGATCGTCTGGCATCTCAAGGGGCGACATGGTCTTGCACCTGGCGCTCGGCGTCTTGCAGGCGAGCGCGGGCCTTGTCGAGTGTTTCGGTTGGGGTGTCGGCGTGGCGTTCCAGTTTATTGAGGTCGGCGCGAGCGTAGGCCAATGCGGTTTTCAACTGCCGAAGCTGGCTGTCGATCGGGCGTTTTTCCACGCGCACAAGGTCAGGAGCTGGCTGATCACTGGAGGCTTCAGCGGCATGCAGGGCTTGCTCGGCGTCACGCAGCGCCTGTTCCAGCGTCGCGATTTGCTCCGTTGAAGCCTCCGCAGTTTGTGCTTTTTTCAGTTCGGCGCGGCGCATGGCCAGCTGGATTTTCGCTCGTTTAAGGTCAGCGTCTTTTGCCGGGGCAGGCGCTGGCGGGGCGGTTGGAGTGCTGTTTTCGAGTGATGCCAGCGCCTGTTCGGCCGCTTCGAATTGTTGCTGCAACACAATCAGTTGCGCCTGCTGCTCGAACGTCGGCGGATGACCGAAGGCTTTCAGCGACTTGTGCAATTGCGCGCGACTCATCGCGACATCGATCTTGGCTTTCTTCAATGCGGCATCGGTGGTGGCCATTTTCTGTGCCCGCACACGTTCCAGCGCAGCCTGCACCGGGTCGAGCGTGGAGACTTGGGGCTGCGCTGAACGTTTGGCGCGCGCTTCACGCTCGGCCTGTTTGTGCTGTTCTTCGCGTTCGAGGCGGGCATTGCGTCGCTCGAAACGCTGGCGCGCGTGATCGCGTTTGGCCGCGCGCTCGCGCTGTTCCTCGAGACTGAATGCCAGACCTCCCACCACTGGCAACGTAGTCGGCGGCAACGGATGCATCTCAATGCAATCTACCGGGCACGGCGCCACACACAGGTCGCAACCGGTGCACTCGTCGATCAAGACCGTATGCATCAGTTTCGCTGCGCCGACGATGGCGTCGATCGGACAGGCTTGAATGCACTTGGTACAGCCGATGCATTCGGCTTCACGAATGTAGGCCACTTGTGGCGGCGCCGAACCTCGACTGATGTCCAGTTCCAGCACCGGTATTTTCAATAACCCGGCCAGCGCCGCGATGGTTTCGTCCCCCCCCGGCGGGCACTTGTTGATCGGTTCGCCATTGGCGATGCCTTCTGCGTAGGGCTTGCATCCGGGGTGGCCACATTTGCCACATTGGGTCTGCGGCAGCAGGGCATCGATGCGTTGAATCAGACTCATGTTTTGATCAGTCCACTGAATCCGAGAAAAATCACTGCCATCAGTCCGGCGCTGATCAGGTCGATCGGCAAGCCGCGAAAGGGCAGGGGAATATCGTTGCCAGCGGTGCGCTCACGCAAATCGCTGAACAGGCTCAATACCAGCCAGAAACCCAGCCCAGCGCCGAGGCTCAGCGCGGCGGCATGCAACAGCCCCTGATCATTCTGCGCATTGATCAGCGCCAGTCCAAGTACGCCGGCATTGCCCAGCAAGAGCGGCCATAAACCGTCGAATGGCCAGTCGGGCAGCCCGCACGCCAGCCATTTCAGCAGCGGTGCGATCAGCAACACGCTCAACGGCAGAAACACGAACAAGCGCAGGGCTTCAAGTTGCAGTGGTACCAGCAGCCAGTGCCAGATGACGTACCCCGCCACGCCGACGATCAGCATCAAGCACAGGGTCGCCAGTCCCAACGCATGCACCTGACGTCGACTGCCCGCCAACAGCGGATCGACGCCCAGCGGCCAGTGCAACACGAAGTTGTTGAGCAACGCAGCACTGATAAGCGTAAGCAGGAGTTCGGTCATGGTTCTGCCAGCAAAACGGGCGGATGTCTCATAAGGTTAGGCATTATCCGGCAGTCACGATGGGTGGGCCAGATATGAAAAATCCCACAGGCATGCGGGGCACGCCTGTGGGATCAATTTACCGCACCGTCTTACTTGATGCGCTGACCCGGCTTGGCGCCGCTGTCCGGGCTCAGCAGGTAGATTTCTTCACCGCCAGGGCCGGCGGCCATCACCATGCCTTCGGAGATGCCGAACTTCATTTTCCGTGGCTTGAGGTTGGCGATCATCATGGTCAGGCGACCGTCGAGCTGGGACGGATCCGGGTAGGCGCTCTTGATCCCGGAGAATACGTTGCGTTGCTCGTCACCGATGTCGAGGGTCAGGCGCAGCAGTTTGTCTGCACCTTCCACGTGCTCAGCCTTGACGATCAGCGCCACCCGCAGGTCGACGGCGGCAAAGGTGTCGAAGTCTATTTCCGGTGACAGCGGATCCTTGGCCAGTTCGCCGTTGCCCGCCGGTGCGGCGGCGCCGGTGTCGGTCTGGCTGGCGGTCAGGTCTTCTTTCGAGGCATCGCTCATGGCTTGGACTTTTACCGGGTCGATGCGGGTCATCAACGGTTTGAATTCATTGAGCTGATGGTTGGCCAGCAGGGTGGTGTGGTCGTTCCAGGTCAGCGGGGCGACGTTGAGGAACGCCTCGGCATCGGCGGCCAGCAGCGGCAGTACTGGTTTGAGGAAGATCACCAGTTGGCGGAACAGGTTGATGCCGGTGGCGCAGATCGCCTGCACTTCATCCTGTTTGCCTTCCTGCTTGTTCAACGACCACGGTGCCTTGTCGGCGATCCACGCGTTGGCGCGGTCGGCCAGGGCCATGGTTTCACGCATGGCGCGGGCGAAGTCGCGGGCCTCATAGGCGTCGGCAATGCCTGGCGCGGCGGCCAGGAACGCCTCGGTCAGCTCTGGCGCGGCATTGTGGTCGACCAGCAGGCCGGCGTTGCCCTTGTGGATAAAACCGGCGCAACGGCTGGCGATGTTGACCACTTTGCCGACCAGGTCGGAGTTGACCTTCTGCACGAAGTCTTCGAGGTTCAGGTCGAGGTCATCGACGCCACGGCCCAGCTTGGCCGCGTAGTAATAGCGCAGGTATTCCGGCGACAGGTGATCCAGATAAGTACGTGCCTTGATGAAGGTGCCACGGGACTTGGACATCTTCTGGCCGTTGACGGTCAGGTAGCCGTGGACGTTGATCCCGGTCGGTTTACGCAAACCGGCACCTTCGAGCATCGCTGGCCAGAACAGCGCGTGGAAGTTGACGATGTCCTTGCCGATGAAATGGTACAGCTCGGCGGTGGAATCCTTGCCCCAGAACGCGTCGAAATCAAGCGCAGGCGTGCGCTCGCAAAGGTTCTTGAAGCTGGCCATGTAGCCGATTGGCGCATCCAGCCACACGTAGAAATACTTGCCCGGCTCGCCCGGGATCTCGAAACCGAAGTAAGGCGCATCGCGGGAGATGTCCCACTGCTGCAGGCCAGCGTCCAGCCACTCGGCAATCTTGTTGGCGACCGCGTCTTGCAGGGTGCCGCTGCGGGTCCAGGCCTGCAGCATTTCCTGGAAGTCCGGCAGCTTGAAGAAGAAGTGCTGGGAATCCTTGAGTACCGGGGTGGCGCCGGAGATGGCCGACTTCGGATCCTTCAGATCGGTCGGGGCGTAGGTCGCGCCGCATTTTTCGCAGTTGTCGCCGTACTGGTCTTCGGTGCCGCATTTCGGGCAGGTGCCCTTGATGAAACGGTCGGCCAGGAACATTTTCTTTTCCGGGTCGAAGTACTGGGTGATCGAGCGTTGGGCAATGTGCCCGGCGTCACGCAGCTTGATATAGATCTGGCTCGACAGCTCACGGTTTTCTTCGGCGTGAGTGGAGTGGAAGTTGTCGAAGTCGACCAGGAACTCGGCAAAGTCGGCGCTGTGTTCAGCCTGCACGTTGGCGATCAGTTGTTCCGGAGTGATGCCTTCCTTTTCTGCGCGCAGCATGATCGCCGAACCGTGGGCGTCGTCGGCGCAGACATAGATGCACTGGTTGCCGCGATGCTTCTGGAAGCGCACCCACATATCGGTCTGGATATATTCCAGCATGTGGCCAAGGTGGATCGAACCATTGGCGTAGGGCAGGGCGCTGGTGACGAGGATCTTGCGTGGCTCGGACATGTGGGGCTTCGCTACTTGATGAAACGGAGGTCGGCCACTATAAAGCGCCGGGAAAGATATTTCACCCCTGCAAATAGTTGCAGGGCATGCCGTCAGGAGGGCAGAAGGGGTAGGATACCCGCCATCTTTTCCCAGTCTTGTTATCGGAGTTGCCCATGAGCGCCGTCACTCGCGCAGCGGTGGAAGCCGTCCTCAGCCAATACACCGACCCTTACCTGAACCAGGACCCGGTCAGCGCCGGTTGCGTGAAGAACATCGAAATCATCGGTGATCGCGTCAATGTTCAGTTGGAAATCGGCTATGCCGCCGGTCTGTTCAAGAGTGGCTGGGCACAATTGCTGCAACTGGCCATCGAAAATATCGACGGTGTGGTCATCGCCAGGGTCGAGGTCAACAGCGTGATCGCCGCGCACAAGGCCCAGGCACAGATTCCGGGCCTGGCCAACGTCAAGAACGTGGTCGCCGTGGCGTCGGGCAAGGGCGGCGTGGGCAAGTCGACCACCGCGGCCAACCTCGCGCTGGCGCTGGCCCGTGAAGGCGCCAAGGTCGGGATTCTCGACGCCGACATCTATGGCCCCAGCCAAGGCATCATGTTCGGCATCCCGGAGCGCACCCGCCCAGAGGTCAAGGATCAGAAGTGGTTCGTGCCGCTCAAGGCTCACGGTGTGGAAGTCATGTCGATGGCGTTCCTGACTGACGACAACACGCCGATGGTCTGGCGCGGGCCGATGGTTTCCGGCGCGCTGCTGCAACTGGTCACGCAAACGGCGTGGGGCGATCTGGATTATCTGGTGATCGACATGCCGCCAGGCACCGGTGACATTCAGTTGACCCTGGCGCAGAAAGTCCCGGTGGCCGGTGCGGTGATTGTCACCACGCCACAGGATCTGGCATTGCTCGACGCGCGCAAAGGCGTGGAAATGTTCCGCAAGGTCAACATTCCGGTGCTGGGCGTGGTGGAAAACATGGCCGTGCACATCTGCTCGAACTGCGGCCATGCCGAGCATCTGTTCGGTGAGGGCGGTGGTGAGAAGCTGGCGACTCAATACGGCGTCGAGCTATTGGCTTCGCTGCCGTTGTCGATGCTGATCCGCGAGCAGGCCGATGGCGGCAAGCCGACAGTGATTGCCGAGCCGGACAGCCAGATTGCCATGGTCTATCAGGAACTGGCCCGCCACGTCGGCGCGCGGATTGTCTTGCAGGAAGCGGTAACGCCGGCAATGCCGAACATCACCATCAGCGACGATTGATGGCCTGAAACACAATCAACTGTGGGAGCGAGCAAGCCCGCTCCCACACTGGTCTTGTGTCGGGGTTAGATACGCAAGCCGCCATCCATCTCCAGAATCCGGCCGGTGTAGTAGTCGTTTTCGAAGATGTATGCCGCCGAATGGGCGATTTCTTCTGGTTTTCCCATGCGTTTGAGCGCAATCCCTGACGTCATCTTCTCCAGCGCTTCGGGCTTCATGCCCAGGGTCATCTCGGTTTCGATGAAGCCCGGCGCAATGCCCGCCACGCGAATGCCGTAACGCGCCAGTTCTTTGGCCCAGGTCACGGTCGCCGCGACAACGCCGGCCTTGGCGGCAGAATAGTTGGTCTGGCCAACGTTACCCGCCCGCGAGATCGACGAAATGTTGATGATCGCGCCGCTGTTTTTCAGCTCGACCATTTTCGCCGCCACTTCACGGGTGCACAGGAACACGCCGGTCAGGTTGACGTCGATCACCGCCTGCCATTGGGCCAGGCTCATCTTGGTCATTTCGCCGTCCTTGACCTTGAGCAGCAGGCCATCGCGCAGGATTCCAGCGTTGTTGATCAGGCCGTGGATCGCACCAAAATCGGCGGCCACCTGGGCGACCATGTGCTCAACCTGTTCCTCATTGGCAACGTTGCACAGATAGCTGCGCGCTTGGACACCCTTGGCTTTGCAAGCTGCGACGGCGTCGTCGAGTTTTTCCTGGTTCAGATCGACCAAGGCAAGCTTGGCGCCTTTGCCTGCGAAATACTCGGCCATGGAACGGCCCAAACCCTGGCAACCGCCCGTGATAATGATTACTTTGTCGTTGAGTTGCATTCGCATGCCCCGATAGCAGGTCAGAGTGGTTTTCCCTTAGAGAGCCTCTCGATCTGCGCCCGACCTGGCCTGGCTGCACATGAGAATTGCCCCGA
This sequence comes from Pseudomonas sp. EA_65y_Pfl2_P74, assembly GCF_963970575.1. Classification (NCBI taxonomy): domain Bacteria; kingdom Pseudomonadati; phylum Pseudomonadota; class Gammaproteobacteria; order Pseudomonadales; family Pseudomonadaceae; genus Pseudomonas; species Pseudomonas sp. EA_65y_Pfl2_P74. Next base: position 58,335 of record NZ_CAXAOQ010000036.1, read on the forward strand.
GAGTGAGCGGGACTTATCCCGGTCATCTGTCCGTTTTATCGACGGATTCTTTTTAAGGAGTCATAAATTGAGCGTTGAAGTGGCCAAGAATGCCCGAGAATTGCTTCTCAAGGAATACCGGGGAGTGCTGTCGACCCACTCCAAATCGATGCCCGGCTTTCCCTTTGGCTCCGTGGTGCCTTATTGCCTTGATGAGCAGGGCCGGCCGCTGATCCTGATCAGCCGCATCGCCCAGCACACCCACAACCTGCAAAAAGACCCTAAATGCTCGATGCTGGTGGGCGAGCGTGAGGCCGATGATGTGCAGGCCGTTGGTCGCCTGACCTATCTGGGCGAAGCGCAAAAACTCGAAGACGCTGTGGCCATTGAAGCGGCCGCCGAGCGCTACTACCGCTACTTCCCCGATTCGCAGAACTACCACAAGGCTCACGATTTCGATTTCTGGGTGCTCAAACCGGTGCGCCATCGTTACATCGGCGGTTTTGGCGCGATTCACTGGATTGACCAGCTGACCTTGGCCAACCCGTTCGCCGGCAAGGCTGAAATCAGCATGGTCGAGCACATGAACAGCGATCATGCCAAAGCCATTGCGCACTATGTCGACCTCTGTGGTCTGCCGAAAAGTGTGCCGGCGCAATTGGCCGGGATCGACACTGAAGGCATGCATCTGCGGATCGGTCAGGCCCTTTACTGGCTGCCGTTTCAAGCGCCATGTCATACGCCGATACAAGTGCGCGAAGCCTTGGTTTCTCTGGCTCACGCTCAGGTGTGGCCAAAAAATGCAGTGGCCGATGCTTGAATTCACGAAAGGGCGACGTCATCTAGGGCTTACTGCAAGGCATTTCTTGCGTTGAGGAATTTTTGATGCGCCCTTTTTTGTTGCTCTTTCTGCTGTTTCCGGTGCTGGAGCTATTCGTATTCGTCAAAGTGGCAGGCACCATCGGGTTTTTCCCGGCCCTGCTGCTGATCATTCTCGGCTCGATGTTCGGCGTGTTCGTGCTGCGCGTCGCCGGTCTGGCAACGGCGCTGCGTGCCCGTGAAAGCCTGAACCGCGGCGAACTGCCTGCGCAAACCATGCTTGAAGGCTTGATGCTGGCCCTGGCCGGCGGCCTGCTGATCCTGCCGGGTTTCATCAGCGACGTGGTCGGTCTGGTGATGCTGTTGCCGTTCACTCGTCGCCTGCTGGCCAACAAGATGCGCCAGCGTGCTGAAGAACAAGCCATGCGCCAGCGTGCGTTCGCCGATGACCTGCAACCTCGTGGCGGTCCTGCACCGCGACAGCCTGTGGGCCGCGAGGGCGATGTGATCGAAGGTGAGTTCGAACATCGCGACTCCAAGTAGCGCTTGCATCGACACGGCACCTTCGGGTGCCGTGCTCGTTAATGGGCTGCTTTTGTAAAGAACATCAGTAAAATTTTTTAGCGGCGCCCTTGTAATAAGCTTGTGCGCCCTTATGTATCGGTCACCGAAAGGTTTCCGATATTTGAGTCGGACAGACTTGCGCGGCTCGCTCGACGAACCGCAACCGGCGCAGGCCGGATTTGTTAAACCCGCCGGGACTACACCGGCCGATGAAAACCACAATTAGGAGAGATCGACAATGAAGCTTCGTCCTCTGCATGACCGCGTCGTTATCCGTCGCAGCGAAGAAGAAAAGAAAACCGCTGGCGGTATCGTCCTGCCAGGTTCGGCTGCTGAAAAAGCCAACCACGGTGTGATTCTCGCTGTAGGCCCGGGCAAAGCTCTGGAAAACGGCGAAGTGCGCGCACTTTCCGTGAAGGAAGGCGACAAGGTTGTGTTCGGTCCTTACTCCGGCAGCAACACTGTGAAAGTCGACGGCGAAGACCTGCTGGTAATGAGCGAGAACGAAATCCTCGCTGTTATCGAAGGCTGATACCTCCGTTCATTTTCCCGCTACTACAAAGTATTTAAGGAATATCGATCATGGCTGCTAAAGAAGTTAAATTCGGCGATTCCGCCCGTAAGAAAATGCTCACCGGTGTTAACGTTCTGGCTGACGCAGTAAAAGCGACCCTGGGCCCGAAAGGCCGTAACGTGATCATCGAGAAGAGCTTCGGCGCTCCGACCATCACCAAGGACGGCGTTTCCGTCGCCAAAGAAATCGAACTCGAAGATCGCTTCGAAAACATGGGCGCGCAGCTGGTCAAAGACGTTGCCTCCCGTGCCAACGATGACGCTGGTGACGGCACTACCACCGCCACTGTTCTGGCTCAGTCGATCGTCAACGAAGGCCTCAAAGCCGTCGCTGCCGGCATGAACCCGATGGACCTCAAGCGCGGCATCGACAAGGCGACCATCGCCATTGTCAAAGAGCTGAAAAACCTGTCCAAGCCATGCGCTGACACCAAGGCTATCGCTCAGGTCGGCACCATCTCCGCCAACTCCGACAGCTCCATTGGCGACATCATTGCCCAAGCCATGGAAAAAGTCGGTAAAGAAGGCGTGATCACCGTTGAAGAAGGCACTGGCCTGGAAAACGAACTGTCGGTTGTAGAAGGCATGCAGTTCGACCGTGGCTACCTGTCCCCGTACTTCGTCAACAAGCCGGAAACCATGGTTGCCGAGCTGGACAGCCCGCTGATCCTGCTGGTCGACAAAAAAATCTCGAACATCCGCGAAATGCTGCCAGTACTGGAAGCCGTTGCCAAAGCCGGCCGTCCACTGCTGATCGTATCGGAAGATGTTGAAGGCGAAGCCTTGGCGACGCTGGTAGTGAACAACATGCGTGGCATCGTGAAGGTGGCGGCCGTCAAGGCTCCAGGTTTCGGCGACCGTCGCAAGGCCATGCTGCAGGACATCGCTGTTCTGACCGGCGGTACCGTGATCTCCGAAGAGATCGGCCTGAGCCTGGAAGCCGCTACCCTGGAAAACCTGGGCAGCGCCAAGCGCGTGACCATCTCCAAGGAAAACACCATCATCGTTGACGGTGCTGGCGTAGAAGCAGACATCCAGGCGCGTATCGCTCAGATCCGTGCCCAGGTTGCCGAAACTTCCTCGGACTACGACCGTGAAAAACTGCAAGAGCGTCTGGCCAAGCTGTCCGGCGGCGTTGCAGTGATCAAGGTTGGCGCTGGTTCCGAAGTCGAAATGAAAGAGAAGAAAGCCCGCGTTGAAGACGCCCTGCACGCAACCCGCGCAGCCGTTGAAGAAGGCGTGGTACCTGGCGGTGGCGTAGCGCTGATCCGTGCTCTGGAAGCCATCCTGGACCTGAAAGGCGACAACGCTGATCAGGACGTCGGTATCGCTGTTCTGCGTCGTGCTGTTGAAGCACCGATGCGCCAGATCGCTGCCAACAGCGGTGACGAGCCAAGCGTTGTGGTCAACGAAGTCAAGAACGGCAAAGGTAACTTCGGTTACAACGCTGCGACTGGCGAATACGGCGACATGATCGAAATGGGCATCCTGGACCCAACCAAGGTTACCCGTTCCGCTCTGCAAGCTGCATCGTCGATCGGTGGTCTGATCCTGACTACCGAAGCTGCAATTGCCGACGCACCGAAGAAAGAAGGTGCTGCTGGCGGCGGTATGCCAGACATGGGTGGCATGGGTGGCATGGGCGGCATGATGTAAGCCAGCCTTACCCCCGTAACGAAAAACCCCGCCTGCGATGAGCAGGCGGGGTTTTTTATTGCCCGCCATTCACGTCCGCACCCACAACCTGTGGGAGTGAACTGTGTTTCAGGCGCCGACGGGTTGTGCTTTCGCTGCCGCTTCAGCTTTGAGCGCCGGGCGGTACAACACCCAGTAATACGACCCCAGACAAATCAGCCAGCAGAAGATCGCTGTCCACACGTTGTGGGAAAAGAAGTGCGCTCCCTGCATCATCCGGCTGATCGAGAATACTGAACCCAATGCAAAGGCAAAGATGAACGCTTGTCTGGCCAGGCGCGGACGGCGATCACGCAGCACGAAGAACAGCGCAAACAAGGTGAACCCCGTCGCCGCATGCCCTCCCGGCCAGCAACGGCCCGGTTTGTTGGTCGGCGGACGATGATCAAGTAACTTGCTGTAGGTTTCATGGCCGCCGAATTGCTCCAGGCTCCAAGGGCATTGCACGGCAGTGACGGCTTTGACCGGCGTCACGAACGAAGTGGCCAGCCCGAGGGACAGCACCAGGCAGCCCAATTCCCGCTTGAACGGCTTGAGTCGTGCGATGAAGAACGACCCGATGAAGCCGAGAATGGCAAACACCGAGAACGCGATCACCACCTGCTTGGCTCGATCATGAAGGATGTCTTCGAGGAAAAAACTGTGTCGGCCGATGAAATCGCCAGCGACCGGATCGTAGAACAGCCTGGCCAGGTCCATGTCCAGATCGGTCAGTTCGAGTAGCAGCAGAATAATTGCCGCGAAGGTGGGTATACCCAGGCACAACCAAAAATTCAGAGGCCGTGAAGCGGGGCGGGCAGAGGTCGACACCATGGTAATTCCCTGGTCGGTTAGTGTGTTCGATGAGCGCTACTGCGCGGAGTCTGCACCCGCTGGCGTCGGCGATTTGTTAACCGAAAGTGAAAAATACGTTGGCAGGCACAGTCAGCATCCTTGTGGGTAAACAATCCGACGCATGCCTAGCCCTGAGCCGCACTTGGCCGTAAGCTGCGCGGGCCATGACGGCCGTTACTGTGTAAGAAGAGGTGCCCATGCGAATTCTATTGGTCGAAGACAACCGCGATATCCTGGCCAATCTGGCCGATTACCTGGGACTCAAGGGTTATACCGTCGATTGCGCCCAGGACGGTCTGTCGGGCCTGCATCTGGCGGCTACCGAGCACTATGACCTGATTGTGCTCGACATCATGCTGCCCGGCATCGACGGCTACACCCTGTGCAAACGCCTGCGCGAAGATGCCCGTCGGGACACGCCGGTGATCATGCTGACCGCCCGGGATCAACTGGACGATCGTCTTCAGGGCTTCAAGTCGGGGGCTGACGATTACCTGGTCAAGCCATTTGCCTTGTCCGAGCTCGCTGCACGGATCGAGGCGGTGATGCGCCGTGCCCAGGGCGGAGGACGCCGTGCACTGCAAGTCGGTGACCTGAGTTATGACCTCGACACCCTGGAAGTGACCCGTGAAGGCAAACTGCTGAAACTCAACCCGGTCGGCCTCAAGCTGTTGGCGGTGTTGATGCAGAAGAGCCCGCATGTGCTTCGCCGTGAAGTCCTCGAGGAGGCGCTGTGGGGCGATGACTGCCCGGACAGCGACAGCCTGCGCAGTCACGTTCACCAATTGCGTCAGGTGATCGACAAGCCATTTGCCAAGCCACTGCTGCATACCGTGCACGGCGTGGGTTACCGTTTGGCCGAGGGGCGTGATGGAGTTTAAGCAAAGCCTTTCACAGCGCATCATCATTGCCTTTGCGTTGATGAGCGCACTGGTGGCCGGCGCTTTCGCCATGGGCATTGTCGCCACGGTGCATCTGGTGGAGGAAAAACTGATTTCGGCAGGGCTGGGCGGCGATCTGCAGCGCCTGTTGCTGATGGACAGTGTTTCCGACTGGAGCCATCGGCCAGAACCGGATCAATTGTTCTACTTCAGTGGTGGACCGGGCGATTTCGAACTGCCCAAGGACTTGCGTCACCTCGATTCCGGCTTCCACGAAGTGTTCCGCGAGCAGCTTTCGTATCATGCAATGGTCGAGGTCGTCGATGGGCGGCGGTATGTGCTGCTGCAGGATCAAAGCGATTTCGAAGAGCGCGAGCGCGTGTTGTTTGCCGTGGTGCTGGTGGGGTTCGTGCTCAGCCTGGCCTTGGCGGTTCTCCTCGGTTGGGTGCTCGCGCGCAAAGTGATGGCTCCGGTGGTTCGGCTGGCGCGCCAGGTGCGTCATCGCGACCAATTGCTCGGGCTGGCACCACCGCTGGCGCCGGACTACGCGGCTGATGAAGTCGGCGAACTGGCGGTGGCGTTCGATGCCACGCTGGGGCGTTTGCGACAGGCATTGACCCGCGAGCGGCTGTTCACCAGCGATGTCAGCCACGAATTGCGTACACCGCTGATGGTGCTGGCGAGTTCCTGCGAACTGCTGCTGGAAAACCCGGCAATCGACACGCGCGGTCGTGCACAGGTCGAGCGTATTGCGCGGGCCAGTGAGGAAATGCGCGAGCTGGTACAGACCTTCCTGATGCTCGCCCGCGCCCAGCGCGAAGACGCGGGGATGGCGCCACAACAGAACCTCAGTCAGGTCGCCGACAGTCTGCTTTGCGTATGGCGCGAATCGATCGAAAGCAAAGGTTTGACCTTGCAGTTCGAGCCCGGTAATCCACCCGCCACCTGCTACAACGCAACGCTGTTGACGGCGGTGATGGGTAACCTGTTGCGTAACGCTTGCCATTACACCGAGCAGGGTTTCATTCGCCTGACGCTCAATGCCAACGGGTTTGTCGTCGAGGATTCCGGTGTGGGTATTCCCGAGGAAAAACGCGAGGCGATGTTCGAGCCGTTTGTACGCGGCGGTGAAAAACGCGGTGAAGGCCTGGGGCTTGGATTATCGCTGGTGCAGCGCATTTGCGAGAACCAGGGCTGGAGTGTCAGCTTGAGTACGATGCAACCCAATGGCTGTCGTTTCGAAGTTGATCTAGGCAAAATCTGACGCAAATAGTGGCTCGATGATACTCCCGCCAACCTGTCTGAATCCTGTATAACGCTGCAATACTTTGTCGGTTGGCCTTACGAAATTTTCACAGCTGGATGACCTGACGCTGACACACCTCGCCTTAAGGTGGTGACATCAGTAATTCAGGAGTTCTGGTGATGGCCGGCCCGATCAAGCTCGATTTTTCCGAAAAGTACGATGATCAACATGCGCAGAAATACCTGCGCAAGCATAAAGACAGCCTTGGTCGTCGTCTCTCCCTCTGGCGGGACGAACAGTTGGCTCGCAAGGCGCTGGCGTTGGCCGGTGAGCCGGGGCTGGTGCTGGATCTGCCTTGCGGTGCGGGGCGTTTCTGGCCATTGCTGGGTGAAAAAGCCAATCGCGTGATCATCGGGGCGGACAATTCCGAATCGATGATCCAGACGGCCATGCAGGCGCAACCCGCCGATGTGGTGAAACGGGTACAACCCTTGCACACATCTGCGTTCGACATTGCCTTGCCTGATAACGCCGTCGACAGCATTTTCTGTATGCGCCTGCTGCATCACATCGGAGACGCCGAGCATCGTCGGGCCATTCTGCGTGAATTCGAGCGCGTCACCCGTGACAGCGTGATCATTTCATTGTGGGTCGATGGCAATTTCAAGGCTTGGAAACGCCAGCGCGCCGAGAAGAAACGTGCCAGTCGCGATTACCAGAATCGCTTTGTGTTACCGGCTGCTACGGTCGAAAAAGAATTTGAAGAGGCGGGTTTCCGCATTCAGGAACAACTGGACTTTATTCCGCTCTATGCGATGTGGCGGGTTTACGTATTACGCAAGAGGTAACAGGATGGCAGTGCAATTTGCAGCAGAAACGGAAGTCGCTCCGCAGGACCGCTTCGACTACTACTGGGCTCAGCGCGGTGAATGGGTGGAAGAACCCAACGTGCGCCGCGGTGGCGAAAGTGGTGTGCAACGGATCGTGGGCAAGGACGGCCAATTGCTGTATGCCAAACGCCAGACTGGACACATTTATCGCAGTTGGTTGCACCCCTTCGGACGCCCGACCGTCTTGCGCGAGCTTGATGCACTGACCGGCGTCAGCAAACTGGGTGTGCGAGTACCGCAAATCGTTTTCTGTGGTGCCCAGCCTGATCCGCAGCACAAGTGGCGCGCACTGCTGGTGACCAAGTCTCTGGATGGTTTCCAGGAACTGGAACATTGGCTGGCGGCAGCCGGTGGGCGCGATCAGTGTGGTGATGTGATCTATGAGCGTGTGCTCAAGGATCTCGCCGAAAACCTGGCGCGCATGCACAAGGGCCGCTGGCAGCACAGCTGCATTTACATCAAACATGTGTTTGTGCGAGTGACCGGCGAAGGCGAATCCGCCGAGGTCGAAGTGGCCTTGATCGACCTGGAGAAATGCCGCCAGCGTCTGACGGCCTATCGCGCCGCCTCTCACGACATGAAGCAATTGCGTCGCCATTCGTCGTTCCGGGATACGGACTGGAAAAAACTCGTCTACTTTTACGAGACGGCGTTTGGCAGCGCTATCAAAGGTTTATAGCGATGAAACTCGAAATTGCACGAGGTTTGTTTTTGGCTGGAGCCTTGGCAGTTGCATCACTCGCGGTGGCTGCCTGGGAGCAGCCACGCATGCAGGTTATCGGTGCATCCCTAGCGGATGCCCATTGCGTGGTGCCACGGGCGGCGAAAGCCTCCGTGGCGACCGAACCCGATCATGATCTGCTGTTGTTCATGTTCGGACTTTCTCAAGGGATGAGGCCACAAAGTTGAACCGATTGAAGCCCAAGTAAAAGGCCTCGCCGTTGCGAGGCCTTTTTTATTGTGCAGATTTCGGGAATTGCTCCCACAGGGTGTTATGCGGTTTTCTTTGGATCCGGCTTGGCCAGCAAGGTGTAAACGCAGGGCAGGACGAACAAGGTAAACAACGTCCCGATCGACATCCCTGTCGCAATCACCATCCCGATATCAAACCGGCTGACCGCCCCGGCACCTGTTGCCAGTATCAGCGGCACCATGCCGAAGACCATTGCGGCGGTGGTCATCAACACCGGCCGTAAGCGAATCGCCGCCGCTTCCTCCACCGCCTCACGCACCGACAGCCCCTTGTCCTTGCGCAACTGGTTAGCGAACTCGACGATCAGGATCCCGTGCTTGCTGATCAACCCGATCAGCGTCACCAGGCCCACTTGGGTGTAGATGTTCATGCTCGACCAGCCAAGGAATAACGGGATCAGCGCCCCGCAGATCGACAACGGCACCGTCACCAGAATGACCAGCGGATCGCGAAAGCTCTCGAACTGCGCCGCCAGCACCAGAAAGATGATCGCCAGCGCCAGCGCGAACGTCACCCACAATGCGCTGCCTTCCTGGACGAACTGGCGCGACGCGCCGCCATAGTCGAAGGCAAAACCGACGGGTGCTTCTTCCCGGGCGATCTGCAAGACAGTGTCGATGGCTTCACCCATGCTCACCAACGGGAATCCGGACAGCTTCGCGGCGTTGAGTTGCTGGAATTGATTGAGTTGTCGCGGGCGCGCCCGGTCAGTCACGGTGATCAACGTTGACAGCGGCAACAACTCACCCTGGGTGTTTTTCACGTAATAGTTGTTCAGCCAGCCCGGATTGTCGCGGTAAGCCCGTTCAACCTGAGCGATGACCTTGTAGCTGCGTCCTTCGATGGTGAAACGGTTGATTTCAGCCTCACCGAGCAGGGTGGCCAGCGTGCCGCCCAGATCCTGCATCGAAACGCCCATCTGCGCCGCTTTGGCACGGTCGATGTCGACCACCACCTCTGGTTTGTCGAACGCCAGATCGAGGTCGACGAATGCAAATTTGCCCGATTCCATGGCGCGTTTCTTGATCCGGTCAGCCACTTGCAACAACTGCTCGTAGTCATTGGCGGTATTGATCACGAAATCAAACGGCAAGCCTTCACCGGTGCCGGGCAGTGACGGCAGATTGAAGCCGAAGACCTGCACGCCGGGGATGTTTTGGAGTTTGCCCTGAACCTCGGGAAGTATTTGCATCTGTGTACGGCTGCGTTCGTTCCACGGTTTGAGCAGGAAGCCACCGATGCCGGACTGCACGCCGTTGTAGCCGTTGATCTGGAACGAGGAGTAGTACTCCGGAAATTGCTTGAAGATCTTGATGAATTCGTCGGTGTAGGTGTTCAGGTAATTGAGGTTGGTCGGCTGCGGGGCGTTGGCAATCATGAAAATGATGCCCTGATCCTCGTCTGGTGCCAGTTCCGATTTGGTGAACTTGAGGAACACCGGAATCAGGCACAGCACGATCACCGCAAAGACCAGTACCACCGGCCGCGTATTGAGCGTGCCGTGCAACAGGCTTTGGTAGCGGCGCTTGAGGCCGTCAAAGATGCGGTCGAGGCGATGGGCCAGGCCACTGGGGTTCTCATCGTGACGCAGTAAAAAGGCGCACATCATTGGTGACAGCGTCAGGGCAACGATGCCGGAAATCACCACGGCGCCGGCCAGGGTCAAGGCAAATTCCTTGAACAACGCCCCGGTCAGCCCGGTGAGGAAACCAATTGGTGCGTACACCGCCGCCAGGGTGATGGTCATCGACACCACCGGCATGGCGATTTCCCGTGCGCCTTCCAGGGCTGCCTCGAACGGCGTCTTGCCTTCCTCGATATGCCGGTGAATGTTTTCCACCACCACAATCGCATCGTCGACCACCAACCCGATCGCCAGCACCATCGCCAGCAAGGTCAGCAGGTTGATCGAATAGCCCATCATCTGCATGAAGAACATCACGCCGATCATCGACAGCGGAATGGTCACAACCGGGATCACCACCGAACGCAGCGCGCCGAGGAACAGGAACACCACGACGATCACGATCAGCACCGCTTCGAACAGGGTTTTCACCACTTCGTCGATGGAGGCCTGAATGAACAGGGTGGCGTCGTAGGCAATTTCGCTTTTGAGGTTCGGCGGTAGCTGGGCTTCGAGCTGCGGCATGATCTTGCGCACTTCCTTGATCACGTCCAGCGGGTTGGCGCCGGGCGTGGCCTTGATGCCGATGTACACCGACGGGGTGCCGCCGAAGGAGCTGATGGAGTTGTAGTTCTCCGCGCCCATTTCGACCCGCGCCACATCACTGAGCAATACGCGGCTGTCGCCATTGACCTTGAGTGGAATCGCGGCGAACGCTTCGGCGGATTTCAGTTCAGTGTTGGCGTTGATGCTGGTGACCACGTACTCGCCTTTCACTTCGCCAGCGGCGGAGAGGAAGTTGTACTGGCGCACCGCGTTGGTGACGTCGCTGGCGCTGAGGCCGAACCCGGCGAGCTTGACCGGGTCGAGCCACAGGCGCATGGCAAACACCTGATTGCCGAGAATCTCGGCTTCGGCCATGCCCGGCAGGGTCGCCAGTTTTGGCTGGATGACCCGTGACAGGTAGTCGGTGATCTGCGGGTTGCTCAAATCCTTACTGAAGAAACTGATGTACATCAGCGCCGAGGCGTCGGCGGATTCCTTGCTCAGCACCGGATCTTCGGCATCTTGCGGCAGTTGGTTTTTCACCTCGTTGGCCTTGGCCAGCAACTCGGTGAAGAGGCGGTCGCTGTTGGAGCCGATGCGCGCGTAGATCGAGATCACCGAGAAGTTCTGGCGACTGACCGAGGTCATGTAGTCGATACCCTCGGCACTGGCCAGGCTCTGTTGCATCGGCTGGGTGATGTAGCCCTGGATGGTTTCGGCGTTGGCCCCCGGGTAGGCGGTGGTCACCGTGATCAGGGCGTTTTCCAACTGCGGATATTGGCGCAGCGGCAGCTTGCTCCAGGCCTGGAAGCCCAGCAGCACAATCAACAGGCTGACCACGGTGGCGAGCACCGGGCGGCGGATGAACGGATCGGTAAAAGCCATGGGGATTCCTTGATCAGTCGGCGCGGGGCGGACTGTTCTGCTCGCCGAGGGTCTTGTCGTCGCTAATGGCAATGTGCGCGCCGTTGTCCAGTTTGATCTGGCCAGCGGTCACCACTTGTTCGCCTTTGAGCACGCCCTTGTTGATCATCACCAGGCCATCGCGGCGCTCACCGGTTTCGATGAAGCGGCGCTCGGCGATCAGCACCGGTTGACCCTTGTCGTCTTTTTCGACGCTGCCGTCCTCGGCTTTTTTCTGCCCGACCACGTACAGCGAGTTGCCGTAAAGGGTGTAGGTGATTGCGCTCTCCGGCACCACGACGTGCGTCTGGGGATCCGGCAGCAATACGTCGAGGCTGGTGAACATGCCCGGCAGCAATTTGCCGTCGGGGTTGGCGAGTGTGGCGCGTACCAGAATGTTGCGCGTCGTGCTTTCGACAATCGGATTGATGGCGCTGATCTTGCCCGCGAAGTTTTCCCCGGGGTAGGCGGACACCGAGATTTGCACCGGTTGGCCGATGGCCAGTTTCGGCACCGATTGTTCCGGTAAATAGAAGTCGGCGTAAAGGCTGCTCAGATTCTGCAGTGTGGCGATTTTGGTGCCGCTGGCGAGGTAGTCGCCGACATCGACCTGACGAATGCCGATGGTGCCGCTGAACGGTGCGAGGATGCGTTTTTTGGCCAGCGAGGCGTTGAGCTGATTGACCGTCGCCCGGCTCTTTTGCAGGACCGCCGAGAGCCGGTCGTACTCGCCTTTGGAGATGGCCCGGCTGTCGATCAGTTGGCTGCCGCGACCGAAGTCCAGTTGCGCCAGCCCCAGATCGGCCTTGGCGGTTTCCAGCAGGGCGGTTTCGACAGCGCTGTCGAGTTGCAGCAACGGTTGCCCGGCCTTGACCTTCTGCCCTGATTCGAACTTGAGGTCGGTGACGGTACCGGCGACTTCCAGGCTCAGGTCGACGCCTTGCAGTGCCTTGAGGGTACCGACGGTGGGTAAACGCATCTGCCACGGGCGTTCCGTGGCAATGGCCACGGCGACGCTGATCGCTGGTTTCGGCTTGGAAAAGCCCTGGACCATCGTGTAGATCGAAAAGGCTTTGTACCCGCCCAGCACCAGGACGACCAGCAAAACAACACCCAACATGATCAGCATGCGGCGACGCAGCATATTTCCAGTTCCTTGGATAAATCAGGTGAGACAGGCGGGCACATTACTCCGAGTACAGGGGGTATTCCAACTGGCAGTTTCTGCAAAACAATAAAGGCATTTCACGCCATCAAGTGCAGATGGTTGTCCCAGAGCCCTGCCGGCAATTCCAGCGGTTTGGCCAACAGTTGATCCTGACGGCAGTCGTAGTAGCGGCAACGCCCTTGACCGGAGGTCACGACAAAACCGTCCTTTACCGCACCCACGCCGGCACAATCGGGCAATGGCGCATCAAGGCGCACTTCGCCGCTGTCCAGATCCCAGATGAAGAAGCGATTGCCACGCGGTGCGGTCAGTGCCACCAGACGCAACTCACTGTGCACCGCAACGCTGGCGGTGTAGTGACCCATCGATTGCAACTGATGTTCCGGCACCGGGAATGCCACGAACGGCTGCCCGGGACGCTTGATCGCCAGCAGTTCGGAACGTTCGTGGGGCGCGCCCATGAATTGCTGACCGGCGACAATAGTGCCGTCGCTGGCGATGCCCAGATGGCGCACGCTGTTCATTTGCTGGGCGAGGGTTTCCTTGCTCAGCAAGGTGCCGTCGCGCTGCATCAGCACCAGGCTCGGTTCCATGGCGTTGAGATTCATGTCGACGCGGCTTTCGGCTTCGGTACGAATGCCGCCGTTGGCCACCACCAATGTCTCGCCATCGGGCATCCACGACACCTGATGCGGGCCGAGGCCGTGGGTGGAAATCTCGCCGCGGTGTACCAGCCGCTCGCCCTCGAACCGGTACACCCCGAGCAGGCCACGGCCTGGGTCAGTGGTGTCGTTTTCGGTGGCGTACAGGTACTCGCCGTCCTTGTGAATCACCGCGTGGCCGTAGAAGTGCCGGTTCGGCTGCGACGTCACGGTTTGCAGCAGCGTACCGTCGCGCAGGTCGATCAGGTAGCTTTCGGTGCCCGGACGACGGGCGACGTACAGCGCAATCGGCAACGTCGGGTGGTTGATGATGTCGTGGCAACGCTGGCCGACTTCGGTGGCAAACACCCGTGTGCCATCGAGCCGATAGCCGACGGCGTAGTGCTTGCCGTCGGTGTCATCGCGCGCCGAGAGCAACAGCGGGCTCTGATCCTTGCGCTTGAACAGCGTCCAGCCGCCCAGTGTCACTGCTCCCAGCAGCAAACTACCTAAAGTCAGAGCCTGGCGTCGCAGCATGGCACTTGCCCTCATCAGTCACCGTCGTTGGCGTTGAAGCCCAGTTGAATGCCCAGCGCCTTGGCCAGTTCGCCTTCGTGCAGGCGATGGACGACGTTGAGGCTGTCGTAGATGTCGTTCAGTTGCTGACGGCCGGCGTCGTCTTCGAGCATTTCGCCGAGCGAGCGCTGCGTGCTGTCGAACAGGGTGAGCGAGGCGGCATAAGCGGCGTCGATCTTGTCCGCCAGAGGCTTCTGATCGCTTGGCAGCAGGCTGCGCAGGCCTTTGTTGTCGACACCTTCCCAAACGGTCTTGGCGGCGGCGAGGCTCGCTTCCAGGGCTGTCAGCGACGACTGGCTGCGCCATGCATCGGCCTGCAATGGCTGCGGCACGCCTTTGCTCTGGCGGCCCATTGGGGTGCCGAGCTTTTTCTTCAGGGTGTCGAGTGCGGTGACTTGTACGCGCAGCAGATCGGCAATCGCTTCGTGGGAGTCGGCGTAACGCTGGTTCGGGAACTTGGTCATCTGCGCGAGCATGCCGTCGGTGTTGTTCCAGCTCTGCAGAATCTCCTCGGCCAGTTGCTTCTGGCGTTCGCCAATGGCGATCAGCAGCGGGCAGTACTTGGCTTTCTGGTCGGCGTTGGCGACGTCAGGCTTGGCGTCGAACAGGATGTACTCGTAAGCCGACAGCCCCTGAACCACCACGCTCGACTTGGCCAGTGCGACAGCATCGATCTGCGGCTGGGCGACGACCAGTTGCTCGACCTGACGGCCGACGAGGTTTTTCTTGTCCGGCCAGAACTGCACTTGCCACGAGCGGTTGCCTTCGGCCAGCGGGCCGATCAGCAGCGGTTGCAGCTCGGCCCAGGCTTTCTGCGCGTGCAGGAAGTCGGCGCGAGCGGTTTCCAGCGTCTCTTTGCCCTGGCAGTAGGCGAGGGCGCTGACCGCCAGTTGCTTGTCGGCTTCGACCCAACGGGTATACGTCGGCAGAATCACCGATTTGGCGATAGCGGCCGAAGTGACGGCTTGCGGATCCTGTGGCGAGCAAGCGCCGAGGGCGAGCGCGGCCAGGCTGGTGAACAGTAGCTTGGGACGGAACATGTCGGGCTCCCGATTCTTTTAAGTGTTTAAAGTGAATTCAGAAACGCCAGCAACGCGGTGCGCTGCTCGGCATTGAAAGACAAAACCTGTTGCTGCGCCGCTTGCGCTTCACCACCGTGCCAAAGCACGGCTTCAAGCAGATTGCGTGCGCGGCCGTCATGCAAAAACTGGGTGTGGCCACTGACCGCTTGCGTCAGGCCGATGCCCCACAACGGCGGCGTGCGCCAGTCGCGGCCGGAGGCCTGGAATTCGGTGCGGTTGTCGGCCAGACCGTCGCCCATGTCATGCAGCAGCAGATCGCTGTACGGGCGAATCACTTGATTGGCCAGTTCAGGTTCGGCCGCGTTGGCGGCGGTGGTGTATTTCGGGGTATGACACGACTGGCAGCCGGCCTGGTAAAACAGGTTCTTGCCGGCCAGCACTTGGGCGTCGTTGACGTCCCGGCGCGCGGGGACGGCGAGGTTGCGGCTATAGAACAGCACCAGACGCAGGATGTTGTCGCTGACTTCCGGCTCACCGTCCGGGCCATTGCCGTTCGGCGCCTGTTTGCAGGCGGTTTGCGTTTCGGTGCAGTCATCGAACGGTCGCATGCTGGTCGTGAGGCCCATATCCCCGGCGAACGCATGAACATTCTGTTGGTTGAGGGTCGGTTGTCCGGCTTTCCAGCCAAATCGACCGATCACGGTTTTGTGCAGGACGTCATCCCAGACCTGGTTCGGTCGGCCATTGATGCCGTTCTTGTCTTTGGCCTGAGCGCTGGCGTTGGCGAGAATCGCTTCTTCGGGGATCGCTTCGAGCAGGCCGAGGCCGATCATGGGGGGGGCGATGCGTGCGGAGAAACGCGTATCGGGGTGCATCGGCCCGTAACCGAGTTGAGTGATTTGCAGCTCCGGTTTACGCAGTTCGACTTCGGTGCCGTCCTTGAAGCGCACCGGCACCGGTGTGTACTCGACGCGCACCTTGCCTTCCGGAACCACGCCAGGCACGGCCATGTCCTGGAGCTGGCCGCCGTAGACCGGCTCCGGCACCACGCCGACCTGTTCGATGACGTCGGCCAGTTCCGGGGTGTTGGGGATCGACAGCCTTACCAGCATCGACACTGCATTGTTTGCCTGCGGTGTCGGTGGATGACCGCGACCGTCCTTGATGTGGCAGTTCTGGCAGGCGTTGGTGTTGAACAACGGGCCGAGGCCATCACGGGCGGTGGTGGTCGATGGGGCGATCACCCAGGGGCTGCGGAAGAAGCTGTTGCCGACGCTGAAATCCACCCGGCGCGATGGCGGCAGGTTGGCCGAGGGCAGGGAAAACGCGTTTTGATCGGTCTTGCGCACGGTCGCCGCACCGCCTGAGCGTGCTTCACCGGGCTCGGCTTTGGTGAAGCGCGGGGCGTCATCGCAGGCACTCAGGCCCAGAGCCAGAAACAGTGCGGACAAACGAAGAGGCAGCGAGGGCATAGACATCCTGCGGACGGGCAAAAACAAAGGCGCAAAGTCTAACAGGGCGCAGGAGTTTGAATAAGAGGAATTATCGTTTACTTGATGTGAGGCCGTGATTTAGAGAAACGCAGTTTCCCCTCTGTGTGCGGGCTTGCTCGCGAAAGCGGTGTGTCAGTCAATTCATCTGTGTCTGACCTGCCGCTTTCGCGAGCAAGCCCGCTCCCACAAGGTTTGTGCTTGGCACGTATGAAAAAGGCGACCCGAACAGACTGTGTGAAAACACACTGATGGTGGTTTCAAGCAAACGCCCCGACTTGTTCGGGGCGTTTGCTTTTGTGCGGACGGCAGACGAAAAAGGGCGTTTCAGCCCATCAACGCCATCAACTGACGTGCGCCGAGCACGTTAATCGCTCTTTTCAGGTTATAGGCGTTCACCGCCAAGGCCATTTCGGCTCTCGCCCCCTCGAGCTGTCGCAGC
>NZ_CAXAOQ010000037.1:0-65288 GCF_963970575.1 Pseudomonas sp. EA_65y_Pfl2_P74
TTGCATGGGTTCGGTTTCTTGTATTTGTGTGGTGCAAACCAAGTTGCCGACTCATGCAGGCCTCTTCAATATTCCAACTTCTTGATTTTCTGTAAGAAAAATCGGGGATCCCTCAGGGTCTGTCCCCGTTTTACCCAAAGAGGGGATGATAGGAACAATCAATTTCCGGAGGTCAGAGAGTGATTGCTGAAGAATTTAAACTTGTGACAGCCATTTTCCAGCTGGTTGAGGCCGGAATTGTTCACGGTTATGACGCCTTTCGATACCGCGTTGAATGGGGGGGGGAACTATATGGAGGTAGACCTCGCCGTTGAAAAAAATAGCTCAGAAATCTGGGACGCTGAAACTGATTTCAATCATTCGAAAATCTATGCGCTTGTAGAAAAATTACACGAGCATGCAGTCGCTCGCGGTGAGGCCCTGGAAGGCATTTGTTCTCTCCTATCGCGAAGGCGAACAAGTGAAAACGAAATTCGACTATTGATTTCGATTGTCTTCAGCCTTTTATCCCTAAAGCAAAATCGAAAGATCGCAGCCTTCGGCAGCGCCTACACATACCCTCTGTAGGAACTGCCGAAGGCTGCGATCTTTTGCTTTTACTTCGGATAAAGCGGCGGCAACCCGCTATCACCCACCGGATCCTGCACCCGTTCCGCCGCCGGAATCGTGCGGATCGCCCGCCACAAATCCTCACCCTGCCAATGCTGCCCCGTCTCGCTGTACAGCGCACCATTCAACCCATCCAGCGCATCCGACAACGGCACAAACCGCGCCGCCATATCCGCCAGCGTCTCCGGCTGCTGGCGCGCCCACGCATCCAGTGCCTGCCGTGTCGCCTGCGGATCATTCGCCTGGCTCGCACGCTTGATGTCATCCATCAACGTGCGTGGACTCGGGCCGGTTTGGGCGGCGCGGTGCACGGCTGGTTGCCAGCGCGCGCGCCACCACAGGCCGAAGCCGAGGAGGGTGGTGCAGGCGAGGATCAGGGTGCTGAGTTTCCACCACCACAACACATCGTTATCGACGATGCTCGGCTGCAGGTTGCCGGTCGGGGTGTCGACTTGCAGGCTCGGGTTGTTGGCCACTTGCAGAGTGCGCGCCGGCAGGCTGCTGTGTTCCAGGTGGTCTTCGAAGGTGTTCCACCAAACCACGTCCACCGTCGGCAATTCGATGGCGCCGCTGCGGCTCGGCACCAAGGCTTCGCGTTCTTCACGGCTGCCGACAATGCCCCGGTCAGTGCTCTGGTTGCTCAGCACCGGTTGATCCGGATAGCGGCGCAGGCCGTTGACGTCGGTGGCGGGCAGTGCGGGCAATTGCGAGGCGGCCAGGCCTTCGACTTTCAATGTCAGGCTGCGGGTCAGGGAATCGCCAACCTGAGTGTGTTCAGGTTCCGGATTCCAGCTTTCGCTGAGGCTCAGACTGCGCGCGGGCAGCCACGGCGCATCGACCGGATAGGTCAGGGGTTTGGGTTTGACCGTCAGGGGGATTTCGGAGGAACTGACGCGCATCAATTTGCCCGGTTTCGGCCCCTGCGCATTGGCATCCTGAGACGGCTGCGTATCGACCAGTGTGGCGCTGAAGGTCTGCGGCGCGATGGTCAGCAAACCGCTGTGCTGCGGGTAGATCGCATAGCGCATTTCGATCACGCCATGGCGCACACCGTTGAGGTCTTTTTCGTAGGTACGCGTGTCGCCAAGCTGTTCGATGCGCGCGTCGGCGATTTTCAGCGGGGTCAGGCTGCTGTCGTCGTACAGCGACACTGAATGGTAGATGCGCAGGGTCAGGATGGCCTGGGCCTGCACATAGACGCTGGACTGATCGAGGCTGGCTTCGATAAACACCGGGTCGAGGCTGTTCTTGTCTTCGCGGGTGTCGCTTTCGACCACTTGCACGCTGATCGGTTGGCTCTGCACATCGCCCATCTGCAGCGCTGGAATCACCACGCTGCCGTTCTCTTTCGGCAGCAGGGTAATGATCCAGCGTGTGGTGGCGCGGTTGTCGCCATTGAGGGTGTTCAACTGGTTGACCTGCCGCGTGCCGCGCACTTCGAACAGGGGCTCCAGCGGGGTCAGGTCGGGTTTGCCGAACTGGGTGACGTCGCTGGTTTCGAGGGTGAGTTCGACCGTCTCGCCGGAGTTCAGGCGACTGCGATCCACGCTGGCCGTCAGCTCGGCCGCCTGGGCAGTGGCCGTGCAGATCAGCAGGGGCAGCAAGAGAGCGGTGAAGCGGGTCATCGAGTGTTTTCCTGATCCTGATGTTGTTGCTGTTCGTACCAGAATTTGCGTCGCAACAGTTCGCCCGGATCGTCCGGGATCTTGCCCAGCCATTGTTCCAGTGCCTGACGTTGCTCGCCTGCGAGGTTGTCCTCGCTTGGCTGCAGTGTCGGCGTCGTGTCTCGTTGCTCTTCCGGCTCGTCGCCCGGCACTTCATTGGGGCCCGGTTGCGGCGGGGTGGTCGGCGGCGGCTCGTTGGCCGACTCGGCAGGCTGGGCCTCGCTCTGGGATTCACTTTTCACCGCCGCCGGTGGTGCGGTGGCGGTCGGCGGTTCTTCGCCCGGCGAGTTTTGCTCGGCGGGTTTACTGTCCGGTTCGACGGGCGGCGGCGTGTTTTTCTGCTTGAGCAGATTTTCCACCAACGCCTTGTTGATCTGCGCCGGGCGCAAATCGGGTTGCAACTCCAGCGCCTGCTCATAGGCGTCAATGGCCGCTTCCAGCTCACCGCTTTTGGCCAAAGCGTTGCCACGATTGTAGTGGTCGCGAGCATCACCGCCTTCGGCGAAACGCTGGGCGGCGCCACTGTAGTCGCCGGCCTCGTACAGCGCCACCCCTTGCCACTGGCGATCGTCAAAATGTTGCGCCGCTTCGGCCGGGCGCTTTTGATTGAGCAAGTGCAGACCCTGTTGGTCAGGGCGCAGCCACAGGTCTTTGAAGTCAAAAGCGTAGCTCGGCTGTGGCAGGCAGAACAGCAGCGGCAGGCAAAACAGCCAGCCGCGTCGTCCGGCACTCGCGGCCAGTAGCAACAATGGCAACAGCAGCCAGTAACCCTGATCGGCCCACGTATCCAGGCGCACGGTCTGACCGTCGTCGCGTAAGCTGCGCGGGCCATCCAGCAGGCCGAGGGCACGCAGGTCGGTTTCGTCCAGCCGTGCAGGGTGATACTCGCCGCCAACGCTGTTGAGGAAAGCACCAAGCCCCGGACTGTCGAGTTGCGGTACACGAATCGCGCCTTGCTCGTCCTTGAGGAAACTGCCGTCCTCCTGAGCAATCGGTGCGCCTTCAGCGGTGCCAATGCCGAGCATCAACAACTGCGCCGAATGCCCGTTCAGCGCGCGGCGAATGCCTTGGCGTTCCTCTTCGCTCAGCGATGAGCCGATCAGCAGAATCCGGCCCTGACCGAGTGCGCCCTGCTTGAGCAATGCCAACGCTTTGCCCACGGCAAGGTCAGCACGATGACCGCTTTGTGGCATCAATGACGGTTTAAGCGCGTCGACCAGGTTTCGGCTGGTTGCCAGGTCATCCGACAGCGGCACCAGCGTGTGGGCGCTGCCGGCGTAGACGACGATGGCGGTCTGCGCGTCGCTGCGTGCCTGGAGCAGATCGAACAGCTTGCGCCGCGCCTGTTCCAGTCGCGTCGGCGGTGAATCGGTGGCGAGCATTTCCGGCGTCAGTTCCAGCACCACCACCAACGGATCGGCGGGTTTCTGGCTGGTCTGTTCGACGCGCTCCCAACTCGGCCCGAGCAGCGCCACAAGGCCCAGCAACCATGCCCCGCCTAGGACGATCCACGGCAGTTTGCTGTCGCGACCGTTACCGCCACTGAGCAGGGTGGCATGAAACGCCGGCGGCAGAATCATCTGCCAGCGCCCGGCGCGTTTCTGCCGATGCCAGAGTTGCCAGATCAGCCAGCCCAGCAGCGGTAGCAACAGCAACCACCATGGACGGAACCAGTGCGGCCAGAGCGCGATCATCGGCGCCTCCGCAGACGCAGGCGCTTAAGGCGCTCACGCCAGTCAGGCAGCGGACTTTGCAGATACAGCTCCTTGGTGAACAGGCGTTGCAGCGGATTGTCCGGCCATAATTCGCGGGCGACCAGTAACAGGCTCAGCCACAAGGCCAGCGCCAGCGGCCATTGATACAAGGCTTGCGCCGGGCGCGCCTGGGTGGGTTGCTGGGTCACTGGTTCGAGCTGATCGAGGGTGTCCTTGATCGCTTGCAATTCTTTGCCGTCATGCGCGCGGAAATACTGGCCGCCGGTGACTTGGGCGATAGCCTTGAGTGCCGGCTCGTCGAGGTCCAGGCTCGGATTGATCCCGAGCAAACCGGTCGAACCGCTGTCTTCAGGATTGGCGCCGATGCCGATCGGGTAAATCTTCACGCCCTCGCTGGCGGCGAGTTTCGCTGCGGTCAGTGGATCGATTTCGCCGCCATTGTTGGCGCCGTCGGTGACCAGAATCAGCACGCGGCTCTGCGCCGGACGCATGCGCAGGCGTTTGAGGGCCAGACCGATGGCGTCGCCGATGGCGGTGTTCTTGCCGGCGATGCCGATCCGCGATTCATCAAGCCACACGCGCACGGTGTGGCGGTCGAAGGTCAGCGGTGCTTGCAGGTAAGCCTGACTGCCGAACAGGATCAAGCCTACGCGGTCGCCGTCGCGGCTTTCGAGGAAATCGCCGAGCAGGTGCTGTACCAGATTCAGACGGCTGACTTCTTCGTCCTGCCATTGCATGTCGGGGAAATCCATCGAGCCGGACACGTCCACCGCCACCAACAAATCACGGCCACTGGCGGCAATCGGCAGCGGTTCGCCGAGCCATTGCGGGCGTGCAGCGGCAATCAACAGTAACAACCACAGCAGCATGAACGGTGCCTGCTGGCGCCACGCCGGCAGGTTCGCCCGGGCGCGGCGGCGGGCGAGACCTTCCAGATCAGACAGGAAACTGACTTTTAGCGCTGGCTCGCCACTGTCCGCCACCGGCAGCACCAGACGCATCAGCCACGGCAGCGGCAACAGCACAAAGATCCACGGCCAGGCGAACTCAAACATGTTTGCGAATCCACGTGTCGACAGCTTGGGTCAGGCCGGCGATGGCTTTGTCGTCGAGTTTGCATTCCGGTTTGTACGCGCCTTCAACCAGTACCATCCAACGGGTGAGGCCGGCAGCCGGGCAACGGTTGTCGAGGAATGCCAGCCACTTGCGGCCATTGAGCGTATGACTCTGGCTGTAGGGGTAATGGTTGCGGCACAGCCGTTTGAGCAGGCCGTTGAGTTGCTGCAACCACGCCCCGGCCGGCGCGCCGTCGTAGGGTTTGGGCATTCGCGCCAGTTCGGCGAGGGCGGCGATGCGCACCGGATCGAGCGGCTGTTCGGCACGCACGATCGGGCGTTTCTTGATCGGGATGAAACGCCGCAGCCGCCACACAGCAAAACCGAGCAGCGGCAATAACAGAAGCAGCAGCCACCAGCCCGGCGCCGGTGGCCAGAAGGCGATCGGTGGCGGCGAAATCAGCGGTTGTAGCTGATCAAGGTCGTTCATCGACCTTTCCCCGGACGCTGCGGGTTGAGGAATTCACGCATTTGCTCGACTAACTCGCTTTGCGTGCTCAACGGCATCAGCAGCACGCGCAGCTTTTGGGCGAGCAATTCCCAGCGCGCGATGCGTGCTTCGGCCTGGGCGCGATAGGTCTGGCGCAGCTCAAAGTTGAGGGTGTCGAGTTCAAGCTGTGCACCACGCTCGGCGAATCTCAGCAATCCCGCGGCGGGCAGGGCGTGATCGAGCGGATCGGACAGTGGCAACATCAACAGATCGCAGTGGCGCGACAGCAGGCTCAGTTGTTGTTCGGCGCTGTCGGACAAGGCGCGCTCATCGCAGATCACGATCACCAGACTGCCCGGGCGCAGCACCTCACGGGCGCGCCGCAGGGCCACGCCAAAGGCATCGCGATCCGGTTCACGTTCGCTGTGCAGCGATTGATTGACCTTGACCAGGCGATTGAGCAATTGCAGCAAACTTTGCTTGTTGCGCCGAGGCTTGATCTCGTAATGCTCGTTGTCGCCGAACACCAGTCCGCCGACCCGGTCGTTATGGCCGAGCGCCGCCCAGCCAATCAACGCCGCCGCTTGCGCCGCCAGCACCGACTTGAACATCAGGCCTGAGCCGAAAAACAGCCGCGTGCTTTGCTCGACCATGATGAAAATCGGTCGCTCGCGCTCTTCATGGAACAGTTTGGTGTGCGGTTCTTGCGTGCGCGCCGTCACGCGCCAGTCGATGGTGCGTACGTC
The DNA here is from genome assembly GCF_963970575.1 of Pseudomonas sp. EA_65y_Pfl2_P74. Taxonomy (NCBI): domain Bacteria; kingdom Pseudomonadati; phylum Pseudomonadota; class Gammaproteobacteria; order Pseudomonadales; family Pseudomonadaceae; genus Pseudomonas; species Pseudomonas sp. EA_65y_Pfl2_P74. The sequence goes on from NZ_CAXAOQ010000037.1 coordinate 6,280, forward strand.
GTCGCCGGCCTGATAGACCCGCACCTGATCGAAGTCGACGCCGCGACCACGGAATTTCGAATGATGCAGACCGATCAGCGGGCTGCGCTGACTCGGCGTGGAAAACAGCTGCACTTCGCGCACGCGATGACGCATCTCGATCAGCTCGGCGAGGCTGACGCGGATGCCCGGTTCGGACGGCAGAGGGGCATTCATGGGGGTCAAGCGACGGCTACGACGTCGAGAATCCGCTGCACCACACGATCCTGATCGATGCCAGCGGCTTCGGCTTCAAACGACAAAATGATGCGGTGGCGCAGCACGTCGAACAGCACCGCCTGAATGTCTTCGGGGCTGACGAAGTCGCGCCCGGCGAGCCAGGCATGGGCGCGGGCGCAGCGATCGAGGGCAATCGAGCCACGCGGGCTGGCGCCGTAAGCGATCCACTCGGCCATTTCCGGGTCGAACTTGGCCGGGTTGCGCGTAGCCATGACCAGTTGCACCAGGTATTCCTCCACGGCGTCGGCCATGTACAGACCGAGGATTTCCTTGCGTGCGGCGAAGATTGCCTGCTGGCTGACCCGGCGTTCGGGCTTGGTCTCGCCGTTCAGCGCTTCGCCACGGGCTTGCTGGAGGATGCGGCGTTCGACGGCGGCGTCGGGGAAGCCGATTTTTACATGCATCAGGAAACGGTCGAGCTGCGCTTCGGGCAGCGGATAGGTGCCTTCCTGCTCGATCGGGTTCTGCGTGGCCATTACCAGAAACAGTGGCGACAGCTCATAAGTGCTGCGCCCGACACTGACCTGACGCTCGGCCATGGCCTCGAGCAGCGCTGATTGCACCTTGGCCGGGGCACGGTTGATTTCGTCCGCCAGCACCAGGTTATGGAAGATTGGCCCCTGTTGGAACACGAAGCTGCCGGTTTCCGGGCGATAGATCTCGGTACCGGTGATGTCGGCGGGTAACAGGTCGGGTGTGAACTGGATACGATGGAACTGGGCTTCGATGCCCTCGGCGAGTTCTTTGATCGCTTTGGTCTTGGCCAGACCCGGAGCGCCCTCGACCAGCATGTGGCCGTCGGCGAGCAGGGCGATGAGCAAACGCTCGATGAGTTTTTCCTGGCCGAGAATCTGCGTTGAAAGAAAGGTTCGCAGCGCCAGCAGCGCTTCACGATGTTCCATCGATGACTGTTCCTGGAAAGGGGTGGCCACGGGCGTCTGGATAACACCGGGGCTGGGGGCGTTACTTTAATCCATCGCGGGGGGTGGCGACTAACGGCATTTTGCAGAAAGGACCTTTTAACGCCCTTTTATTGGTTAACGGTTTGAAGGTCACTTAGCAGCCGTTTGATCGATGCTCTGTCCACCAGATCATGCCAGGGGCCATCTTCAATGATTTCGCCATTATGCATAACAATGACCCGGTCGAAGCGGTGTAGATGGCTGACATCGTGCGTTACGCAAATCAGACCTTGGCCGGCAAACGTCTCGAACAGCAACTCCCAAACCGGTGCGGCGAGCTTCGGCTCTATTGATGCGCTCGGTTCGTCAAAAAGGTTGAATTTACCCGGCCGGTTAATCAGTCGCAGCAGCGTCAGGCGTTTGGCTTCACCGCCGGAAATGTTGGCGGCATTTTCGTTGATGTCGCGCCCGCTGACGATCTCTTCAAGCTGTAAACGCTGGATGGCGCTGCGCAAATGCAGCGAAGGATTAACACCAAACAAAACTGACCTGTCGAAGGTGCCCTCCAGGAATTGCGGGGATTGAGGGCAGTAACGCAGTACTTGCAGATGGCTCTGAGCGTTCAAGCGATCAACGGGTATATCGTCAATGTTCAGTTGGCTCCTTACCGAAGCGTTCAGTCCGGCTAGCGCTTCGAGCAAGGTGGATTTGCCTGCGCCGCTAGGGCCGGTGATCGCGACCGATTGCCTTTGTTTGAAGTCAATCAGGTTTGCGATGGATAGCCGGACGGCGCCATTGTCGGTGATGACGCAGGGTTTGAGCCGTAACGTTGATTCGTCCTGTTGGGTCACTTCGCCTCTACGACCTTCATTATCAAAATCGGCTGTTTTGAGCAGTTGCTGGAGACGGCGTTGATCCGCTAAAAACTGATCCAGCACTCGATAGCCTTCGGTCAAGGCTGTGATGTTCAGCAGGAACGTACTGGCGATGGAAAAGATCGCGACCAATTGCCCGACGCTAATGCTCGCGGCCCCCGACAATTGATCGACAACCCCCCAACTTAACAATCCTCCTGTGGAAAGACTGATAAACAAGATCTTTGCCCCGCTTAACAATCCACCGGATCCCGCGACGGTTACCGCCGCTTCGGCATATTGGTTGAAGGCTCTGTTCAAGGGTTGCAGTGCGGTCTGCTCGGCGCGCTCCAGTTTTATCGATTTGCCTGCCTTCAAGGTGTTGAACAGGATCGCGCTCAGTTCATCTTCCTGCTCATTCACGGCATCAATATGTTTTCTGCGCCACCTGATGATTCGATGGGTGGCAAAAAGGTAAAGCACTCCAAGGCTCGCCATCGCGCAAAAGACCCAGGTGCCGCCCATGTACCAAAATGCGGCGGCAATGATCAGGAACTCCAGACACAGTGGAAAGCCCACCGTGACAAAGAACGTCAGCAGTTGCTCGTGGGCGGTGATTCCGCGCTCTACCGATTTGATGAAGTGACCGATGCGCCAAGTGCTGAATCGAGAGAATTCTTTTCCTATCAATTGCGCCATCCATGTAATGGACGCGTTCATTACAATCCGCTGGACGAGTTTCGAAAGAAGTAGTGTCTGCAGAGGTGCAATTATCGCCTGAGCGCATCCGGCCAAGACAAAGGCCGCTGTAAAGAAAAGTAGCGTGTTGAGCGTGGTGTGATCTGCGTTACTGAGCGAATCGACAATGGCACCCAGTAACAATGGCGGCGCAAGGGCTAGAAGCTTTAGCGAAATAATGGCGGTGATTGTTGTGATCAATAGCAGTCGATGCTTTTTGCAAGCTGTTCTGATGAGTGTCCGCATGGAGAAACTGCCTGTTGGTCGTTTTAATTAATTGCCAGGGCGCTTGGTGTTATTTAGCAGTATGTGCTGTGGAGCTACCAACTGGCCTTTTCTGATTATGTTGAACCTGTCGAGGCCGGGTATGTATATCTGGGTGACGATGTTTGTGTTGGCGTACTGTGCGACAGTTCTATGGAAAATTGCTTTGCCGACGCTTTTCAAGTTTCGTTGCAGTAATGCTATTTGCTGTGCAACGGTGCTTGTTTGGCTTTCTGAGGTGGGTTCAAAGGTTCTAAGCTTCAGGTTTTTCAACGGAGAAAAGTCTATTAAGTTTTTTAAGGCGTCAGAGGTTGAAAGCATGTCAAAAGCCTTGCGGTCAGAAGTTTCTTCACTGATACCATATAGCGTGCTTGACTGGAACTGTTCCGTGACTGCTCTTTGTACAGCGATGCAGATATCCAATGAGCAGCCCGAACCGATGGGGGAAATATGCAAGTCGCCTGGCCCCATCTTAGGGAAAGCAACCGAAAAATAGACACCGGATTCATCTTTGATAACGATGATTTGCAACTTGCTTGCAGCCTCTAAAGCATATGGGCGATGCAGCAATGCTTCAACAAGTAATGCTTTTGAAGGTGTATAAAGGTCCATTGCCGGTCGTATTGCGCAAACGGCAAGAAAAAACTGCGATAACAAGTGTCGTTCTATTACCTCAAGAGTGCCGTGCAGCAGCGCTTCGGCCTTGGTACAGCCGAAAGCAATTCCTGAGTTAGAGGCGTAGCGGCTTAAAAATCGGGTTTCCCGAGAACCTGTGTTGTTATTTTCGGCAGTTGGATGGAGGAGGGCGCATGGCACAAATAGTTCGCGCTTGTCATCAAGGGCTGTAAGCCTAAAACATTCAACAAGTTCGTTAGTGCTTGGCAAACTTGCAAGTATGCCGTCGCATTGAGCATCGCGCTGAACTGCAATCGAATCGCAGCTAATTCGTGATCGCTGCGACTGTCGGCAGTGGAAGGTGCCGTAGTGTTCAAGGCTCTCGGCCATCGCTCCGATAAGGGCATCAGGTCCCTTGCCTGCTCCAGACTCAATCAGTTTTTCGTCTTTGTCGTAAAGTTCAGCGATTGCAACCAGATCACCTTCGCCGACATAGCGGACAATTGCTCTAAGCTCTAGCGCCTGGATGGAACAGGTTATTTCATTCAGAGCTCTGCTGGGTGTTATTTCACGCTCGAACATAGCTTGCCTCATTAAATTTAAATGCCGAAAGACAAGCTTTCGGCATGTGAGCTGGTTGGTGCATCCAATCAGCGGGTTAATGAAGCGAAGAAGTTCAGTTCGGTCGCAAGGAAACCTTCTGAATGACCTGTAGCCTGCGGCAAATCATCGAAGGTGTTTATTTCAGAGCGTTTTTTACCCATGGTATTAACTCCATTTGATCTTGGATTTTCGATGCTGTTCTATCAGTACCGAACCTGCGAGATAGTTCGCAGGTGGGATAATTAATAGCAATGAGCGCGCGACCAGGCAATCAGATATCGGTGTAGGACTTCCGATGATTGTGTAGGGCGGTTCTTGTCGGGAAGTAGGATGAAACTTTACTCGGGTAAACGTGCAAGGCAGTGTGCTTGCATATTTATTGATATGTATGGTCTTTAAGTGTTTAAGGTTTTCAGCGAAAGTTGAAGCGAAACGCCCGTTACAGGACTGACAGTGGCGTGGCGCATTTTACTTGGGCACCATCGCCACTCAATTTACGTTTGGGATAGCAGGCCTGATCAGCCTAGCTCACTGACATAGGTGCCAGTCCCATCAAGGATATTCTTCAGGGTCTCCTCAACCTCATCCAGATCCACCATATCCGGGTTAAAGGTGATCTCCAGCACATCATCCCCATTCAACGCATCGGCATCCGCCGCTGCAATCTCGATCTTCAGCAGCGTCGAGGTCAAAGTAACTTTCACCCCATCAAGCGTCGAAGGCTCGCCATCCAGCGTAATCTCCAGCTCGTCCTCGTCCGGATAGCGGCTCATCAGGAACATGTCGCCCTTGTCGCTGTGGCAGCAGAGCATGGCCATGTTGTCTTCTTCGTCATCGCACGGGTTGACGATGAGTAGGGCGGTGGTCATTTGCATGAGGGGATTCCTGGTTGAGCGGGCGCGGCAGGCGGGACGCAAAAAAGGCGATTTTGCCAGCCTCAAGAAAATTCTGCTGCACATCATTGAGCCAAGGCGTGCTCTTAAGGACATTTCCTCACGGCGGGTACGAATTGTCCGACGGCCTCGTAGGGTTTCAGAAAAGGCGATGGATGGCGCAAGTTAGAGGTGTTTTCGCTTGTTTTTGCGGCTTTTTCCCGGCAGATTTTATTGCTCAAACGCAAGGGAGTGCGATGGACGACATGATAAAAAGGATCTCTTTTGATGAAGCAGTATTTCGAATGGGCGCAAGAAATCCGCCATCTGTCCGAAGAGCAGGTTGAAGCGCTTTACCAGCGCTACCTCAATGGCGAAAAAACTGCTGACTTGATCGATGAGTACAAGCTCGCGGACACAGTGCGCAGTGTGCTGAAAGTGTTGCCACCGATTGTCAGCGCCGACCTGAGATGCCCATATTGCGATTTGCCGATGTGGATGCGCCGGCCTGCCCGCGGCACCCCGGTTTCCCTGCGCAGCGCTTACAAATGTGTGAATTGCGAGCATCAATACTTCACCGCCGGTTTTGGCTCGCGACGCAACGTGTGTGGTTGTGATGCCTGTGTCCGGCTGCGCAAACAGCAAATCGCCGATCAGGCCGAACGTGACCGCAGCGATCTAGCCATGCGCTACGGCACACCACGCCCACCCGTGCCCTTTACCAGTCTTGGATTCCAGCAAAAACTTGCTCTGCTGGCGTTACTGGATGACGGCGGCCAAGGCGCAGGCGAACGCATTGCCGCGCTTGATGCTGAACTCAGAGGAGAAAAGCTCACGTCCACTGACACTTTCAGTGAGGAGTTGGTGAAAGGCCTGCACGAGGCGGGCGCCTTGCAGGTCGATACGGCATCGGACATTCGGGCGTTCAATCGGGCCGACGATTTCAGCATCAGCACTTATTCGACCATTTACTGGCGAGCCAACGTCGCACTGGAAGAAGGCGTGCGCTGCACGCGCGATACGCTCTACCTCGCGCTGTACGAAGAGTTGTCCGGGCCTGTGCTGCCAGGATGGAAACGTGAGTTGTATGCATTGATCTTCAGGCTCGCGCGGGAGGAATCGATTCAATACGTTCACTTGCTGGCCAATCAGGTAGGTATGGCGTTCACCGCCGAAGCCCGCGCCGACTCGGTGATCGGCACTTTGCTGCAGAACTTCTCGGTCAGCCAGATCTACTACTTCGCCAGAGTGGCGGTGAAAAGTGCAGCACACTTCTATGCCACCGGAAATTCCAAGGGCCGCACTCACGCCTCGAACACCATTCCGCGCAACATGCAGAGCACCGCGCAACTCGCCTTGGCGGAGAACTGGCGCAAGGACAGCTACCGCGATTCGCGCGTGCCGCAGCCGGCCATGACCCGCCTGCTTTACGATGTCGTGTTCAAGGATAGCGGCGCCGGTTTTTCCAAGTCGCCGGGGCTGTTCTGGCGAGACGAATTTGTGCCTCGGTTTCTCACAGGCTCGCCGATCGCCGCGCCGCAATTCGACCATCCGCAGCTGTTCTGCCGCGAGTGCGACTCCAGCAACATCGACGCCAGCATGGATAAATTGACCCTGCAGATGCAGTGCTACGACTGCGCCACCGTGAGCAAATTTCGCGCTTACGAAGAGTTGCCCGACTGATCCGCGTCAACCGCTGACGCTGAACCCGATGCCACGCTCAAGGTCGATAGAACGGCCTTGGGCGTTTTCGTTTCTGGATATGTAAGGGCAAAAGGTCTGCATCTGGGACGGATGTCCCGTAAATACGGGCATGCAACCCGGCGTTTTCCGCCACGACTGCTAGTGTTTACCGGTGCGAAACCCTCGGTTTACGTGCCAATGACCGAATATGTCGCAGCACCGCAAGCAGACACATTGTCGCACCCTTTAAGCTGCGCAACGGATGAGCACCCGTAAAGGCATTGTCGGCAGCCCTGACAGTCGCTTTTGCAGATGCCCATTCATGGAAGGTGAATGTGACCTGAGCGTCCCGTCCAGCTTCACCCACCTGTCACCCTGTTTCCTCTGCCCGAGAATCAGGAGCAGGGCGATACAAACCCCGAAAGGGGTGTTGCACGCGACGCTTTCCATCAATAACAAGCTTAAGCGGAGTACCACAGATGGCGTTCTTCACCGCAGCCAGCAAAGCCGACTTCCAGCACCAACTGCAAGCGGCACTGGCGCAGCACATCAGTGAACAGGCACTGCCACAAGTGGCGCTGTTCGCTGAACAATTCTTCGGCATCATTTCCCTGGACGAGCTGACTCAACGTCGCCTCTCCGACCTCGCTGGCTGTACTCTTTCCGCGTGGCGCCTGCTTGAGCGCTTCGATCACGCGCAACCGCAAGTGCGCGTCTACAACCCTGATTACGAACGCCACGGCTGGCAGTCGACCCACACCGCGGTCGAAGTGCTGCACCACGACCTGCCATTTCTGGTCGACTCGGTGCGCACTGAACTGAACCGCCGCGGCTACAGCATCCACACCCTGCAAACCACCGTGCTGAGCGTGCGTCGTGGCAGCAAGGGCGAATTGCTGGAAATCCTGCCAAAAGGCACCCAGGGCGACGACATTCTGCAAGAGTCGCTGATGTACCTGGAAATCGACCGTTGCGCCAACGCGGCCGAACTGAATGTGCTGAGCAAAGAGCTGGAGCAGGTGCTCGGTGAAGTCCGCGTCGCGGTCGCCGATTTCGAGCCGATGAAAGCCAAGGTGCAGGAAATCCTCACCAAGCTCGACAACAGTGCATTCGCCATCGATGCCGACGAAAAGAACGAAATCAAAAGTTTCCTGGAATGGCTGGTGGGCAACCACTTCACCTTCCTTGGCTACGAAGAGTTTGTGGTCACCGATCAGGCCGATGGCGGCCACATCGAGTACGACCAGAACGCCTTCCTCGGCCTGACCAAACTGCTGCGCACCGGCCTGACCTACGATGACCTGCGCATCGAAGATTACGCCGTGAGCTACCTGCGTGAGCCGACCCTGCTGTCGTTCGCCAAGGCTGCGCACCCAAGCCGTGTGCACCGTCCGGCCTACCCGGACTACGTGTCGATCCGCGAAATCGACGCCGACGGCAAAGTCATCAAGGAACACCGTTTCATGGGCCTGTACACCTCCTCGGTGTATGGCGAGAGCGTGCGGGTCATCCCATTCATCCGCCGCAAGGTCGAAGAAATCGAGCACCGCTCAGGCTTCCAGTCCAAGGCTCACCTGGGCAAAGAACTGGCCCAGGTGCTCGAAGTGCTGCCGCGTGATGACCTGTTCCAGACCCCGGTCGACGAACTGTTCACCACCGTGATGTCGATTGTGCAGATCCAGGAGCGCAACAAGATTCGCGTGTTCCTGCGCAAAGACCCGTACGGTCGTTTCTGCTACTGCCTGGCCTACGTGCCGCGCGACATCTATTCCACCGAAGTTCGCCAGAAGATTCAGCAAGTGCTGATGGAGCGCCTGAAGGCTTCCGATTGCGAATTCTGGACATTCTTCTCCGAGTCTGTGCTGGCTCGCGTGCAGTTGATCCTGCGTGTCGATCCGAAAAACCGTCTCGACATCGACACCGTACTGCTGGAAAAAGAAGTGGTTCAGGCTTGCCGTAGCTGGCAGGACGACTACGCCGCACTGACCGTCGAAAGCTTCGGCGAAGCCCACGGCACCAACGTGCTGGCCGACTTCCCGAAAGGCTTCCCGGCCGGTTACCGCGAGCGTTTCGCCGCGCATTCGGCTGTGGTCGACATGCAGCACCTGCTGAGCCTGAACGAAAAAAATCCGCTGGTGATGAGCTTCTATCAGCCGCTGGGTCAGGTTTCCGGCCAGCGCGAGCTGCATTGCAAGCTGTATCACGCCGACACGCCACTGGCGCTGTCCGACGTCCTGCCGATCCTGGAAAACCTCGGCCTGCGCGTGCTGGGTGAATTCCCGTACCGCCTGCGTCACACCAAAGGCCGCGAGTTCTGGATTCACGACTTCGCGTTCACCGCCGCTGAAGGCCTGGAACTCGACATCCAGCAACTCAACGACACCCTGCAGGACGCTTTCGTCCACATCGTTCGTGGCGACGCCGAGAACGATGCGTTCAACCGTCTGGTGCTGACCGCCGGCCTGCCATGGCGCGACGTTGCGCTGCTGCGTGCCTACGCCCGTTACCTGAAGCAGATTCGTCTGGGCTTCGATCTGGGTTACATCGCCAGCACCCTGAACAACCACACCGACATCGCTCGCGAACTGACCCGGTTGTTCAAAACCCGCTTCTACCTAGCCCGCAAGCTCGGCAGCGATGATCTGGAAGACAAGCAACAGCGCCTGGAGCAGGCAATTCTGACCGCACTGGACGATGTTCAGGTGCTCAACGAAGACCGCATCCTGCGTCGCTACCTGGACCTGATCAAAGCCACGCTGCGCACCAACTTCTATCAGACGGATGCCAACGGCCAGAACAAGTCGTACTTCAGCTTCAAGTTCAACCCGCACGCGATTCCTGAACTGCCGAAGCCAGTACCGAAGTTCGAAATCTTCGTTTACTCGCCACGCGTTGAAGGCGTGCACCTGCGCTTCGGTAACGTTGCTCGCGGTGGCCTGCGCTGGTCCGACCGTGAAGAAGACTTCCGTACCGAAGTCCTCGGCCTGGTAAAAGCCCAGCAAGTGAAGAACTCGGTCATCGTGCCGGTGGGTGCGAAGGGCGGCTTCCTGCCGCGTCGCTTGCCACTGGGCGGCAGCCGTGACGAGATCGCGGCCGAGGGCATCGCCTGCTACCGCATCTTCATTTCCGGTCTGCTCGACATCACCGACAACCTCAAAGACGGCGCACTGGTGCCGCCGGCCAACGTCGTGCGTCATGACGACGATGACCCGTACCTGGTGGTCGCGGCGGACAAGGGCACTGCAACCTTCTCCGACATCGCCAACGGTATCGCCATCGACTACGGCTTCTGGCTGGGTGACGCGTTCGCGTCCGGTGGTTCTGCCGGTTACGACCACAAGAAAATGGGCATCACCGCCAAAGGCGCGTGGGTGGGCGTACAGCGTCACTTCCGCGAACGCGGCATCAATGTTCAGGAAGACAGCATCACCGTGGTGGGCGTCGGCGATATGGCCGGTGACGTGTTCGGTAACGGCTTGCTGATGTCCGACAAGCTGCAACTGGTTGCTGCATTCAACCACCTGCACATCTTCATCGATCCGAACCCGAACCCGGCGACCAGCTTCGTCGAACGTCAGCGTCTGTTCGATCTGCCGCGTTCGGCTTGGACCGATTACGACACCAGCCTCATGTCCGAAGGCGGCGGTATCTTCTCGCGCAGCGCGAAGAGCATCGCAATTTCCCCGCAGATGCAAGAACGCTTCGACATCAAGGCTGACAAGCTGACCCCGACCGAACTGCTCAACGCCTTGCTCAAGGCTCCGGTTGATCTTTTGTGGAACGGCGGTATCGGCACTTACGTCAAGGCCAGCACTGAAAGCCACGCCGACGTCGGCGACAAGGCCAACGATGCGCTGCGCGTGAACGGCAACGAACTGCGCTGCAAAGTAGTGGGCGAGGGCGGTAACCTCGGCATGACCCAACTGGGTCGTGTGGAATTCGGCCTCAATGGCGGCGGTTCCAACACCGACTTCATCGACAACGCCGGTGGCGTGGACTGCTCCGACCACGAAGTGAACATCAAGATCCTGCTGAACGAAGTGGTTCAGGCTGGCGACATGACCGACAAGCAACGCAACCTGTTGCTGGCGAGCATGACCGAAGAAGTCGGTGGTCTGGTGCTGGGCAACAACTACAAGCAGACTCAGGCCCTGTCCCTGGCAGCGCGTCGCGCTTACGCACGCATCGCTGAGTACAAGCGTCTGATGGGTGATCTGGAAGGCCGTGGCAAGCTGGACCGTGCCATCGAGTTCCTGCCGACCGAAGAACAGATCAACGAGCGAGTGGCAGCAGGCCATGGCCTGACCCGCCCCGAACTGTCGGTGCTGATCTCGTACAGCAAGATCGACCTCAAGGAGCAGTTGCTGGGCTCTCAGGTGCCGGACGACGATTACCTGACCCGCGACATGGAAACGGCGTTCCCGCCGACGTTGGTCAGCAAGTTCTCCGACGCCATGCGTCGTCACCGTCTCAAACGTGAAATCGTCGGCACCCAGATCGCCAACGACCTGGTCAACCACATGGGCATCACCTTCGTTCAGCGACTCAAAGAGTCGACCGGCATGAGCCCGGCGAACGTGGCGGGCGCATATGTGATTGTGCGTGACATCTTCCATCTCCCGCACTGGTTCCGTCAGATCGAAGCCCTGGATTACCAGGTTTCCGCTGACGTGCAACTGGAGTTGATGGACGAGCTGATGCGTCTGGGCCGTCGTGCTACGCGTTGGTTCCTGCGTGCCCGCCGCAACGAGCAGAACGCTGCCCGTGACGTCGCGCATTTCGGTCCGCACCTGAAGGAATTGGGTCTCAAACTCGATGAACTGCTGAGCGGCGAGATCCACGAAAACTGGCAGGCGCGTTATCAGGCTTACGTCGAAGCCGGTGTGCCGGAGTTGCTGGCGCGTATGGTGGCGGGCACCTCGCACCTGTACACCCTGCTGCCGATCATCGAAGCCTCCGACGTGACGGGCCAGAACCCGGCAGAAGTGGCCAAGGCCTACTTCGCCGTGGGCAGTGCGCTGGACATCACCTGGTACCTGCAACAGATCAGCGCACTGCCGGTTGAAAACAACTGGCAGGCCCTGGCCCGTGAAGCGTTCCGCGATGACGTCGACTGGCAGCAACGTGCGATCACCATCTCCGTCCTGCAACAGGGCGACGGCACTCATGAAGTGGAAGAACGCCTGGCGCTGTGGATGGAACAGCACGAAAGAATGATTTCGCGCTGGCGTGCCATGCTGGTGGAAATTCGTGCTGCGAGCGGCACTGACTACGCCATGTATGCAGTGGCCAACCGCGAACTGCTGGATCTGGCGTTGAGCGGGCAAGCGGTAGTGCCTGTAGTTGCTGCGAATGCCGAGCCTGAATTGGCGTAAGTAGTGGCTGAATGAGAAAGCCCCGGTGTCGTGAGATGCCGGGGCTTTTTTTATCAGTTTTCAATGCACTGCAGAACAGCGCAAGGCGAAACTGCATACACCTTGTGGATGCGGCAGAGAAGTGCCGGATACGACGATCTGACCTTTCTGAATGGCAATGCCATTTGCCATGTCCAGCACATCAGTCAAATCAATCATTAACTTGCCTTGATTGCCGAAACCGAGATCAGGTTCGCCAGTTGGGTGGAATTGGGCCAGGAGCAATTTTGAGTTTGATTCGCCCAAGGTGTTGGCAATAACCACTATTTTGTTGTCATCTCGTTGCGCGCCAGATATCCATTGGATGCCAAGCGGCGCTTGAGGAAAGGGCGTGAGGAGCGGATTGCCTCCGTTGAAAGAGCCAGCAAATGCACCTTTCGAATCAATACATACCATTACACCCGAGAATATTCCGGTCTGTCCGGTGCTCCCCATTCCGAGAATATTGCCGTCAGGCATTTGTACAAGCTCGGTTATTTCACTACTAGGATTCTGGAAATCAAACAGAACAAAACCATTGCGGCCAAAATTTCTGACAGGAATGCCCTGAGCGTCAAAACGAGCAATCATGGCGAACGACGTGCCTTCTACGTGTGCTGAACCTGCGACGGCAAATGTCCCGTCTTGGAGGTGAAGCAGTGAGCCAGCCCAAGTAGAGTTCGCCAGGTACTGGATGGGAACATAACCTTTCCCATCGCCAAACGTCGTGTCCAATGATCCGTTTGGGTTAAGCCTCATTAACAGACCAATCTGGTCCGCAAAGCTGTACGAATGATTGCTAAGAACCATGAGTTTTCCATCGGGCAACTCGATCGAATTACCATTTTGGCTTGATGCAGACGGGCCCTTTTGTTTCTTTTCCTCTTCGGATAGCGCGTATTGAGGTGAAGTAATCGGATGAACGACAGTTACCCCGCCTTCTCCAAACGCCGACACGAGGGCGCCCTTGTCGTCGTAAAGTGCAAGCCCGCGTACCGGTGGAGCGCCAAATTCCTCTAGGTCGAAAAGTCCATCAAGCAATATTCTTTGGTCCTTTAGCACGCGAATGCTTTTGCCTGTTGATTTGAAACCGCTGGCAAACATACCCGTGACGGTTCCTCGATTACCAAAGCTGTCGTCCTGCTTGCCATCCGCAGTCAATCGCACAATTGAATACTTTTGTCCCGATCTGGCAGCAATCAGTAACTTGTGGTCCGGCGTAACGGTTATGCCACTGGCGAAGCCATTATCTCCATCCGGATATTCGAGCCAGGAAATGCCCGTGCCATCAGGCCCGAAGTCGGGATCGAGATCTCCAACTGTTGAATTGCCGAATTTATCAGACATTTTTTGTTCCTCAATACGCGTGGAGAACTGCGTATAGCGACATCCGAAAGAGGCGGATCGGTGCAACGCAGGCTGGCTATTGGAGGCGCTTGAAGAGTGGCTGTCTACTGTAATACCTGACAGTAGACAGTCGCCTGAAAGGGTGGTGGGTACCTGTTGTCAATACAACTTTTGTGCTTGTGTGTTATCGAGCATCGACACTTTGCCCGTCGGTCTGGTTAGTAAATTACTGAGCGGCTAGTCAAAATTCTGCAATGCCCTTACTTGAACGTCTTGTTGTTGAGTGATGTCCGCAATAATCTCCTCAGAACGTTTAAAGTCCGCCCAGAGTTGCGTCAGTTCTTTCGCGTCCGAGCCTTTTGCCGTGCCGATGTAGTTAAGTTGCACATCATAGAAATCGGCACTCACGTCCGCCTTGATATCGGAACTGCGCGAAGTGATCAGTTGGCTGTGGGTGTCGACAATCGCCACCACATCCGGTCTTGCAGCACGCAGGCTTTGCATGTCCGGGTAGACCGTCACTGAGCCGAACTGGTGTTGCAGGGAGGCGTTGACCCAATCCACCGCCATGTCCGGTTTCGAGCTGGCAACATAGGCATCGTGAATCGGTTGCACCAGCAGGCTCTGGCCGAAACCGGTGCCGGCGTTGGCCTGATAGTCGCGCAGGTAGTCGCGATTGATCTGGGTGCTTGGGCTGGAGATGACGCCTAGCGCGACGCCGGGACCGCTTTAGGAACGGTGGGCACTGAACAGGCGCTGAGGGCTAAAACCGAAATTACCAACGTACTGGCCAACGCAAGTTTCATGGTGAATCTCCCGTGAAACAACTTCAGTCGGAAAGTTGCAATTGCCGAGTTTTAAAAGGGCGCTCGGCTTTAATTCAGACTAAACCGGAGAGTCTGTAAGGCAGCTGACAATTTGTCGGTTTATCAGCGCGTGGATAGTTTCATTTGCTTTAAACGGAACCGGTTAATTTCTCCGAGCAATAAAAAGGCGCAAATCAACGATTTGCGCCTTTTTATTTATGGCAGGCCGAACAACTATCAGTCTTTCAGGGGGATCAGCACTTGCTCGTCCGGGGCCAGCACCATAAACACCAGCAACTTGGCTGGTTTGCTTTTGCTGGCGTTTTTCGACACCAGATGTTCGGAACCGGCCGGTTCGTACCAGAACTGGCCTTTTTTGTAGGTGATCGCCTGTTCACCTTTCACCTGGGAAATCACTTCGCCTTCCAGCACATAGGCCATGGCGGTGCCGTCGTGTTTGTGGGCAATCGAGGATTGGCCGGGCTTGTAGTCGACTTCGATCATCATGGCTTTTTTACCCGGTGCGTTTTTCAGCATCTGGTCTTGCAGCACAGTGACTTTCTCGGACGAGTCGTGGGCCAGGGCCGAGGCGGAAATCGTCAGGGCGAGGGCGGCGGCGAGGACGTGCAGGGTTTTCATGGCGGATCACCTGTGAAGTGGGGATGTCGGTGATCACAGTAGTGCGCGGGGTGGCGCATTCAAACGGCCAATATTCGGGAAGATCGGGTGACCAATACTGGGGGATGCCAGAAAAAACCGGTGTGCGGCAAACGCCTTCGCGAGTAAGCCCGCTTCCACAGTGGGTCGCATTCCAATGTGGGGGCGGGCTTGCTCGCGAAGGCGTCGGGTCAAACGATAGGGAAACTGTTGAAATCCACGCTATTGGCCAGCCGGCTATCGATCAAGTCGATAAACCCCTGCGCCTCGGGCCGGTTGAAATGCGCCTGCATCGCCGCTTCCGACTGCCAACGGGCACTGACCATCCAGCGGTGGCTGTCCTCGGGGCAGCGGTCGACCATATAGGAATCACAGCCCGGCGTTTCGCGCAGGGTTTCGACGATCTTCTGCAGTTGCCTGCCCAGTTCATCCGAGCGGCCGGCGGCGGCCTGCACCTGTACGGTGTTGATCACTTCGTTGGACATTGCTCACACTCCTGAATCAGGCCGGACGAATCCTGCTCATTGAGGGAAAACGCCTGTGCAGAATAGGCCGGCACCTCGCTATCACCAATAACCAATCGGCGGTTAATCGGTTAGGCCAATCACTCAAGCCACTTGCTGGAGTATGTCGCGCAGGCGATCGAGGGCGATATCGATGTCCAGGGTTTCGATGGCGCCGAAGCCAAAGTACAAACCGTTTTTCGGCGCTTGCTGATGATAGAAACCGTTGATCGAGTACAGGCCCACTTCAACCTTTTTCGCCAGTTCGATCACCAGCGGCAGGTCGATCGGCCGTTTGCAGAACGCCGCCATGTGGAACCCGGCGCTGGGTGGCACCGCCTCAAGCCACGGCGACAGATCGCTGGCCATGCGCGCCAGAATCCGTTCGCGGCGCTGGGCGTAAATCGTGTGGCAGCGGCGGATATGCTTGAGCAGGCAACCCTCGGCGATGAACTTGGCCAGCGCCCATTGCGGCAGGGTAGAGGCGTGCAGGTCGGTGAGTTGTTTGGCGCGGATCACCGCTTCGAGGATCGCTGGCGGCAGAATCGCATAACCCAGGCGCAGCTCTGGCAGCAGGGTCTTGGAGAAGGTGCCGACATAGGCGACGATGCCGCGCTGGTCGAGGCTGAACAGTGAGTCGGTGGGCCGACCTTCGTAGCGAAACTCACTGTCGTAGTCGTCTTCGATGATGATTGCGCCCAGCTCATAGGCGCGGGCCAGCAAGGCTTCGCGCCGCGCCGGACTCATCGGCATGCTCAGGGGAAACTGGTGCGAGGGCGTGACGTAGATCAGCCGCGTGCCCTCCGGAATTTGCTCAACCACAATGCCTTCGTCATCCACGGGCACGCCGACCACATCCGCGCCGTGGGTGCCGAACAGCAAGCGCGCCGGCGGGTAGCCCGGGTCTTCCATCGCGACCCGACTGCCGGGGCTGATCAACACGCGGGTGATCAGGTCCAGCGCCTGTTGCGCGCCGTTGCACACCACGATGTCTTCGTCCTGGCAGTTCACCCCGCGAGAAAACGCGATGTGCCGGGCAATCGCATTGCGCAACGCCGGCAAACCTTCGGGCACGCTGTAGAAGCCTTTTGAACCGGCCATCTGGCGCATCGCATGAGAGACACAGCGGCGCCAGTCGTCATGGGGAAACTGGCCCTTGCTGGTGGCGCCACCGATGAAGTCGTAGCGCAGCGAACCCTCCAGCGTCGGGTGGCGCAGGAACACCGGCAGATTGCGCCAGCGCTCGATCACCTCGGCGCTGGCCAGCTCGGTGTGGCTTTGCTTGCGTTGGACCTGCGCCGGGCGTGCGTTGACGTAGGTGCCTTTACCGATCACGCCGGTGAGGAAGTTTTCGTAGGTCAACTGCGCGTAAGTGTCGGAAATGGTCTTGCGCGAGATCCCCAGTTGCTCGGCCAGCAAGCGGCTGGGCGGCAATTGTGTGCCAGCGGCCAGACGCCCGGATTCGATGGCGTCGCGCAGTTGCTGATACAACTGACCGGCCAGATCCTTGCGGCCGTTGATCACAACGTGAAGTTCCATACCGACGAGGCTCCCGAGGCTATTTGGCGTGCCCGCCAGATTACCGCTGTTGCGTGGTCGGCAATAGTTGCGCAGCACAAAAACCCGAAATTGGTCACCGCTCCCACAAGGGGGATTTGTGTGTGGCCGGGATTTCACTGGTGTAGCGATATTCCGTGGAATTGGGGCTGTAACGCCGGTAGCTCTGCGCTTACCGTGAACTCATCATTGCGCTTCCCGAGACCTGCCATGTCCCCGCGCCTGGACTACTACAACGCTTCGCCCAAAGCGATGAAAGCGATGATTGCCATGGAGGCGCTGACCGCCAGCCTCAGCATCGAGCAGCCACTGCTGCAACTGATCCGGATCCGCGCCTCGCAGCTCAATGGCTGCGCGTTCTGCACCGACATGCATTCGGTAGACGCACGGCGGGCCGGGGAGAGTGATCGGCGCTTGTACGCGATTGCAGTGTGGCGCGACAGCGGGTTTTTCAATCCTCGCGAACGCGCGGCGCTGGGCTGGGCCGAAGCGGTGACGCTGCTCGCCGAAAGCCATGTGCCGGATGACGTTTATCAGCAGGCACGCGAGCAGTTCAACGAAGCCGAAATGGTCGACCTGACCATCGCCGTAACCACCATCAACAGTTGGAATCGCCTCGCAGTGAGTTTTCGCCAGACGCCCAGCGACTGAAACGTTTTCAATTCGGTGGTCGTTGCGGTTTTACCGACGAGCCAAAGGTATTGCCCATGCGCGTGCTGGTGCCGGCGGGCGTCGCCAATCCCATCTGATTGGGTGGCCGCTTGTTCACCGGCACATTCAACGCCTCACGGTTTTTCTCGGCGGCCGCGGCGCCTTCAGGGTTGTTGCCCATCTGCTGGGTCAGGCAATCGTAATTCGGTGCCTTGTAGCCGCCGACCGCCACCTCTACGCAGCCCAGCGGTTGTTCGGCCTGGGCGTTGACCAATGCGCTCAGCAACAGCCCGCCCAGGGTGATTCTGCAGAGTGTTTTCATGCCTGCCTCCTGGCCAGCCCGAAGGGGCTGCTCTAGGGCTTGAGTCTAGTGCAAGGCCGATACAAAACCCGTGATGGTTTTTTTGCAGCGCCCGTCACACCAGATTCATAAACAGCCCTCAGGATGACGAATTTCAGGGATACGTCAGCCGTGCAGCGAGGCAGTTCCAGGGGCGGTCTTCAGCGTTCAACGAGGCTTGTACGCCGGATGTGTCTGGGGTGGCTGCTTGGCTGTGCGGCGAGCCACGCAATGGCCGACGCGGTGCTGGCGGACCTGCGCATGACGCTGCACATTCCGGCGCAGGATCTGGCTCGGGCACTGGATCAATACAGCCACGCCACGGGCGTTGCGGTGCTGGTCGACAGCCAGTTGAGTCGAGGCAGACGTTCGCTGGCGGTTGAGGGTCAGTACACCGCCGCTGATGCCTTGCGTCGTTTGCTCGGCGGCAGCGGCTTGATGGCGCGCTATGCCCGTGATGATGCGTTCACCTTGCAGGTGGCACAGGTCGAGGACGTGCCATCGACCGGGGACAAGCCATCGCCCGCCAGCATCGCGGTCAACCGCAGTTACGCCACGGCGGTACAAGCGGCGATCGAGCGCAACCTGTGCCGTTCACCGCTGACCCGTCCGGGCGGTTATCGCGCGGTGTTGCAGGTCTGGGTCGGGCGCGATGGCGTGGTGCAACACAACCGGTTGGTCACCTCCACCGGCGATGTACGGCGCGATACCGCGCTGGTAGAAAGTTTTCGCAGTCTCAGGATCGACCGGCCGACGCCCAGCGCCTTGCGTCAGCCGGTCACGTTGCTGTTGTTACCGCAGTCGTCAGGGAAACGCATGGAATGCACCAAATGGGAAGGAGTTTCCGGGGGATGAAAGACACCGGACAAGGTTCGATGGTCCAACTGTTCCTGACCTCTTACGAGGATTTTCGGGTGCGCCTGCGTCGGCGTCTGGGCTCAGAGGATCTGGCTAACGACGTGCTGCACGAAACTTACCTGCGGGTCGACCGCATGGAGCCGCCGCCGAACCTCTTGCGGCCCAACGCCTACCTGTATCGCATGGCCCTGAACATCGCTGCGGACCGGCGCCAGGCCGACGCGCGTTTGCTCACCGGAAGCGAAGTCGAAGAGTTGCTGCAAATCGGCGACGAGGCGCTCGATCCGGCACGGGTGGTGGGCGGGCAAAAGGAAATCCAGTCGCTACTCAGCGCGTTGTACGAGTTGCCGGCGCGGCGCCGCAAGATCTTCATTGCCGCGCGCCTGGAGGAGGCTCCCCACCTGGAAATTTCCCAGCGTTTCGGCATTTCCACGCGCATGGTGGAGAAGGAAATCAAAGCCGCACTGGGGCATTGCGCTGCAAAACTGGAAAGAAAAGTGTTTCAGCGGTTCGGTCGCGGGGCCGGAAAACCGTCTTCTGAATAGTGCCCGATCAATTCGTTGAGAATCTGCGCGTTTGAACATCTTTCGACTGACACCTGCCGAGCCATCGGCGGCCGAGAAACTGCACAGCGAAGCCCGCGACTGGCTGGTCCTGCTGACCTCCGGCCGCGCCACCGTGGCCGACGCCCGCGCCTTGCGCCAATGGTGCGCCCAGAGCGCCGAACATGCGCAGGCTTTCGAGCAGGCCAAGGTGTTGTGGCACAACCTGCAACCCGCCGTGGAGCAAATGCAGGCGCCACGCCGTTTCGGTCGCCGTGCCTTTCTCGGCGGTGCGATTGCCGCATCGGCGGCGTTCCTGCTGGTACGTGGGACGATTCCCGGTGGCTTCGAAGGGCTGGGTGCCGACTACATCACCGAAGTCGGCCAACAGCGGCGCTTCGAACCGGCGCAGGGTGTGAGCCTGGAACTGAACACGCAGACCCGCATCAATCAGCGTTCCGTGGATGACGGCGTGCAAGGTTTTGAACTGGTCAGTGGTGAAGTCGAAGTGCAGACCGCGCGGTTACCGTTGGCGATGCAGGCGGGGGGCGGGTGGTTGCGGGCCAGTCAGGCGCGATTCAATCTGCGCAATACCGATCAGCAGGTGTGTGTGACTTGCATTGAGGGTGCTGTGGAAGTAGACGTTGAAGGGCGCAGTTTGCGTCTGGCGCCGGGGCAGCAAGTGACCTATGACGCGGGGCAGGTTGGCGCGGTACAGAACGTTGACACGGCGGCGGTGATGAATTGGCGGCAGCAGGTGTTGGTGTTTAATGGGGCGACCCTGAGCCAGATGATTGATGAGATTAATCGCTATCGGCCGGGGATGCTTTTGCTGCTCAACCGTGAGCTTGGACAGCGTCGAGTGCAGGCGCGGTTTAGCCTTGATCAACTGGCGGGTGTGGCGTTGTTGATTCGCGATGCCTACGGCGTCAAATGCACTGAGTTGCCTGGGGGGGTCGTCGTTCTCAGCTAGTGGGGGGGCGGTGGACATTGTTTGGCTTCGCCAAACGGTCGCTGCGCTCCCACCCCGGATCAATTCCGGAACGAAGCCTGCCGACGGGCGCTTTAAGATCAAAAGCGGTACTCGAGCTAACGCTCATTGTGTTGAGTGGGGCGGCATGCGCCGCGTGCGGGGTGTACTCAATTCCTTGTGGGAGCCTGCCAGCGATGGCGGCCTGACAGACTTTGGCAGGTACACCCGATCCCAGTGTGAGCTGCCGAAGGCGCGGGCCGCGTTCGGACGATCTTTTGATCTTGCTTCTGAAAAATAAAATCAAAAGACCACAGCCTGCGGCAGCTCCAGGGTGGACGGGGCAGGGGAACTCAGGCGTTTGTCAGTCCAACGGCCCAATCACCTGCCGATATTTCTCCACTCCCTGCGGCGTTTGCCGAGTCAACCGAATCTCCAGCCCTTGCGGATCCTCGCGCCGATTACCACTCAATTGCCGCCAGCCCTTATCCGTTTCCCATACCCGAATCTGTGCATCGCTCACATCGTTCAGCACAGCAACCCCGTCAGTAGGCGCCGGCAACGGATACCGACTGCGCGCCGCCGCCACCGCCCGATACAGCGTGTCGCCCTTGACCCACCACCGCACCCGCTGCAACGCCCCCGGCTGATCCGCCGCCGTACGAATGATGTCCAGGCGAAAGCCCTTGTTGTCACTGCTGCGCACAGTAATCGCGGGCGGGGCGCTGGGCGGCTCGTCGTCCACACCGACTTTCTTCGGCTCAGTCAATTCAATGCCCGCGCGCCTGTCCACATCCCGCTGCAACTGATTCAGCGCCCGCAACAGGCTGTCACTCTGCTCACTGCTGGCCTGCAAATGGCTGTCAGCCCGCGTCACGCTGTCGAGCCCACGCCAGGCAATCAAACTCACCACCGCCATCAGCAGAATCGCGACCATCACCTCAATCAGGGTGAAACCTTGTTGGTCTTTCATTGCACGCTGATCCGGCCGGCGACATCGCGCAGGACACTCAACTGATTGGCGCCATCGGACAACGTCAGTTGCAGCGGCGGATTGATCCACTCAGCGTTGAGCACGACTTTCTGTTTCGGCTCGACCCGCACCTGCACCTTCGGGCTCTGCCACGGCCGCGGGCGCAGTTGTGCATCGTCATTGAAATGCTCGAAACCCTTGCCGTTGTCGCTGCGCCGACTAAACCGAAAACCCTTGGCATCACTGACCCAAACAATCGGCCGGCCATCAGCGCGGGCCTCGGCCTGCGCCACCTGCAGCAACTGCGCCACACGCTCGGCATCCTTGCGCAGCAACTGCAGCGGATCGGGCTTGATACTCAGGCTGATCGCCGCACTGGCGATACCGATGATCACAAGCACCACCATCAACTCGATCAGGGTAAAGCCCTGTTGCCTGTTCATCGATTGCGCGCTCCTTTGCGTTGAGGATCATCCTGCACCGCCAACATGTAAGGCGTGTGAAATAAAACCGAGAGAATTGCCGCGTAGTCTGTGGGCAGGGACTAAAAGGAGATTCAGCCCATGATGTTCACCGCACGCTTTTCCCCACCGCAAATGGTCCAGGCCGCGGCACTGCTCGCCGCGCTGGTTGGCGTGGCGACGTGGTCGTCGCTGCTGCTGACCACCGCCGAATCCCACACCCCGCCGGCAGCCCCGCAATTGCTCGCGGTTCGCAGTGACAGCCCGGCGTTGCAGTGGTTTTCCAATCAAACGGCGCCAGTGGATATCAAGGTGAGCGGGGTGATGGCGAGTAGTCGGGGGGCGGTGGCGATACTGAGCCTGAACGATGGGCCGCCGCGTAGTTTTCTGCAGGGGGAGACGGTTGGGCCTGGGGTGAAGTTGGTGGCGGTGGAGGGGGATGGGGTGGTGATTGAGCAGGGGGGGGAGAGGGTGCGGTTGGGGGTGGAGAGGTTGGTGGAAGGGCCCGTGTTACCGAAGCTAACGAGGCCCTGAATTGTATGGGTTTAGTGGGCAATTTTTGCCGTTTAGTCAGGTGTCAGTTCAAGCATCTGTGCAAAAAATGAACTGGCAAGCAAAGTATTCGTTGTTGATTTCGACCAGAAACAGGTCGTCGTGAATTCCCGCTTTCGGCCAATACCGGACGTTCATGACGACCGCTTCCGCCCCAAAGCTGACAGTGGACGATCTGCAGTTGCTTCGACGCTTTTCAATGAGCATCATCAGTACTCGACAAGGAGATGTCCCCCATGACTCAACCAATGCTTCATTTGATGTCAGGCAAGATTGCATCCGGCAAATCGACGCTGGCCAAGTCCTTGGCATCTGAACGGTCGGCTATTCTGATGAGTGAGGATTATTGGCTTTCAAGGCTTTATCCTGACCAGATCCATTCAGTGGCCGATTACGTGCGGCTTGCACGTCAGATTCGGGCACTGGTGGGCCCGCTTGTCACCGATTTGCTGAAGGCGGGCGTGACTGTGATTCTGGATTTCCCGGCCAACACTCCAGAGGATCGGCAATGGTTATGCGGTCTGGCTCACGCAGCCGAAATTCCCCACTGTTTCCACTACATCGAAGTGGATGATGAGACCTGTCGGGGCCGGCTACATCAGCGCAATGGCCGCGCAGAGCATGAGTTTGCAGCAAGCGACGCTGAGTTCGATTTGATCACGAGCTACTTTCGTGCTCCGGATGCAGATGAGGGAATCCAGATTAAAATTCACCGCTTCTGAAGGGCAGTGACACCTGAGCAAATTATCTAAAAAGTCCGCTTTTGGCCGATTGCTGCCTGTCACGAAGGGCTTCAATCGACCCATAGCTGCCGTTCATGCAGTCGTGTCCCAATAGAAATGGATGTACTCGTCTTCATACTCCGCGAACAGCGAAACGATGAACTCCGTCTTCATTGAGTACATCAATAACGCTCCGACGAAACCGGTCGACTCATGCAGCGGTTGTTTGAGCGGAGCGATCAATTCAAACGCATGATCCGCAACCATCTGATTGAAAACAGCTTCCGAGATTTCCTCAAACTGAGCGTCAGAAACGTAGCCTGGGAAATAACTTTCTCCTCCAGGCCGCCAATCCATCCATTCCGCGTGAAGCCAGAAGTTTAATCCGTTTTCGCCTTGCCGTTTGGGGGCGCGGGTTATCCTAATGATCTCCTGAGAGGCAGAGCATCGAAAGGCGATTGCTGGATAGGTGACGTAATAGAGACCGGGACAATCATTGTGCGCTGTCCAAAAAGTCAGTTGCTCACTGGAGAGTTGATCAAAGTCGCTTCTGTCGAACATGGAAGAACCTAAGATTTACGTCGCTAATGGGTAAGAGCGCCCGATAGTAGCAAAATGCTTTCAATGATGTTTATCGGGAACCGTACGCTATTGGCCGATTGCTGCCTGTCACGAAGGGCTTCAATCGACCCAATGCGGACGTTGGGTCTAGAGCTCAAAACGCGGCTGCTTGTCCTATAGCTTGGCCCCCGTTACTCATCCCATCCTAGCTCTGCGTAGGACATTTGGTCATGCTCGGGGAAGTCTGTCTGGTATTCACCCCATTCCATGAAGGAATAGTATTTGGTCATCGCCTCGAAGTGACTGTCAGCTTCGACTGTCCAGATCAGTTGGGAGTTTGCTGAAAGTAGATTGCGCGCGTCATCACCGTGAATACCTGCCAGGCAGAAAGTCTGGCAACCATCGGGTTCCAGCCAAAGTTCATGTTTCATACTCATAGCTCGTTTCTGCCCGTCTTTATGGTGTCCGGAAAGTAGATCGAATGGCCACTCTCGGCCGGTAATTGCGCGTCGGACACAAAGGCTGCTTCTGGCCGAAAGCAGACCTAAACGAACGTCTGCATTTGGCCGAAAGCAGATGTTCCCAACCGACTGTTTTGAAAAGTGGGGGACCGTTTTATTTTCTGGAGTAAATCATTCCCCTTTGAAAGCAAATCGGCACGAGTTCTCGGCTCAATGTTCGGGGGGGTGACCCAGCTCCGCGCAAAGGGCTCGCTCGATAAGCGCCTTTTTGAACGCCATCGACGCATCCTGAATCGCCTCGGCGCTCATTGGGCCTTTAACGAACTGATCAATCAGCTCTTTCGGGATCGAAGGAAACTGGGGTTTGGCCTCCGAGGCCGGTTTCTTTTTGGTCGGCATACATGCTCCTTTTCAACATGTTATGCCCGAACACAAAATTTTTGGCAGTCTCTCTTTCGTGGGATCCGAGACGCAATGAGGATTCCGATAAACACCAACGTTTAAAAAGACATCTCCAGACACTCTCTCAGGCTACACATCCTTGCGTAATTGCCTACAGCTACGCCAGAATCCGCCGGCTTGTGCGCCTTGGGGGCGGGTTCTATTGTGGTGCGGTCGCTGACGAATCAGCGATCGGGTTTCGCAGCCCGGATCAATCAAGGCGCACAGCGCTCCCAATCTCGTTGCCATTTTCGGCAATGGTGCTTTATGGCGGCTGTGCGCGGGATACCTTCGGGTATGCCGGGTGCCTTGATTCCCGGTCTGCGAACCTGCGTACAGCTGCCACCTCCCTTCGTTTCGCAGCGAAATGTGGCGGCTCCAATAATCAAGGAGCTTCACCATGATCAAACCAACACCCAACCCGCCCGAAACCGACTCGGTTTCCCCCTACGAATCCCTCGACTCAAAAAAACTCCACGAAGCCGCCGACCGTGCGCTCGACCATTACCTCTGTCCGCCCGGCTCCACGCCGCCGCCACGTAAAAACCGTGGGATGTACGCCGTGACGGCGGACAACAAAAATGAAGAACTGCTGATCGATGCCAGTGAAACACTCGCTTCGGCCCAAACCATCGCCCAGAACGTCGCCAGTCTGTTGCCGGCATCGCAGCGTCGGGCGTTGTTGGGGATTGCGCAGTTGATCATGCTCGGGGAGTTGGCGGTGAATCGGGCGTTGGATAATTTGCAAGTGCCGGGGTGATGCGGGTGCCGGGATCACCTGCTGATTGATTGGGTGTCCGTTCTGGCGCCTTCGCGGGCAAGCCCGCTCCCACGGGGTTTTATGCGGATTGCAGATGTTGTGTACGACGCTGAAAGCTGTGGGCGCGGGTCGGGTGCTGTCCTGCGCCGTTTTCGTGTGGTTATTGAGGCGCCTTATTTGAACATGTGCCGGGAAACCTCAATGAGGCTGACACCGTTCTGCGACTAAACATTAGGTGGCAGCTATACGCAGGTTAGTCGACCGGCATCCCAAGCTTTACCGGCGCGCTCGAAAGCGCCCTGCGTACAGCCGCCATTGAGTGCAGGCATGGAAATACCCGACTGAATAACAGCTTGCGAACTTGAGATAACACCGAGCGACTAAACCCGATCACTGACCCTTCAGTGACGCGAACCAAGTTACTGGCGACCCCAAGCCGCACAAGCCGGCGGATTCTGGCGTAGTTGTAGGCAAAGGCGCAGGCGCTGTAGCCTCATGGCTGATGCCAAAATGATGCTGTTTTTTACCGGGCCTGCTCGCGATGCGGCCTTCAAAATTCACTCAAGAACTGACCTTCACCTCACGCCCAAACCGCTCCCGATACACCGACGGCGGCACCCCGACCACGCCACGAAACGCCACCCGGAAACTCTCCACCGACCGATAACCACAGCGTTCGGCAATCTGTTCGGTGTGCTGATCGGTGCTTTCCAGCAACTCTCGCGCCCGGGCCAGGCGTTCATGCTGCAACCACGCTTTGGGCGTCTGACCGCTGGCCTCGCTGAAGCGCCGCAAAAACGTGCGCTCACTCATCGCCGCTTCACTGGCCAGATCGCGCACCTCCAGCGGTTCATGCAAGCGCTCGCGCGCCCACTGCATCACCCGCGACAGGTCATTGCGCGGCGTCGCGCTCACCGGGGTTGGAATGAACTGCGCCTGCCCGCCGGTACGCTGCGGCGACATCACCAGGCGTCGCGCCACTGAGTTGGCGACTTGAGTGCCGCAGTCCCGCGCCACCAGGTGCAGGCAGGCGTCGATGCCGGCTGCGCTGCCTGCCGAGGTAATCAACTGGCCGGCGTCGACGTAGAGCACATCCGGATCAACCGCAATCGCCGGATAGCGTTGCGCCAATTCCGTGGTGTAGCGCCAATGGGTGGTGGCGCCGTGGCCGTCGAGCAGGCCGGTGGCTGCCAGGACAAATACCCCGGAACAAATCGACAACAAGCGAGCGCCACGCTCATGGGCTTGCCGTAACGCATCGATCAAGGCTGGAGGCACCGCCGCATTCCGGTCGCGCCAGCCGGGAATGATGATGGTGCGGGCCTCGGCCAGCAGTTCCAGACCGCCGTCGGCCAACACCTGAATCCCGCCCATGGCGCGCATCGGCCCTTGATCGACCGCAGCAATCGCATGCTCGTACCAAGGAAAATCGAACTCCGGCCGGGCCAGACCGAAGATCTCCACGGCGATGCCGAACTCGAAAGTGCAGAGGCCGTCGTAGGCCAGAATCGCGACCAGACCTGGTGATGTTGGCATTTGGCGGAAAATTCCCGATGAGTGTCTTGTCCGCCACTGTAGCGGCAGGCTGCGGCTCGATAAAGTCTGTTCATACCCGATCAGATGAAGGAGCAATACCCGATGCCCAGCCTTGTTCGCGAAATTCCTGCCGCTCCCTCGGCGATTGCCCTGATGCATTTCAGCAACCGTCTGACCTTCGAAACCGATTGTTCCGACGTATTCAGCAGCCAAGAGGCCGGTGAGGTCGACTTTGTGTTGGTCGATGTGCGTGGACCGCTGGCTTTCGAGCGTGGCCATGTGCCGGGCGCGATCAATATGCCGGGGCGTTTGCTGACGGCTGAAGGTTTGGCGAGTTACTCGAAAAACACGCTGTTCGTGGTCTATTGCGCGGGCCCACATTGCAACGGCGCCAACAAGGCAGCGGTGAAACTGGCGGCGCTGGGTTACCCGGTCAAGGAAATGATCGGCGGCGTGACCGGGTGGCTGGATGAGGGTTTTTCGCTCAGTGATTCGTCTGTTGCCGCAGTGTCACTCGGTTGCGAATGCTGACGCTTTTCAAGGTTTATTGAACGAAAGCAGCGCTTGTCCTACAGCCTTTGCACCACGACGGCGCACCTGTTGACCCCGGTCAGCCGGTGCGCCGATCTTCTGTAAGTATTTGTCGCTTAAAAACAATTTGCCCTGTGCGCGCCGCCATAGACTGCCGGCCACTTCGGTTTTTTGCCGTTAACTGGCCATGACCGAACGTTGAATCGAAGCTGCCAATAAAAGCCTCCGCACACAGGAGTTATAAATGAAGAAGCTAGTGATGTTTGGTGCCCTGGCACTGTCGATGTTGTCCCTGACCGCTGTGGCCGAAGACGCCAAGCCGATCCGCATCGGTATCGAAGCCGGTTACCCGCCATTCTCGATGAAAACCCCTGACGGCAAACTCGCCGGCTTCGACGTGGATATCGGCGATGCGCTGTGTGAGCAGATGAAAGTCAAATGTACCTGGGTCGAGCAGGAATTCGACGGCCTGATCCCGGCGCTGAAAGTGAAAAAAATCGACGCGATCCTGTCCTCGATGACCATCACTGACGATCGCAAGAAAAACGTCGATTTCACCATCAAGTACTACCACACGCCTGCACGTTTCGTGATGAAGGAAGGTTCGGGTGTCAAAGACCCGCTGACCGAACTCAAAGGCAAAAAAGTCGGCGTACTGCGTGCCAGTACCCACGACCGCTACGCCACCGAAGTGCTGGTCCCGGCCGGGATTGATCTGGTGCGCTACGGCTCGCAGCAGGAAGCCAACCTCGATATGGTCTCCGGTCGCCTCGACGCGATGCTGGCCGACTCGGTCAACCTGAGCGACGGTTTCCTGAAAACCGACGCCGGCAAAGGCTTTGAATTCGTCGGCCCGACCTATGAAGACGCCAAATACTTTGGCGGCGGCGCCGGTATTGCAGTGCGCAAGGGCGATACCGCGCTGGCTGAGCAATTCAACAAGGCAATCACCGAAATCCGCGCCAACGGCAAGTACAAGCAAGTGCAGGACAAGTACTTCGACTTTGACGTGTACGGCCATTAATACGCCGTAGAAAAGTGGCCCCGTTAACGCGGTGGCCACTTTTTTTACGCTCTGATCAACACGAGAACGTTGTGGGAGCGGGCTTGCTCGCCAATACGGTTTGACATTCAACCGTTTCGTGGGCTGATACACCGTATTGGCGAGCAAGCCCGCTCCCACAGGGGATCTCAGTGATCCGTTACTCAGGAGTTACCCATGCAACGCATCGACCATGTTCTGCCCTGGAGCCACCTGGGCAGCGAACGTTCCCTCAGCGTGTTTCGTTACGGCGCCGGCACCCGCAAGGTTTACATTCAGGCCAGCCTGCACGCCGATGAACTGCCAGGCATGCGCACCGCGTGGGAGCTCAAACAACGTCTGAATGAACTCGAAGCCCAAGGCCGTTTGCAAGGTGTGGTTGAGCTGGTGCCGGTGGCCAACCCGATCGGCCTGGATCAACACCTGCAAGGCGCGCACATGGGCCGTTTCGAACTGGGCAGCGGCAAGAATTTCAACCGTGCCTTCGTTGAACTCAGCGCCCCGGTGGCGGCGTTGATCGGTGATCAATTGGGCGCCGATGCTGACGCCAACATCGCGCTGATTCGCCAAGCCATGGGCCAGGTTTTCGATGACCTGCCGGCACCGGCCTCGCCACTGGAAGCGCTGCACCGTTTGTTGTTGCGCCATGCCTGTGATGCCGACATCACCCTCGACCTGCATTGCGATTTTGAAGCCTCGATTCACCTCTACGCGCTGCCGCAACACTGGCCGCAGTGGCAATC
Source organism: Pseudomonas sp. EA_65y_Pfl2_P74 (assembly GCF_963970575.1). Classification (NCBI taxonomy): domain Bacteria; kingdom Pseudomonadati; phylum Pseudomonadota; class Gammaproteobacteria; order Pseudomonadales; family Pseudomonadaceae; genus Pseudomonas; species Pseudomonas sp. EA_65y_Pfl2_P74. The sequence continues at coordinate 35,476 of NZ_CAXAOQ010000037.1, forward strand.
GCTGGCGGCGCGGTTGAAGGCTGGCGTGGCGTTGCTGTGTGAGGACTCTGGCGGCAGCTCGTTCGATGAGTCCTGCTCGACGCCGTGGCTGCGCCTGGCGCGGGCGTTCCCCGACGCGGCGATTCCACCGGCCAACCTCGCGACAACGCTGGAGCTGGGCAGCATGGGCGATACGCGTGTCGATCAGGCTCAGGCCAATTGCGAGGCGATTCTCGGGTTTCTCGCCGAGCAAGGGTTCATCAGCGGCGAATGGCCGGCAGCGCCGAAAGAGTGCTGTGAGGGGATGCCGTTCGAAGGCACCGAATATTTGTTCGCGCCGCACCATGGTGTGGTGAGTTTCCTGCGCAATGCGGGCGAGTGGGTAGAGAAGGGCGATGCGTTGTTTGAGGTGGTTGATCCCCTTCAGGATCGCGTGACCACGATCCACGCCGGCACCAGCGGGGTGTTGTTTGCGATTGATCGTGGGCGCTATACCGAGCCGGGTATCTGGCAGGCGAAAGTGGCGGGGCGGGTGCCGTTTCGCACGGGCAAACTGACGAACGACTGACAGATTTTTGCTGTGTTCAGAGGCTCCTTCGCGGGCAAGCCCGCTCCCACGGGTTTTGTGAACGGCACAGATTATTGTGTGTGGCTTGTCAGCGAAGGCGGCATCAGCAATCCCCGTCATTTGGATCCTCGTTTCAGGGTGTTAGGCTCACCCCAAACCCTGCACCCAGTGGAGGAAAACGTATGTTGAAGGTGTTTGCTCTGTTGACCCTGCTGGCGTCCAGCGCTGTTCAAGCTCAAACCACCCTGCAAAGCGATCTGCCGCTCAAGTACATCGAACAGGTTCACCCAGACGCCGATCCGCGTCCGCTGGTGATTTTCCTGCACGGCTACGGCAGTAACGAGGCCGATCTGATCGGCATGAAATTCCGGCTGCCGGCGCAGTACAACTACCTGTCCGTGCAGGCTCCGTTGGCGTTGGGTGAAGGGCGATTCCAGTGGTTTCGCAAAAAAGGCGAAGGCGCCTACAACGGCGAGACTGATGATCTGAAGGTCAGCGGTCAGAAGCTGAGGGACTTTGTCGCGCAAGCGGCGAAGAAATATCACACCACGTCGGACAAGGTGTACCTGATCGGTTTCAGTCAGGGCGCCATGATGACCTACGAGGTGGGGCTGCGCCCACCCGTGGCCGTGGGCGGCATCGCGGCGTTGAGCGGGCGTTTATTGCCGGTGTTGAAAGCCGAACTCAAGCCTGAACAACAACCGCTGCCGCTGAGCATCTTCATCGGCCATGGCACCGCCGATGATCGCGTGCCGTATCGCGACGGCACTGGCGCCAACGAACGGCTACACAAGCTCAAATACACACCGCAGTTTCACGCTTATCCCGGGGTCGGCCACAGCATCAGCGCGGCCGAACTGCGGGATCTGAATGGCTGGTTGCAGCAACTCAATCCTTGAGGATGGTTTTCACCAGTGCATCGTGACCTTGCTTGTCGCTGACCCGCGAGATCACCTGGACCAGTGCCATCTTCGTACCGGAACCGGCCATCAACGTGGTGTTGAGCGTCTGGCCGCCGCCCTGGGTGGCGGTGCTGTCGACCTGACGCAGGCCCAGACCAGTGCCTTTGCGGGTCAGGCTTTTTTCGCTGAGTTTGTTGAAGTCAGGCAAGGCTTTGCGCTGGGCGTCGATGAAGTCAGAGACGCTACCGTCGAGGAACTCGCTGTCGTTGTCCTTGACGTTGTTGCCTTCGGGAATCTGGTTTTCGGCGGCGATGACCACGGTTTTAGTCGCCTGGTTGGTGTACATGGTGCCCTTGGCGCCGGTCGGGCTAGCGGGTAGCGGGTCGGCAACGAAGCCTTTGGGCAGCACGAAGGTGAACTTGCCACCCAGCATCGAGACCTTCTCGGTGGCGGCTTTTTCCTTGGGCTTGGCCGCTTGAGCGTTGATGGCGCCTAGACCGGCGACAGCCGCGACTAACAGGACGACGGCTTTTTTGCTCAGCAATGACATGGGAATCTCCGGTGAATGGTCGCGCGAGGCGGGCGATCATCCCACGGAGCATGCCGGGCATTCCAGCGCGATTCGTCTGACGGGTTATTGCGTCTGTTGCCTGGGGGCGGGGCGGGCCAATAGCCGCCTGGTGACGCCCAGCATCGCCACCGACACCGCCACTCCCAAGGCAAATCCACCAAGGCCCAGGGTCGGCAATGTCAGTGCCGAGACCAGACAAAACGCCGAGAACGAATACATTCCCGTCGCGGTCGCCCGTAGCAGTGCGGCGGTAAATTCAGGGCCGCGGGTTTGCTGGGAAAACACCGCCATCACACTGCCAAGCACCGGGAACACCGCAAGCAGGCCGCTCCAGCGTTCGCCGACGGTGCTTGCGAGCATGGTCACCACCAGCGTCAGGGCAGCGCCGGCGATCATCCGCCAGATCAATCTGTCCGACTTCGGAACCGGACTGCTGAGCGGCGGCTGCACGTTGGGAAACAGGTAGGGCGCCGCCAGTAGGGCAACCGCCGCCGCCAGCACCGAAAACGGCAGAGACGCGGGAATCCGTGACAGTACCAGTGCCAGCAAAGCCCAGACCGCCAGGGAAATGCTCAACGCCCAAGGCCAGTTGGCCCGTTGCGCGACCTGCGCGTAGGTGATGCAGAACGCAATCATCGCGAACATCGCTGACAACGCGGCCACCGCTGATTGCGCGGCAAACGCTGGGCCCTGTTCGATGGCGAGGAAAAACAGGATCGGCCCAACGACCACCGGCAACCCCGACAGCCACCCGGCCACGCTTGGCCCCCAGTGTTTACCCGCCAAAGATATCAGCAGCAGAAAACCGGGAATCAACAGCAACTTGAGGATCAGCACGCAGGTGTCTCCGTCGGGTGAGAGGCGGTCACGGTAGCATCGCTGTCAACGGATTGCCGCATATGTGAGGCTTTGTTGTATACAAAATGCCGAAGGCATACAGGCTATGCTTTGTCTATCAGGGTTTACCGGAGTCGATGACGTGATGAGCAGAACACAGAATGTCTGGCGTGGGTGCTGCGCCATCGGCTTGTGGGCCTTGCTGGTGGCGCCTGCCTGGGCCAACTGGCAGGACGAAGTGCCCGGCGCCAGAATCATCGGCACCGGCGATTTCAGTGTGTTCGGTTTCGACGTTTATAACGCGCGGCTGTGGAGCGCCGCCCAACCGCTGGTGGAGGGGCAGCCCTTTGCGCTGGAGTTGATCTACCTGCGCAGGATTTCTCGCGACGATCTGGTCGAGGCCAGTGTGGATGAAATCAAACGTCTGGCGGGTTCTTCGATCAGCCCGGCGCAACTGGCCGTCTGGCAGACGCAAATGCAGCAGGCGTTCGTCGACGTCCGTGCAGGCACCCGCATCACCGGGGTTTATTTGCCGGGGCAGGGGGCGCGGTTTTTTGTTGGCCAACAGTTGCAGCACGAAATCGACGACCCACAGTTCGCCCGCGCATTTTTTGATATCTGGTTGAGTCCACGTACACGCAGTCCCGAATTGCGTCAGCAACTACTGGGTGTGGCCGGATCTTGAGCTTTCATCTCAGGGGGCGAAACGTCTAAGCTGCGTCTTTCGACTTGTTTCTGGATGTGTGCGTGAAATTCAGCTTGCCCAAAATCGCCACCGCGCCGTTTTGCCCGCCGGAAGTGGCTGGCAGCGTTGCGGTAGATCCCAATGCTTCGTTTTTCAAGCGCGTGCTGCGCTTCGCCGGCCCTGGCTTGCTGGTGTCGATCGGCTATATGGATCCGGGCAACTGGGCGACGGCGATCGAGGCGGGTTCGCGGTTTGGTTACAGCCTGCTGTTTGTCGTGCTGCTGGCGAGTCTGGCTGGCATGGTCGTGCAATGCCTGTGTTCGCGCCTGGGCATCGCCACCGGCCGCGATCTGGCGCAATTGTCCCGCGAGCGCTACAGCACCCCGACGGCGCGGCTGCAATGGGTGTTGGCGGAGATCTCGATTATTGCCACCGACCTTGCCGAAGTCCTTGGTTGCGCGCTGGCGTTTCACTTGTTGCTTGGTTGTTCGCTGACGTTCGGTATCGCGCTGACAGCCTTCGATACGTTGCTGGTGTTGGCCCTGCAGAATCGCGGGTTCCGCCGCCTCGAAGCGATCATGCTGGTGTTGGTCGCCACCATTGGCGTGTGTTTTTTCGTTGAATTGTTGCTGATCAAGCCGTACTGGCCGGACGTGGCTCAGGGCTTCAAACCGTCACTGGCCGCCATCAGCGATGCCGCGCCGTTGTACCTGGCGATCGGCATTCTGGGCGCCACCGTCATGCCCCATAACCTTTATTTGCACACCTCCATCGTGCAGACACGGATGATCGGTAAGGATCTGGCGAGCAAACAGGACGCGGTGAAACTCGCGCGCATCGACACCATCGGTTCGCTGGCGCTGGCGTTACTGGTCAACGCGGCAATTCTGATCCTCGCGGCGGCCGCTTTTCACCAGTCCGGTCATACCGACGTGGTAGAGATTCAGGATGCCTATCACCTGCTGGACCCACTGGTGGGCGGCGCGCTGGCCAGCGTGCTGTTCGGTGTGGCGTTGCTCGCGTCCGGGCAGAGCTCGACCTTTACCGGCACCATCGCCGGCCAGGTGATCATGGAGGGTTACCTGAATCTGCGGATTCCCTGCTGGCAACGGCGGCTGATTACCCGAGGGCTGGCGTTGATTCCGGCATTCATCGGTGTTTGGCTCATGGGTGACGGCGCAGTGGGCAAATTGCTGGTGCTCAGCCAGGTGGTGTTGAGCCTGCAACTGCCGTTTGCCTTGTATCCGCTGATTCGCATGACCAACGACAAGCAACTGATGGGGCCATTCGTGAACCGTTGGCCGACTCGCGTGCTGGCGTGGGGCTTGTTTGTGCTGATCAGCGGGGCCAATAGCTGGTTGATTTTGCAATTGGCGGTCTGAGCGACTGACTGACTAATCTATTCGCACACCTTCGTCGGCTGGGTGTGGCTGGACCCGGCCCTGGGTATTGTCGGCGCCATTGTCATCGCCAAATGGGCCTACAACCTGATGCGTGACAGCGCTGCCGTATTGCTCGACGCCACCGATGAGCCCGGTGCATGAGCTATCGCACCTGACCATCGAATTGCACCGCGCCTAACGCTGTACCTCGCTGAACAGTGGAATGCGCCCGTTAAGAGAAGGGCGGTAGTGCCAGCTCAGGCGATCAAGATCGATGCCGAGATCGACGATTGCCTTGACCGTTGCGCTGGCAATCGTCATCGCCAGCGCTTGCCCCGGACACTGATGGCGACCGCTGCCAAAACTGAAACTGCGGCGGTTGGGGCGATCCAGTGCAAACCGGTCGGGGTTTTCATTGAGTGCAGGATCACGGTTGGCCGAGGCCAGTAGCAGCACAATCACCTGGCCCGCCTCAAGGCGAACCCCGTCGATGTCGCAGGAGGTTGCGACAAATCGCCGGGTGTTCTGCACCGCAGGGTCGAAGCGCTGCACTTCAGCCAGTAGCGCCTCAATGGAGGCTGTGCGTAGCGCTGGCGCTCGCCGCAAAGCCACCAGCGCATTGCCGATCAATCCTGCGCACGCTTCAAACGTCTGTGAGCAGAGACCGATCAGGTTGGCGATCAGGGTTTGCTCGCTCCCCTCGAATCGCTGCGTGATGCCGGCCAGCAAAGTCGTTTGCTCCCGCGGGCCGGCGAGCAACTCGGTGAAATATCCGTGCAACTGCTGCGCCGCTGCGTGGGCGGCCGCCAGTTGCACGTCATTGCTCAACGGTGACAGGCACGCGACAAAATCCCCGGTCAACTCACTGATTGCCCGAGCCTGTGCGGGGGCGAACCCGAGCAACACCGCGACCACACAGACCGGCCCCCTGAACATGGCTTTATGCACGCCATCGGCGTTCGCGCAGATCAGGCGTGCGCTCACCAACGCCTGAACTTCATCGCTGTCGATCAGCGTCAATGCCGGCTCGATGGCCGAACGTGGACAGCGCTGGTGTTCGTCTTCGTTCATTCGCATCAACTGACCGAAGACTTTACCGGCCATGCCCTCGGCGATCGCTTTGGGCACCGGCTCCTGCACCGGACGCACCCGGCAGTCGGGATGAGCCAGAACCGCACAAACCGCACGGGCCGTGCTGGCGACCCACAATTTCAGTTCGGGGTGAAACATCAGCCCTCCCTCGGCGCGCAGTGTTTCGTAATACGGGTAGGGGTCGGCATGCGTCGCCGCGACGATCGGGTCCATGTTCGTAGCCTTGTCGGAGAGGAAAGTGTTGCTACTATCTCCAGTCTGTAACGGCGATGATTCGTCGGGGAGCGAAATATGCACGCAGAACATCAAGACATCGGCGTCTCGCAAGTGGCCGCCGCCATCGCGGAACCGACCCGGACGAAAATCCTCTGCGCGCTGATGGACGGTCACGCCCGCACCAGCACGGAGCTGGCGGCTATCGGCGAAGTCAGTGCGTCCACCGCCAGCGCGCACCTGAGCAAACTGAAGGATCTGGCGTTGGTGCGTCTGCATGTGCAGGGCCGCCATCGTTATTACAGCCTCGCCGACAAACGCGTCGCCCAGGCGCTGGAAGCCCTGATGGTGATCGGCCAGAGCGCCGCGCCGACCTTCAAGCCGCACACGCCGGATCGCCTGCAATTTGCCCGCACCTGTTACGACCACATGGCCGGAACGTTGGCGGTGTTGCTGCATGACCGTTTGATCGATGCCGGGTGGCTGGTGGAAACCGACGAGCAGGCGTATCGCTTGAGTGACAGTGGCGCGGCGTTATTTGCAGGGTTGGGTATTGAAGTGCAGGACTTGAATGCACTGCGCCGCAAGTTTGCCTGCCCGTGCCTGGATTGGAGCATGCGCCGGCCACACCTAGGGGGGGCGCTGGGCGCTGCACTGCTGCAAACCGCGTTGGAGCGCAAATGGGTGACGCAGGATCTGGACAGTCGGGCATTGGCGCTGACAGCGGCGGGGCACAGAGCGCTCAGCGCGCGGTTCGGTATCCAATTGGCGGCGCAAGCAAGGCTTAAAACATCGCCGTCCGTGGCAACGCCTGCCGATCATGGCGTTCCCCTGTAGCGGCGAGCATTTGATCTGCTTTGCACCTTGTGCCAATCCAATAGACTCGATACTGTATATGCAACCAGTAAAGAGCCTTCGCCATGCAAATCATCGACAAGCTCAGCATCCTCGCCGACGCCGCCAAGTACGACGCATCCTGCGCGAGCAGCGGTGCGCCCAAGCGCAGTTCCGAGGGCAAGAGCGGAGTAGGCTCGACCGATGGCATGGGCATTTGCCACAGCTACACGCCGGACGGGCGCTGCGTGTCGCTACTGAAGATTCTGCTGACCAATTTCTGTCTTTACGACTGCCAATACTGCGTCAACCGCCGTTCCAGCGACGTGCCGCGTGCCCGTTTCACGCCGGAAGAAGTCGTGGCGTTGACCCTGGATTTCTATCGGCGCAACTGTGTCAGCGGGCTGTTTCTCAGCTCCGGGATCATCCGCTCCGCGGACTACACCATGGAGCAACTGGTGCGGGTTGCGAAGCTTCTGCGCGAAGAGCACGAGTTTCGCGGTTATATCCACCTCAAGACCATTCCCGAAGCTGACCCGGCACTGATCGAGGAGGCCGGGCGTTACGCCGATCGCTTGAGCGTCAACATCGAGTTGCCCACCGATGCCAGCCTGCAAACCCTGGCGCCAGAGAAACAGATTGTCTCGATCAAACAGGCGATGCGGACCATCTACACCGGCGAACAGACCGTGCGCAACGAACCACGCGCGCCTAAATTCGCGCCGGCCGGGCAAAGCACCCAGATGATCGTCGGCGCTGACGACACCGACGACAGCACCATTCTCCACAGTGCGCAGGCGTTGTACGGCAACTTCCGGCTGCGCCGGGTTTACTATTCGGCGTTCAGTCCGATCCCCGACAGCCCGAAAAGCGTACCGCTGGCTGCGCCCCCCTTGATGCGTGAGCATCGGTTGTATCAGGCCGATTTTCTCTTGCGCAGCTATGGCTACAGCGCCGGTGAGCTGCTCAAGGGGCCGGGGAATCTGGCGCTGGATATCGATCCGAAACTGGCGTGGGCGTTGCAGAATCGCGAGGTGTTTCCGCTGGACCTCAATCGTGCTGAACCGGCCCTGATCGCCCGTATTCCCGGTATTGGCCTGCGCACCACCGAACGCCTGGTGGAGCTGCGCCGACAGCGGCGGATTCGCTACGAGGACGTGGCGCGCATGCGGTGCGTACTGGCCAAAGCCAGGCCGTTCATCATCACCAGCGATTACCATCCGCAGCAAGCCGAGGTCACCAGTCATATGCTGTATCAGCAATTGCGCGACCGGCCGATGCCGCAACAGATGGGGTTGTGGGGATGATCGATCTGGATTGCGATGACCTGTTCGACACTTGGCGGCAACAGGCTCGCTGGTTACTGAGCCATGAAATCGATCCGAGCCTGGTGAGCTGGGCCTCGGAAGGGGTGGGCGATCTGTTTGCCGGCGACCAGTCCGTGCCCAAAGGCCAAGGGCCGTTTCAGGCGCGCATCCCGCGTACCTTGCTCGACACCCTGGAGCGTGCAGCCAGTTATCGGGGCGACCAGCGCTGGAGCCTGCTGTATGAAGTGTTGTGGCGCGTCAGTCACGGCGACCACACGGCGATGATGGCCGGCGACAAGCTGGGCAGTGAATTGCAGCGGCGGATCAAGCAAGTTCAGCGCGAAGCGCATCACCTCCATGCATTCGTGCGCTTCATCGAGCGACCGAAAGATCTGCCAGGGCCGCAATACGTGGCGTGGCATGAACCGGCCCACGACATCCTGCACCGTGCCAGTGAGCATTTCGTCGCACGCATGGGCCGCCACCGCTGGTTGATCGCCACACCCCGTGACGGGGTGTATTACGACGGCGAACAATTGATCCACCAGCGCCGATGCCCTGTGGAGTGGCAGCAATTGGCGCAGAACGTCGATGATCCGCATGGCGATCTCTGGTTGACCTATTACAGCCACATCTTCAACCCGGCGCGGTTGAATCCAAAAGTCATGCAAGGGCATTTGCCGGTGCGCTTCTGGAAAAACCTGCCAGAGGGGGAGTTGATTCCCGGGCTGATTACTCAGGCGCGCATGGGCAAACAACAGGATGGGCAAGCGAGCGGGATTGCCGGTCGGTCGGGTAAACGTATTGCGCATAAATAAACGATCAAATAAAAAGCCCCCAACGGATCACTCCGTGGGGGCTTTCTTGCATCTGCGGCCGTCAGATCAAACCTTGACGATCCAGCCCGCTGGCGCTTCGATGTCGCCGGTTTGCACGCCGGTCAGTTCTTTGTAGAGCTTCTGGGTCACAGGGCCGACTTCGGTTTCGCTGTGGAATACGTGCAGATGGTCGTTGTAGCTGATGCCACCGATCGGGGTGATCACGGCAGCAGTGCCGCAAGCGCCGGCTTCCTTGAAGTCTGAGAGCTTGTCGATCAGCACATCACCTTCAACCACTTCCAGGCCCAGGCGCGATTTGGCCAGTTCGATCAGCGACAGACGAGTGATGCCCGGCAGTACCGATGGCGACTTCGGGGTCACGAATTTGTTGTCGTGGGTGATCCCGAAGAAGTTGGCCGAACCGACTTCCTCGATCTTGGTGTGGGTCATCGGATCCAGATAGATAGCGTCGGCGAAGTGGGCTTGCTTCGCTTTGGAGCCTGGCATCAGGCTGGCCGCATAGTTACCGCCGACCTTGGCTGCACCGGTGCCTTGTGGGGCGGCGCGGTCGTAGCTGGAAATCTGGAAGTTGTGCGGGGTCAGGCCGCCTTTGAAGTAGGCGCCAACCGGGATGCAGAAGATCGAGAAGATGAACTCGGGAGCAGTACGCACGCCGATGTTGTCACCCACGCCGATCACGAACGGACGCAGGTACAGCGCGCCGCCGGTGCCGTACGGCGGGATGAAACGCTCGTTGGCGCGAACCACTTCCTTACAGGCTTCGATGAACTGCTCGGTTTCCACCATTGGCATCAGCAGACGCGCGCAACTGCGTTGCATGCGCAGGGCATTCTGGTCCGGGCGGAACAGGTTGATCGAACCGTCCTTGCAACGATAGGCCTTCATGCCTTCGAAGCACTGCTGGCCATAGTGAAGGGCCGTCGAGCCTTCGCTGATGTGCAGCACGTTATCTTCGGTCAGGGTGCCTTTGTCCCACTCGCCATCGCGAAAGTACGACAGATAGCGTTTGTCGGTCTTGATGTAGTCAAAACCCAGCTTGTCCCAATTGATGCTTTCGTTACCCATGACACCCTCTATCACTGAACAACCGTCGAAACGGTTCAAGGCTTCTGACGTTTTTTGGATGGGCACAACAATACTTCATTCTTGAGCGGTTTCGCAGCCCGGACTATCGGATGACAGACAGATAAATCGTGTTGGCCTCAAGAATTCGCCAGCAAGCCCACACACATTTGAAATGCATTCCCCCTGTGGGAACGGGCTTGCTTGCGAAGAGGCCATCACTGCCACCCTCCTTTACAGATGCAACGCATGTCCAAGAGCCCGCAACGCTGCTTCCTGCACCGCTTCACCCAGTGTCGGATGCGCGTGAATGGTGCCGCCAATGTCTTCCAGTCGTGCGCCCATTTCCAGGCTCTGCGCAAACGCAGTCGACAACTCGGAAACACCGACTCCCACCGCCTGCCAGCCGACAATCACATGATTGTCCCGACGAGCGACCACCCGCACAAAGCCGCTTTTGGACTCCAGAGTCATCGCCCGGCCATTGGCGGCGAACGGGAAGCTGGCCACGATGCAGTCCAGCCCGGCCGTCCTGGCCTCGTCCGGCGTCTGGCCGACCACCACCAGTTCCGGGTCGGTGAAGCAAACGGCTGCGATGGCGGTGGGGTTGAATTCGCGGTGTTTGCCGCTGATCAGTTCGGCGACCATTTCGCCTTGCGCCATGGCGCGGTGAGCCAGCATCGGCTCGCCGCTCAGGTCACCGATGGCGTAGACGTTGCGCATGCTGGTCTGGCAGCGGCTGTCGATCTTGATCGCCGAGCCGTTCATCTGCAGATTCAGCGCTTCGAGGTTCCAGCCCTGAGTGTTGGGTTTGCGACCGACGGCGACCAGCACCTGATCGGTTTCCAGATTCAGGGTGTCGCCGTTCGGATCACGCACCTGCAAAGTGCCGTCGAAACCCAGAACACTGTGCTTGAGATACAGTTTTACGCCCAGTTGCTTCAGCGCTTCGTGCACCGGTTGCGTCAGTTCGGCGTCGTAGGCCGGCAGGATGCGATCCTGTGCTTCGACCACACTGACCTCGGCACCGAGCTTGCGATAAGCAATACCCAGTTCCAGACCGATGTAACCGCCACCGACCACCACCAAACGCTTGGGCACTGACTTTGGCGCCAGAGCTTCGGTGGAGGAAATGATCGGACCGCCAATGGGCAGAATCGGCAAGTTAACGCTGGTGGAACCGGTGGCCAGTACCAAGTGCTCGCACTGAATGCGAGTGCCAGCCACTTCGACGGTTTTGCCGTCGATGACGTTGGCCCAGCCTTGGATCACTTGAACCTTGTTCTTTTTCAGCAGGGCGGCGACGCCAGTGGTCAGGCGATCAACAATGCCATCTTTCCACTCGACGCTCTTGTTAATGTCCAGAGTCGGTGCCGGAACGCTAATGCCCAGCGCCGAGTGCTGATGGTGATGCTGAGTCTGATGAAACTGCTCAGCCACATGGATCAGTGCCTTGGACGGAATGCAGCCGATGTTCAGGCAGGTGCCGCCCAGCGATTGGCCCTCCACCAGAATCGTCGCTATACCCAGTTGCCCGGCGCGAATCGCCGTCACATAACCGCCGGGGCCGCCGCCGATGATCAGCAGCGTGGTGTTCAAAGTTTGCATGCGCGCCTTACTCCACAAACAAAGTGGCGGGTTGTTCGAGCAAGCCACGAATGGCCTGGATAAAGAGCGCCGCGTCCATGCCATCGACCACACGGTGATCGAAGGAGCTGGAGAGGTTCATCATCTTGCGGATCACCACCTGGCCTTTGACGACCATTGGCCGCTCGACGATTTTGTTGACGCCGACGATTGCCACTTCCGGCAGGTTCAGCACCGGCGTGCTGACGATGCCACCCAGCGCACCGAGGCTGGTCAGGGTGATGGTCGAACCTGACAGTTCGTCGCGGCTGGCCTTGCCATGGCGTGCAGCGTTGGCCAGGCGCGAAATTTCAGCGGCGCTGTCCCACAGGCTGCGCGCCTCGGCGTGACGCACCACCGGGACCATCAGGCCGACATCGCTTTGCGTGGCGACGCCGACATGCACTGCGCTGAGGCGGGTGATGACCTGGGCTTCGTCATCGTAACGGGCGTTCATCTGCGGGAAGTCGCGCAGGGCAACCACGAGCGCGCGCACCAGAAATGGCAGCAAGGTCAATTTGCCACGGCTGGCGCCATGCTTTGCATTCAAATGCGCGCGCAGTTCTTCGATCGCGGTGACGTCGATTTCTTCGACATAGCTGAAGTGCGCGGCACGCTGAGTGGCGTCCTGCATGCGCTGGGCGATCTTGCGGCGCATGCCGATCACTTGAATCTGCTCTTCGTCGTGACGCTGGGCGTAGGCCGCCGATGCAGGCGCCGAGGCGTTGGATTGACCTTGCGCCAGATAGGCTTCGAGGTCGTCGTGCAAGACGCGGCCGGCCGGGCCAGTGCCGCGTACCAGGCGCAACTGAATACCCAGATCCAGTGCATGTTTACGCACGGCCGGCGAGGCCAGCGGGCGTTCATCGGCCTCGCGGGCAACCACCGGGCCTTGGCAGGCAGGGGCCGGGCGCGCTATGGCGGCGGATTTGTTTTCAACGGGAGTTTCGGTTTTCGCAGGTACGGCAACCGCTGCCTCTTTGACGGGTGCAGGGGCTGCGGACTCTTTCAAGTTACCCGCGCCTTCCACTTCAATGCTGATCAGTACACTGCCGACCGCCATCACTTCGCCCGGCTGACCGCCCAGCGCAATGACCTTGCCGTGTACCGGCGACGGGATATCGACCATCGCCTTGTCGGTCATCACATCGGCCAGCACCTGATCTTCAACGACCAGATCGCCCACCTTGACGTGCCATTGCGACAGCTCTACTTCTGCGATGCCTTCGCCGATGTCCGGCATCTTGATAACGTGCGTGCCCATTCAGACCTCCATGACCCGTTTCAGCGCCGCGCCCACTCGGGACGGCCCAGGGAAATACGCCCACTCTTGCGCGTGCGGGTAGGGGGTGTCCCAACCGGTGACGCGTTCGATTGGCGCTTCCAGGTGATGGAAGCAATGCTCTTGCACCAACGACACCAGTTCGGCGCCGAAACCGCAGGTGCGTGTGGCTTCGTGGACCACGACGCAGCGCCCGGTTTTCTTAACCGACTTGACGATGGTGTCCAGGTCCAGCGGCCACAGGCTGCGCAGGTCGATGACTTCGGCGTCGACACCGCTCTCTTCAGCGGCGACTTGCGACACATAAACGGTGGTGCCGTAGGTCAACACGGTCACGTCCTTGCCTGGACGGGTGATCGCGGCGACGTCCAGCGGCACGGTGTAATAGCCGTCCGGAACCTGGGCTTGCGGGTGTTTTGACCACGGCGTTACCGGACGGTCGTGGTGACCGTCGAACGGGCCGTTGTACAGGCGCTTTGGCTCAAGAAAGATCACCGGGTCATCGTTTTCGATGGAGGCGATCAGCAGGCCCTTGGCGTCATACGGGTTGGATGGCATGACGGTGCGCAGGCCGCAGACTTGAGTGAACATCGCCTCGATGCTCTGGCTGTGGGTCTGGCCACCGTAAATGCCGCCACCGCAAGGCATGCGCAGGGTCATGGGTGCGGTGAACTCGCCAGCCGAGCGGTAACGCAGGCGCGCCGCTTCGGAAATGATCTGGTCGGAAGCCGGGTAGACATAGTCGGCAAACTGGATCTCGGCCACCGGGCGCAGGCCGTAAGCGCCCATGCCGACGGCGACGCCGACGATGCCGCTTTCGGAGATCGGCGCGTCGAATACTCGCGAGGTGCCGTACTTGGTTTGCAGGCCTTCGGTGCAACGGAACACGCCACCGAAATAACCGACGTCCTGACCGAACACGACGACGTTGTCATCACGCTCAAGCATCACATCCATGGCCGAGCGCAGGGCCTGGATCATGGTCATGGTGGTCGTGGTCATGGCGGTTTCCAACTGAATATTGTTGTTGTGATCGTTCATGTCAGATCCCCAACTGCTGACGCTGGCGCTTCAAGTGCTCCGGCATCTCTTTGTAGACGTCTTCGAACATGGTTGCGGCGCTCGGGATCTGGCCGCCGGCGAGGGTGCCGTACTGTTCGGCCTGTTTCTGTGCGGCAATCACTTCAGCTTCGAGTTCGGCACTGACGGCGGCATGTTCTTCGTCCGACCAGTGGCCGACTTTGATCAGGTGCTGTTTCAGGCGGGCAATCGGGTCGCCCAGCGGGAAGTGGCTCCAGTCGTCGGCAGGGCGGTATTTCGACGGATCGTCGGAGGTCGAGTGTGGGCCGGCGCGGTAGGTGACCCACTCGATCATGGTCGGACCAAGGTTGCGGCGGGCGCGTTCGGCAGCCCAGGCGGAAGCGGCGTAGACCGCGTAGAAGTCGTTGCCGTCAACCCGCAGTGAGGCGATGCCGCAACCGACGCCGCGTCCAGCGAAGGTGGTGGCTTCACCGCCGGCGATGGCCTGGAAGGTCGAAATGGCCCACTGATTGTTGACCACGTTAAGAATCACTGGCGCCCGATAAACGTGAGCGAAGGTGAGGGCGGTGTGGAAGTCCGATTCGGCGGTGGCGCCGTCGCCGATCCACGCCGAGGCGATTTTGGTGTCGCCCTTGATTGCCGAAGCCATGCCCCAGCCCACGGCCTGAATGAACTGGGTCGCGAGGTTGCCGGAGATGGTGAAGAACCCGGCGTCTTTCACCGAGTACATGATCGGCAACTGACGGCCCTTGAGCGGATCGCGCTCGTTGGACAGCAGTTGGCAGATCAAGTCGACCAGCGGTACCTCGCGGGCCATCAGGATGCTTTGCTGGCGGTAGGTCGGGAAGCACATGTCGTCGATGTTCAGCGCCAGGGCCTGAGCGCTGCCGATGGCTTCTTCGCCCAGGCTCTGCATGTAGAAGGACATCTTTTTCTGACGCTGGGCGACGACCATCCGGTTGTCGTAGATCCGCGTCTTGAGCATGGCGCGCATGCCCTTGCGGAGAATCTCCACCGGCACGTTTTCAGCCCAGGGGCCCAGAGCGTTGCCTTGATCGTCGAGCACGCGAATCAGGCCACGGGCCAGGTCGGCGGTGTCGGCGGGTTCTACGTTGATGGGAGGTTTGCGCACCGTACCGGCATCGGTCAGATGCAGGTAGGAAAAGTCGGTTTTGCAGCCTGGGCGGCCCGAAGGTTCAGGGACGTGCAGACGCAGCGGTTCATACGCTTGGGTCATGGCTTCTACGCTCGATCTTGTGAATTTCTTGTAGTGAGCTGGCAGTCATTCTTCGATAAAAGAAATCTTGTCCTACAACAATCATAGGCCCGGCCAAGAAGAATATTTATCTCTGTTTCATTGCGCCTCAGATCATTTGCAGATAAAAATTCTGCATAAACATAAAAAACAGGTGGTTTTGTCTCATGCGCAAACTGGACCGTACCGACATCGGCATTCTCAACAGCCTTCAGGAGAATGCGCGCATCACCAACGCCGACCTCGCTCGCTCGGTGAATTTGTCGCCCACCCCGTGCTTCAACCGGGTCAAAGCAATGGAAGAGTTGGGGCTGATTCGTGAGCAGGTCACTTTGCTGGACGCCGATCTGCTGGGCCTGCACGTCAATGTGTTCATTCATGTCAGCCTGGAAAAGCAGGTCGAGGAAGCATTGCAGCATTTTGAAGAGGCGATTTCCGATCGCCCCGAAGTGATGGAGTGCTATCTGATGGCCGGCGACCCGGATTACCTGATCAGGGTCCTGGTGCCGACCATTCAGTCGCTGGAGCGGTTCATGATGGACTTTCTGACCAAGGTGCCGGGCGTGGCGAACATCCGGTCGAGCTTTGCGCTGAAGCAGGTGCGCTACAAAACCGCGTTGCCATTGCCGGCGAACGGTTTGACCTTGGGCAATTGAGCGTCATGTACCGTCAGATGTCCTCGTAGCGGTAATCGAGCTCTTCGGTGAACAGCGTCTGCTGCACGGTGTAGGTTTGCATCCAGGGCGCAGGCTCGTTGGCAGGGTGAAACACCAGTATTGATCCACTCATTTCATCCGATGGAAAGGAAGGAATGTTGGGGTGTTGGTGCTTCCAGCGCTCCCAGAGCAGGTCGAGGTAGCAGTGGTGCAGGAAAAAGATCGGGTCGTTGGGCGAGGAGGCTTCGGCCATGCTGCCACCGATCCAGGCGTGCACCGGATTGTGAAGCTCGCGTTCAGCGGAGTTTTCCCAGCCTGCTTGATCGGTGGCTTGCCAATAGGGCGTTCTGTTCAAGGCTGAAATAACCGCTTCGGCAGAGGGCAAGGTCTCTTGTGCTCCGAGGTTGCGGCGGACGCCCGGATTGCCGGTGCCTTCGTCCCAAACGGCGACGTTGAATTGAGAATGCTCGCTGGAAAATGGGCCGCTTGTTACGCGCTGATCTTGTGTGTTGTCACCGTTCCCGCCCATGAAGCTTGAGGTGAAGGGATTGTCTGGCCCTGTGATTTGCCAGTTCCAATAAGGCAGTGTTATGCCTGGGTTGTTGGCGGCAACCTGCAAGGCCAGTTCAAACTGGCGGATCAGAACTCGGTGCCAAGGGAAGAACAAGGGGCTGCGATGGGGGTTGGGCGTCAGGGGGTTGCCTCGCCCCATCGAGTTTTTGTGGATTTGTACAAAGTCATCGTAGCGACTTTGTTGTCCGGGCCGCAGGACGCTGTCGACATTGTTTTTAAGTAACAGAACCGCATCGATGAAGGCGTTTTTTTGCGCCTTTGTCATGTCGCGGTGGTTTTGACGAATATCCATGTTGTAAAGACTCCATTGAATGTATACCCAATGAAGTCTGGCCGTCGGCGGGATTTTTTCCAGTTCATCTCTATCGCCAGAGAGTGTAGGAAAGTCTTTTATTTCAGATAGTTAAGAGAGTATTCCTACAAGAGATTCAGTGGGATCTTGAGGTAGACCGCGCCATTGTCCTCTGGCGCCGGAAAATTCCCCGCACGCACATTCACCTGGATCGCCGGCAGCAGTAGCGTCGGCATGCCCAACCCGGCATCGCGTTTTGTGCGCATGTCTACAAACGCCGCTTCATCAATGCCGTCATGCACATGGATGTTGCTTTTGCGCTGTTCGCCGACGGTGGTCTGGCAGCGTGCCGGGCGACTTTCAGGCGGGTAATCGTGGCAAACGTAAAGCTTCACACTCGCCGGGAAGGCCAAAAGTTTGTGGATCGAGTTGAACAACTGATGAGCATTGCCGCCGGGGAAGTCGCAGCGCGCAGTGCCGACGTCAGGCATGAACAACGTGTCGCCGACCAGAATCTGTTCGCCGTCGATCAGGTAAGCCATATCCGCCGGGGTGTGACCGGGGACATGCAGGGCGGTGGCATTGAGGTTGCCGATCATGAACGACTCGTTCGCGGCGAACAGGTGATCGAACTGTGAGCCATCAACGCAGAACTCAGGCTCCAGATTGAACAGCGCCTTGAACACGTTCTGCACTTTGCTGATCGATTCGCCAATGGCGATCTTCCCGCCCAGCTCGCGACGCAGATACGGTGCGGCGGACAGGTGATCGGCATGGGCGTGGGTTTCCAGCAGCCATTGCACCTGCAGGTTGTGTGCGCGGACGAAGGCGATGATTTTGTCGGCCTGAGCGGTACAGGTGCGCCCGGCGGCGCCGTCGTAATCGAGCACCGGGTCGACGATCGCGCATTGCCCGCCATCTGCCTCGTACACCACGTAGGTGTAGGTGCAGGAGGTGGGGTCGAGGAAAGCTTCAATCAGCGCGGGCATGGGCATGAACCTGTGCAGAGGACGAGAAAAGTCAGGTGGCGAAAAGTCGCTTGCAACACTTTATGTAAAAACATAATGTTCGCAGCTTAAGTGACGTTGAGGGCTTCCTGCAAATGCAATCCAGTTTGAGCGAATGTGAAGTTGCGCAATTGCGCGCCTCGGCCTCCAAGGCCTGCGCCTTGCTCAAGGCCCTGGCCAACGAGGATCGCTTGTTGATCCTGTGCCAACTGACTCAGGGCGAGCGCAACGTCGGCGAACTGGAAAAAATGACCGGCGTGCGTCAGCCGACCCTGTCCCAGCAACTCGGCATTCTGCGTGATGAAGGTTTGGTCGCGACGCGCCGCGAAGGCAAATACATTTTTTACGGCCTGGCCAGCCCGGAAGTCATCCAGGTGATGAAAACCCTCTCCGGTTTGTATTGCGGGGCGGTAGTCAAAAGCTGGGGTCACTCATAAATGTCAGCCAGCAAACAAACCCGATTCGGGAGCGGACTTGCGTCAAGGCGACACCCTTCTTGCGTGCAGTAAAAGGAACAAGCAATGAACGATCAACACGGGGGCCCATCCATCAGTGCAGATATCGTGGTCATCGGCGGCGGTACGGCCGGCATCGCTTTCGTTGCCAGTCTGCTCAAGCGCGATCGGCACTTGAAAGTCACTGTGATCGAACCGAGCGCCCAGCACTACTACCAACCGGCGTGGACGCTGGTCGGCGCTGGCGCCTACGACGTGAAAGACACCGTAAGACCGATGACCAAGGTGCTACCGCGTCAAGTCACCTGGGTGCAGGCAGCGGTGACCAACGTCGATCCGGAGACTCGCCAACTCACCCTCAACGATCAACGTATCGTCAGCTATCAAAACCTGATCGTCTGCCCCGGCCTGCGTCTGGCCTGGGAAAAAATCGAAGGCTTGCAGCAAAGCCTTGGTCAGCACGGCGTGACCTCCAACTACAGCTATCAGCACGCGCAATACACCTGGGACCAGGTGCAGAAATTGCGCGGTGGCAAAGCGCTGTTCACACAACCGGCGATGCCGATCAAATGCGCCGGTGCGCCGCAAAAGGCGCTGTACCTGTCCTGCGATCACTGGCGTAAAACCGGCGTGCTGAACAACGTCAATGTCGAGTTCAATCTTGCCGGCGCCGCATTGTTCGGCGTGGCGACGTTCGTGCCGCCGCTGATGAAGTACATCGACAAGTACAACGCCCGACTGGCCTTCAACGCCAATCTGGTCAAGGTCGACGGCCCGGCGAAAACGGCATGGTTCGAGATCAAGGACGCTGACGGCAACGTCACCCGCGAGGCAAAAACCTTCGATTTGCTGCACGTCGTACCGCCGCAGGTCTCCCCGGATTTCATCGCACAAAGTGCGTTGGCCGACGCTGCCGGCTGGTGTGAAGTCAATCAGCACAGCCTGCAGCACCCGCGTTATCCCGAGGTGTTCGCACTGGGTGATATCTGCGGCACAACCAATGCGAAAACCGCGGCGGCGGTGCGCAAGCAAGTCGTGGTGGTGGCGCAAAATCTGTTGGCCCAACGCAAGCAACAGCCGCTGCCGCTGAAATACGACGGTTATGGCTCATGCCCACTGACGGTGGAGAAGGGCAAGGTGATCCTCGCCGAGTTCGGTTATGCCGGGAAGTTGCTGCCGACCTTTCCCCTTGACCCGACGGTGCCGCGTCGTTCGGCGTGGTTACTCAAGGCAACGTTGCTGCCGTGGTTCTACTGGCACGGCATGCTCAAGGGGCGCGAGTGGCTGACTTCCCTGTCCAAAGTTGACTGAGGACTCCTTATGTTGCTGGCAAGTCTGTTTGGTGTGCTGATGGGGTTGGTTCTTGGGCTGACGGGGGCGGGCGGCGGGATTCTCGCGGTGCCGGCGCTGGTGCTCGGGCTCGGCTGGACGATGACCCAGGCAGCGCCGGTGGCGTTGTTTGCGGTCGGCAGTGCGGCGGCGGTCGGTGCCATCGACGGCTTGCGCCATGGCCTGGTGCGTTATCGTGCGGCGCTGCTGATTGCCGCACTGGGCGCCGTGTTTTCGCCGCTGGGGATCTACTTCGCGCATCAATTGTCGGAAAAGATCCTGATGATTCTGTTCAGCCTGCTGATGGTCATGGTGGCCTGGCGCATGCTGCGCCGTGAGCGTCAGCAGCAGGGCCCCAGCGATCATGGCCACGCCAGTTGGGGCCAGAAGAATTGCATGCTCAATGAACAAACCGGCCGATTGGACTGGACGGCCAAATGCACCGCCACGCTTGCGGCGCTGGGCGCGATTACCGGTGTGGTGTCCGGATTGCTCGGTGTGGGCGGCGGCTTCCTGATCGTGCCGGCATTCAAGCAACTGACCGACGTGCAGATGCGCGCGATTGTCGCAACGTCGTTGATGGTGATCAGTCTGATTTCCGCCATCGGTGTGATCGGCGCGTTTCACGCCGGCGTTCGCATCGACAGTCAGGGCGTCGCGTTTATCGTCGCCAGCATTGTTGGCATGATCATCGGCCGCAAGCTCAGCGCGCGGGTGCCGGCGCGGGCGTTGCAGGTGGGGTTTGCCAGTGTGTGTGTGGTGGTGGCGGTTTATATGTTGCTGCGGGCTTGAGTTGAACCTTGTGGCGAGGGGCACAAGCTCCCTCACCACAGCGACGGTTTACAGCACCAGATGCGGCAACCACAGCGAAATCGCCGGAACATACGTCACCAGCAACAACACCAGAAACAGCACCGCATAAAACGGCATAAGCGCTTTCACGGTGCTCTCGATACTCACCTTGCCCACCGCCGAACCGACAAACAGCACCGCGCCCACCGGCGGCGTTATCAGCCCGATCCCCAGATTGACCAGCATGATCATGCCGAACTGCACCGGGTCAACGCCAATGCCCAGAATCACCGGCATCAGGATCGGCGTCAGGATCAGGATCAGCGGCGCCATGTCCATCACCGTGCCCAGCAACAGCAGCATGGCGTTGATGCACATCAGGATCACGTAGCGGTTGTCCGACAGCGTCAGGAACATCGTGGTGATCTTTGCCGGGATCTGCATCAGGGTCATGATGTAACCGAAGCTGGCGGCAAAGCCGATCAGGATCATCACGATCGAAATGGTCCGCACGGTGCGGTGCATCAGTTTCGGCAGTTCGCTCCATTTGTAGTCGCGATAGATGAACATCGTCACGAAGAATGACCACAGCACGGCGATGGCCGCCGACTCGGTGGCGGTAAAAATCCCCGAGAGAATCCCGCCCAGGATGATCACCATCGCCATCATGCCCCACATCGCCTCGCCGCAGATTTTCAAGGCCTCGCGCAGCGGTATGACTTCACCTTTGGGGTAGTTGCGTTTTTTCGCGAAGATCAAGCACAGCGCCATCAGGCACGCGCTCATCATCAGGCCGGGCACGACACCGGCCATGAACAGCGAGCCGATAGACACGGTGCCGCCAGCCGCCAGGGAATAAAGCACCGAGTTATGGCTGGGCGGCGTCAGCAACGCCTGCACCGAACCACTGACGGTGACCGCCGTGGAGAACTCGCGCGGATAGCCTTTGCGCTCCATTTCCGGGATAAGCACCGAACCGACCGAAGCGGTATCGGCCACCGAGGAGCCGGAGATCGCGCCAAAAAACGTCGAGGCCATGATGTTGACCAGCGACAGGCCGCCGCGCACGAATCCCACCAGCACCCCGGCGAACGCCACCAGCCGCCGTGACATGCCACCTTCGGCCATGATCGCGCCAGCGAGGACGAAGAACGGGATCGCCAGCAGCGAAAACTTGTTCACCCCACCAGCCACCTGAATCATCAGGGCCTGGAACGGGATATCGATCCACCACGCGCCGATCAATGCCGACAGCCCGAGGGCGTAGGCCACTGGCATGCCGATCAGGATCAAGACAATAAAACTGCCCAACAGAATCAACGCGTCCATCAGGCAGCCCCTTCGTTTTCTTCAACCAGATCGAACCGCACCACGCGGCGGTTGCTTTGGTCACCCAGAAACAATTTTTCCAGCACGAAAATCATGGTCAGCGCGCCACCGATCGGGATGGGCATGTAGGTGATGCCCACGCGCAAAGTTGGCAGGGCGCTCATGAACTGGTTCCAGGTCGACAGGCACAGTTTGGTGCCCCAAATGGTCATGAACAGGCAAATGGTGGCCATCAGCAATTGCGACACGATGCCCATGCCTTTGCACAGTGGCGCAGGCATGCGGTCGGTCAGCATGGCCACGGCCATGTGAGCGCCAGCGCGATAACTGGCGGCGGCACCGATGAAGGTAAAGACCATCATCAGCAGGATTGAAGTCGGCTCCGGCCAGCTCGAACCGGTACCGAGAACGTAACGGGCAAACACCCCCCAAGGGATGATCAGGGAAATCGTCAGCACTGACAGACCGGCGACCCATATGCAGGCCATGTAGATCCGGTCGTTGATGCCCAGCAGCAGATTCTTCATCGGGTTCCACCGTAACCGGGCAGGCGCGGACATCCATCGAGGTCTGCGCTGCCGGGCCTTTCGTTGAGGGCAGGGAGGGTTACTGAACGGCTTCGATACGCTTGATCAGATCGGCGTAAGGCGCGCCGTATTTCTCGCGGATCGAAGCGGTGGCCTCGTAGAAGGGTTTCTTGTCGACGGTAATGAACTCGACACCGGCAGCCTTGAGTTTTTCTTCACTGCTCACCGTCTTGGCGTCCCACAACGTGCGTTCCTGGGCTTGCGCGGCCTTGGCCGCTTTTTTCACCAGGGCCTGTTGATCCGGGGTGAGTTTGTTCCAGGTGGTTTTCGACATCACGATCGGCTCGGGCAGGATCAAGTGCCCGGTCAGGCTGTAGAACTTGGCGTTCTGATAGTGGTTGTGTTCAAGCATGGTCGGCGGGTTGTTTTCTGCGCCGTCGATTACCCCGGTTTGCAAGGCACTGAAGATTTCCCCGGTGTCCATCGCAATGCCATTGCCGCCCATGGCGTTGATGGTTTCGATGAACATGGGGTTGCCCTGCACACGAATCTTCATGCCCTTGAGGTCTTCCAGTTTGCGCACGGGTTTTTTGGTGTAGAGGTTACGGGTGCCGCCGTCCATCCAGGCCAGGGCGACCAGGTTGAATTCGGAGTTGGTGATTTTGTCGAGAATCTCGTCGCCGATTTCACCGTCGATGATCTTGCGCATGTGCGCCTGGTCGCGGAACACGAACGGCATGTTGAACACGTTCACGTCCGGCACCACCGGGCCGACGATGCCGAGGCTGACGCGGGCCATCTGGATCGCACCGACTTGCGCCTGTTCGACCACTTCTTTTTCCGAGCCGAGCACGCCACCGGCGAACATCTTGAAGGTCAGTTTGCCGTCGCTCTCGGCGACCAGGGTTTTGCCCAGTTGCTCTTCGGCGACCACGGTCGGGTATCCGGCCGGGTGGACATCGGCGAACTTGATTTCCAGTGCCTGAACGGCGCTGCTGAGGGTGAACGCAAGGGGAAGTGCGGCGACGAGCAAGGTGCGTTTGAAGTCCATGAGGGTGTCTCCAGTCTTGTTATTTTTGTGGTCAAGGCGAAGCGGTGCAGCAGAGGCGCGTTACAGAAAATTGTCGAAAACCGGTTCCGGCAAGCCTTTGACGCCGGCGTTCAAAGCGAACAAGCCCCCGGCCAGAGACTGCGGGTCGTGATCGTCGCCGGGGCGGATCGAGGCGACAAACAAGGTGTCCATCCGGCTACCGCCGAAGGCGCACATGGTCGGTTTTTTCACCGGCACGGGCAGTGAGTAATCGAGTCGCCCGTCGGGGGTGAAACGATGAACGAGTCCGGCGTCGTTGCCGCAGATCCAGTAGCAACCGTCGGCGTCAACGGCGGCGCCATCAGGGCGACCGCTGTAGTGATTCATATCGACAAACACACGACGATTCGACGGCGTGCCGCTGGCGGTGTCGTAGTCAAATGCCCAGATCCGTTGCACGTTGGGGTGTGAGTCGGACAGGTACATCGTCTTGCCGTCCGGGCTGAAGCCCAGGCCGTTGGGCACGATAAAGCCATCGAGTTGCGCTTCGATCAGCCCGCACTGGCCGGCGCCGTAGCGATATAGCCGGCCTTCGGGGGCGTTCAAACCCATGTTCAGCACCATGCTGCCCGCCCAGAAACGGCCCTGACGGTCGCAGCGACCATCGTTGAGGCGCATGTCTCCACGGCTGTGTTCGACTTGGGCGAGTAATTCGCTGTCGAGGCTGCCATCGCTATGCGGGTGCAAGTGAAAGAAACCGTTCTCCATGCCCGCCACCCAGCCGCCACGGCTGTGACGGGCGATGCAGGCGAGCATTTCGGGGGCTTTCCACGCGTGGACATGCCCGGTGTCAGCGCTCCAGCGTTGCAGCCCGCCATTGGGAATATCCACCCAGTAAAGAGCGTTTTCCTGCGCGACCCAGACCGGGCTTTCGCCGACCGCGTTGCGGGCGTCGACGATCAATTGGGCTTGCATACTCATTCTTTTTTGTCCCTGGCAGAGTCATCAGTCACCGAACGGGCCGGCCGCGACGAAAGCGCCACCCTGATAGATCCGCGCCGGGTCATCGGCCGCCGGCATCGGCTGCGCTTCGACCTTGTCGCGGAACACTTCGGAGCTGTCCCGGGCTTCGAAACCCAAGTGGCTGGCCAAGTGGTTGTCCCACCAGACGTCCTTGTTATCGGACATGCCGTACACCACGGTGTGGCCGACGTTCGGGGCATACAGCGAGTGTTCGAGCAGTTGGGTGAGGTCGTCGAAGCTCAACCAGGTGTGCATCATTCGACGGTTCTGTGGCTCGGGGAACGAAGATCCGATGCGGATGCTGACCGTTTCGATGCCGTAGCGATCGAAATAGAAACTGGCCATGTCTTCGCCGTAGGACTTGGACAATCCGTAATAGCCGTCGGGGCGGCGCGCGGAAGCGGCGTCGAGGCGCTCGTCCTGCTGATAGAAACCGATGACGTGGTTGGAACTGGCGAAGATCACGCGTTTCACGCCATGGCGACGTGCCGCTTCATAGATGTGGTAGACGCCGCAGATGTTGGCGCCAAGGATCTCTTCGAACGAGCGCTCGACGGAAACACCGCCGAAATGCAGGATCGCGTCCACGCCTTCGACCAGTTGATGAACCGCCTGTTTGTCGGCCAGATCGCAGAGCACGACTTCTTCGTGATCATCAGCGGCCGGGGGTAGATCGGCGATGTCCGACAGCCGCAGGACATGGGCGTACGGGCGCAGGCGTTCACGCAAAACTTTGCCCAGACCACCCGCGGCGCCGGTCAGCAGCAGACGGTTGAAGGGGGCACGGGAATCAGAATCAGACGTCATGGCAATCCCTGAACACATTGTTATTAGGTTTGTTGTAGGTTGTCGTATGACTGCGCTGAAGTATCGGTAGGGTTTCCCGGTCTTGTCAACGCGACTTTTGGTGTAAATGACGCAAGGGCCAAATCAAAAAACTGTCTCGTCATGCCAACCCTTGTGGGAGCGAGCAAGCTTGCTCCCACAGGAGGGATGCGGCTTCAGGGGTTTACAGCAACGAAATCGGATAGTTGATAAAAATCCGGTTCTCATCGAACTCGTTGTTGCTGAAGTCCCGGCGAATCGTCGCGTTGCGCCATTTCACGTTGAGATTTTTCAGCGGCCCGCTCTGTACGGTGTAGGCCAGCTCGGACTCGCGACCCCATTCCTTGCCGTCGGTAATGGTCCCGGTGTGCACGTTATCGCCGCTGATGTAGCGGTTCATCAGGGTCAGACCGGGGATGCCGAGGGCGGCGAAGTTGTAGTCGTGGCGAAGCTGCCAGGAGCGTTCCTTGGCGTTGTCGTAGCTGGCGTTGTAACTGTCGTTGGCCAGGGTGCCGCCGCTGGTACCGTTGACCCGCATCCAGCCGTTATCGCCACTGAGCTTTTGCAGGCCGACATAGAAAGTGTTGCCACCGTATTTGGCCGAGAGCAGGGCGAATGCGGTTTTGTTGTCCAGATCGCCCGCCAGCGCGCTGCCATTCTCCTTGCCGTTGAAGAAGCCGAGATTGGCGCCCAGGGTCCAGTCGCCCATGGGCTGGCTGTGACTGAGGTTGAAGTACTGCTGCTGATAAATGTCGCTGAGTTCGGCGTACCACACGCCGACCAGCGTGCGCTTTTCGTTGAAGGTGTATTCGCCACCGCCGAAGTTGAAACGGTCTGAGGTGAACGCACCTTTGCCGTTCATCGACATGTCTTCCATGCTCGCATCGTTACGCGGGCTGTTGGCGCGGAACTGGCCGCCGTAGAGGCTCAGGCCATTGATTTCGGTGGAGGTGATCTGGCCACCGCGGAAGGTCTGCGGCAGGGAACGGCCATCGTCGGAGCGCAGGATCGGCAGCACCGGCATCCACTCGCCGACCTTCAGTTCGGTCTTCGATACCTTGGCTTTGAGCGCTACACCCAGGCGACCGAAATTGTCCGCCGGACGTCCATCATCGTGGATCGGCAACAATTGCGTACCGCCGGTGCCTTTGCCGCCATCGAGCTTCTGCGAATACAGCCCCAGCACGTCCAGGCCGAAACCGACGGTGCCTTGAGTGAAGCCGGATTTGGCGTCGAGGATGAAACTTTGCGTCCACTCCTCAGCCTTGCCCTGTGCGTTGTTGGGGTTGGTGAAGTTGCGGTTGAAGTAGGCGTTGCGCAGGTTCAGCGTGGCTTTGGCATCATCGACGAAGCCTTCGGCGCTGGCGCTTAGCGGAGCCAACAAGACGAGGCTGCTGCAGCCAATCAGGCTCAGGGGAGAGCGGATGAAAGTCGTGCGGAAATGACGAACGGATTTGCGGACGAAAGTGCTCACTATGACGCTCCCTTGTTTCTTGTTTTTATTTATGTTGTGCGTTGTCGTACAACATTTGGGGCGATATTTGCGGAGCTTCAGGGGAATGTCAACAGGAAGTTATACGATGACCATCAAAGCGCAAGCAGCCCTGATCATGGCGTGAGCAGGGCTGTTTCGGCGCAATCAATGGTTGTAGAGCGCTTCGCTGTTATCTATCAGCGGATTTTCTCGGTCAGCACGATCTGCGCAATTTGATCGTTGCGCATGAAGCTGACTTTCGGATGAGACTGTGCGTAACGGATGAACCGCTCCATGGTTTCGACCATCGCGGGAGTGCCGCCAATCCGGTCGTGCAAACTCACCGACATCATCCGTCGCTTGTTGGCGCCCAGTTCATGCCCGCGCTGGGCTATTGCCTTGGCCAGTTCCGGGTGCTTGAGCGCCGCTTCGCCGACCACATGGGAGGTGACTTTGATTGCGGTGCGATCCCACAGGTCAAGCATGCGCCACAGGCCTTCCTTGTAGCCATAATCAAACCAGGTCTGCGCCGGAAAGTCGGGGTAGCCCTTGGGCAGCGGGCTACCTGAGAACGGGCTTTCGGCGCCCTCGGGCTGGCCGCCGGTTTCGAATTGCATCGACACCGAGATCACCAGTTGCGAACCGTCCGGCCACGGGCGTTCCTGAGCAAAGGTGAGGGGGGATTAGCAGGGCGGCTGCCAGAAGGCTTTTCAGCAAGCCGTGTGAGCGTTGTGGGTGGGGCGTATTCATAACGGGCACCATGCAGATTGAGAAGGGTTGCAAGGATGGCAGTCGCCCGACGCGGGAAAAATCCGCTGTCGGCGAGAGGACCTTTAAACAAATTTTACGAATCCGGCTTCACATGATTTCTGCGTAAGCGTCAGCCTGCTCCTTCACGGGACATGGGTTTGCCGGACGATGTCCCCTATTTCTGTCCCCTATTTCTAATTTCTTCTTTTGTCATGTCCTTGTTATGGTGAAGACATATACCGACCTAAATGACGGATTATCTGCATGCAAAAAATGCGCGCCATCCCATCTGCCAATCCAGTAGGCCGGATTGCCGCCACTTGTCGTTCCAGGTGTGGACGTCCATGTCCCATGATGGAGTTCTGGCCCCTGAAACTTGGCGGGAGTGAAGCTTCTAAAGTGACTTTGTATCTCGGATATAGTGAAAAGCCTTCCGCCACTGGCCGCCGCAAATTGCGTGGCGCCTCGCCAAGAGTTATCCCCAGGAGTCCAGAATCGGAAAACCACCTGATGTGCGGTACCGGATGTCGTGACTTTATAACTCTTGCTTTGATTGGCTGCGTCAGTGGCGGTAACGATGGCTTCGCCATTTCCTCGAGCATAGGACCTGCCGTCTTGATCGACCGAGACGATGTTCGTATCGCTGGAAGCATAAATAATCGTACCGACCCCGCCTGTGGCTTTACGATCGATGTAACTTCCGCTTTTCGGGTCGGATGGAAAGAAATACTCGGGAAATTGGGGGGGGAATTGATCAGCGTAGTATCGCTCAGCTGACAAATGTACCGGGCTGACATCCATCTCCAGCTCAGGTAACCCGGCCCCTACCACCCGTGCTTCCGCCGTTTTGGAAACACCAACAATTTTCCCTCCCCTGATCTGCTTGAATGTCACCTGCACCGTACTGCCGGGAATGACCTTGGCGTTGGGAGTAGCCACTGACAATTGTCCCGGTACCTGACTGACCGGCACCTTCACTTGGTGGGTAGCCGTCACGACCCCGTTCACCAAAGCCTCGAAAGTCAGATCGCACTCATCCCCCGCCTGCCAAATCGAATCGACCAAGTGAATCAGCGCCCACAACGGCCCGCCATTCATTTTGCCCAGATCAACAATGGCCGGATCGTCACCGTTGTCTCCGAGGATTTCCTGAAGTATTGCTTCCACCAGTACTGCCCAATCGAGATGCACATCAACCACACAGTCCTTCGACCAGAATTCCTGCGGGTTGAATACTCCGTTCGATGACGTGCCGGAAAAGTCGTCTATCTGACTGATGACGTTGTACTTGAATATGAACTGTGGGTTGTTGGGGTCATGGGCGAAATCGGCAGTGTTAAAGGTCAAGACAACGGGTTTGGTTTCGGGGTTGGGATCCTGCGCAGTTGGCACGAGCTGATGGGTGAGGGTTTTACCGCCATAGTTGATGGTCAACAGGTCATACAGCGCCATGCCTGGCCAACTCATTGTGAGCTTCACGCCTGCTATAGCCTCGGCCGGGCCGATACTCTGCGGGGTGACGTCAATGTTCAGCAATGAATTGCCGGGATTCGGATCTGTGTCATTGCCGGCGGGGGATTCGGATCTGTGTCATTGCCGGCGGGGGCAACGTTGGAATGCAGCACGCGCAGCTCTGCCGAATCCAGATTGCCCGACTGGCGCTGGACACTGACCTTCATTGTGTTGACTCCGTCCGAGAGCATGCTTATCGGCAAACGAAACTCGAGCGGCGTCGTCGAGTCTTTGGTGATATCGGTAGAAAGTGGCTGAGGGAAACTATCGATGTAAAGCCGTCCGGTTTCATTGGCCACCTGACCCTGATACGGCCCCAATAACACCAACAGTCCCTTCGAGTCCGCGTAATAGTTGAGCCGGGAGAGCCCGACCTGAGCGGTTGGGTGAATGATCGGGTAAGTGTGCCGCGGAATATAAGGCGGCGTCAGCGCCAGGATGGCGATGGGACCGGAGCTGGAAGCAGGGTTGTTCATGGCACGCACTCCTCGGTGATCGATGAACCATGAGAACCCTGTGCGACTCATTTCGGCTACTGTCAGATCTGACAGGTGAGACTGGTTTTAAGACGAGCGGTCATCAATCGGAGTCGCCATACACTTCCCGCAGATAGAAAAACGGCCCAAAGAGGGCCGTTTGCAGTGGTCTAATTTCCCCGGACACCCCGATAGGTGGAAAATACACCTATTGAGGAGCTCTCCATGACCGACAAACGCAAAGTATTCGACGACAGCTTCAAGCTGGAAGTTGTAAAGATGATTAAG